>JBFYNP010000111.1:0-11149 GCA_041304325.1 Candidatus Bathyarchaeota archaeon
AGGTGACTCCCATTGTGAAGCCTAAAAATCTTAGCGAAGCCTTGATCAATAGTCAGCTTTAATCCAAGAACTTCCCGGTAGAAGAGTTCAGCTTTCTCTAAATCGTTAAAGTATAAAAATGTAATCAACCCGTCGATGCTAGGCATTCTTGACACAAGATTTACTCCAATTGCAGACGTTTAAGAGGTTTGGGTAGTCAATAATTTTCATGAAAAAGAAAAACCAGATCAGATGTTGGCAGTTTTCGGATTTCCAGAAGAATTTATTCTCTTTCCACCAATTTATATTTCACAGAATAAGAAGCTGTAATTGATCAACATGGTTACGATTGGACAAAAAGCTCCCGAGTTTACCCTCATCGGAGTCGATATGAAAACAAAAAAACTAAGTGACTGGAAGGGACGTAAACTCGTCCTCGCTTTCTATCCAGGTGCGTTCACAGGAGCATGTAAGAAGGAGATGTGTACACTTCGCGATGACGTTGCCAAGCTTGATAAGCTCAATGCGCAGGTTGTCGGTATCAGTGTCAACGATCCTTTTAGTCAAAAGGCGTTTAGCGATGAAAACGTGATTAACTTTCCTCTATTGTGCGATTATAATAGAGAGGTTATTCGACTCTATGAGGTAGAACATCTGGACTTCGCCGGGTTAAAAGGCTATGTTGCGGCGAAAAGGAGCGTCTTAATCCTTGATAACGATGGGGTCATTCAGTATAAATGGGTCAGCAATGATCCTCGAGTCGAGCCAAATTATGAAGAAATTAAAAAGACACTTGAAAGTCTAGGTTAAAGTTTAATAACAGTTGTTCTGAAGTTATAGTTGAGGTTTAGATATGAGAAGCTATGTGAAACTTTATGGCCCACCGGTTCTAAAAGCCCTAATGGTTCTTGAGAAGCTCGCGATTGACACACCCGAAGTGTGTATTATGGATTCCCTAATTGAGACAAACCTTGACAATTTGGGAACAAAGTATGGGATCACTGAATACTTCAAGCCTTACGGTGGCATCACCGAGGAAAGGTGTAATCACATTATCAGTAAGAGCGGAGGCAGCACAGGTGATTACGATTTTTATTTTGAGTGGTTCATGAAACCAACGACTCCTCAACTTCAGATGCTAATCGGCAAGATTGATGAAGCCCTTAAACCGGTTGGCGTAAGGTATACGGTTACCACGAAAAACTAGCTATTTTTTATCTCTTTTTTTAAATTATGTCCTAGTGGGAGCTAAGTTTTATAAATCAAGCTGAACTGAATCCTCTTAGGGTTCTGTTATGAAGAGTTACGTTAAGATTTACGGTCCGCCACTTCTAAAAGCAATTAGGGCATTAGAGAAGGTCGCAGTCGGAATGCCACAGGTTTGTATCATGGACACCATGATTGACTCCGCGATGCCATCTATGAATTCACAAGAAGGCATCATTAACTACTTCGCCGTTGTCGGAGGTGTATCCACTGAGCGGTGTGGTACAATAATAAGTAAGAGCGGTGAGAAGCTTAAAGGCAACGACTTTTACTTTGAATGGTTCAAGAAGCCAACCATGACTGAAGTGAATATACTCATCGAAAAAGTCGATGAGGCTCTTACGCCTCTAGGCGTCAAATATACTCTCTCCACCAAGTAACCAGGGCACTCGACCCTGCTTTTTCTCAACTCGTTGAGTATTTATTAAGGTATGAGTATTCTTCGAAGCTCTTCCTCGCCGGTCTTTCCTTCTCACTGATCATTTGCTTCTCGTTGAGAAGAGGACTTATCACTGCACTATGTTTTCCAATGTTGATCAGGGTGATGACCTGGAATTCTTGAGGGATGCTCAGGAGCTGCTTTACAGCTTCATGGTCGTAGCCTGCGACCGGATGGGCAACGAGACCTAGTTCTGTCGCACGGAGTATTAGGAACGCGGTACTCATCCCCGCATCGAAGAGGGAGTAGACCCTGTCCTTTATTACACAGTCGTCACCTTGACGGCTGAAAACTGTTATTATCAAGCTTGACTGCTCCATCCACTTGTTGCCTTTCGGGAGTAAGGAGTAAATTTTGTTTAGCTGTTCCCTATCATTTATGAATACGAAACGCCAGGGCTGGTTATTGTTGCAGCTTGCTGAGAGGCTTGCGTGGTAAGCGAGGTCGTGTATAAGATCCGTTGTAATCTCCGTGGGGTCAAGGCTTCTATATGCTCGACGGATCTTTATAGCGTCCGTGACATTCATTTCTTTAGCTCCCTGATTTTTTTTAGGACCTCCTGTGCATGATCTTCAACCTTAACTTTGGGCCATATGTATGCTATGAAGCCTTTTGGATCGATGAGGAACGTTGTTCTGACGATGCCTTTGAACTCTCGTCCGTATAACTTCTTAGTCTGCCATACATCATATGTTTCAAGGGCTTGCTTCTCAGTGTCACTTAGCAGAGTGTGTTTGAGGTTATTTTTCTCGCGGAATTTTAGATGGCTTTCCGGCGAGTCTGCACTGATACCTAATACTATGGCCCCCTCAGAATCGAATCCGGGTTTCTCAAATGTGAAATCTAGTGCCTCAAGTGTACATCCGCTTGTCATATCTTTTGGATAGAAGTAGATTACAACCCATTTTCCTTTCAGTGCTTTCAGTTTAACTATTGTTCCATCTGAATCAGGTAACTCAATATCTGGTGCCTTATCTCCGATCTTAATCAAAATCATTCACCTAGAAGTGTTAGTATCTAAGGAGCCGGGAGATATTAAAGGTCAGTGTTGATGGTTGTGACCGGAACTGTGTTCATGAAGTGTGAATGTTGCTCTCTGAACAACCTCGGGAAGAGCAGGATGGATGTGCATTGAATCCATCAAGGGAAATACACCACCATCACCGCAGCTCATACAGTTAATTACCTCCTGAATGAGTATGGGGGCGTAAGGACCTAGGATATGGCAGCCTAGGATCTTATGATTCTCCTGCTCAACAATGAGCTTACAGAACCCATCCTCCTCACCCATAGAAGCACCGTAGGCAGTATCTGCATAAGCTGCTTCACCTACAAGTATCTTCTTTCCCTGTTTGAGGGCTTCTTCCTCGGTTAATCCAACTGATGCGACCTCAGGCCAGCTGAATACAGCGTAGGGGATCTTACTGAAATCAAAGTTATGAACATGACCATGACTGAAGGCATGCCAGACGACCTCCGCCGCCTGGTTTGCTACGTGTTTAAACATAGCCTTACCGATACAGTCGCCGAAAGCCCAGATTCGGGGTTTTCCGGTCTCGAATGCATCATTGACTTGGATATAACCCCGTGAATTGACTTTAACGCCAGTTCGCTCTGCATGGAGAGTATCGCCGTTGCCGCGGAGTCCAGTGGCAATAAGAAGTTGCTCCGCCTTAACTGTCTGATTTACTCCTTTTTCATCTCGGTAAATAACCTCTTTGAGACCTTTTGCTTCTTTGACACTGGTCATCTCAGCACTTGTAATTATAGTCATTCGAGTCCTCATCGATTGGGTTAGAGTTTCACTGATCTCTGGTTCCGTGTGGCGAAGGAGACTCGGACTTCGACTAATGACGGTGACTTCGGTACCCATAGAGCTAAAGAAGTGCGCCATTTCAGCCGCGATGAAGCCTCCACCAGCGATGACTATACTTGCAGGTTTTTCACGTAATTCCCAAACGTTCTCACTCGTAAGGTAACTGACTTTATTCAATCCTGAAATATCTGGTATATCGGGTCGAGCACCCACCACGAGAAAGATGTTTTTAGCCTCTATCTCCTCTGCTCCTACCCGGATCCTGTATTCTCCGGTGAATTCGGCTGAGCCCTTGTATAACTTTAAGCCCTTAATCTTCGCTACGCCAGCTTCTATGTGGCGGCGGTCCTCCCCAACGCTTTTTCTCATTCGCTCCATGATCCCAGAAAAATCAATCTCCTCGATGACTGCTTTTACTCCGAGACGTTCTGCGTATTTTATTGTTTGGATGATATCAGCGGGGTAGATTACCATCTTGCTCGGGATGCACCCTCTATTGAGACAGGTCCCCCCTAGGTCGCCTTTCTCCACGAGGGCTACCTTGAGCCCTTGGCTGATTGCGGCATCGGCTATGCTTGCTCCGCTACCGGAGCCAATGATGAGAACATCAAACTTCTCCATGGTGGAGGCATTGTAGCCGCTGGTTAAGAGTATAACTGGTGAAAAGAGGAGAAACTACTCGAGTTTTGACACACCGTACTTTGCATAATAGTCGATCCAGAGTTTCTTCATCTCAGGTTCAAGGCTATCCTTGACAAGTTTGTATATTCCCGTAAATCTCTGGATGCTGAAAACCTTGACCCCTAGCTCCTGCTCCATAAATTGGGCTGCAGATAAGTCAGCCACCCCTCCTGTGTCACCCATCTTCTCTTGACGATCAACAGCAATGACGACTCCAACAACCTTGTGGTCACCGAGCATCTCGAGCTTCTTGAAGGTGTCTACCTTTGTTTCTCCGGTGGTAATGGTATCGTCTACGACTAGGATTCGTTGACCAGGTTTGAAGTAGTTGGCACCAACGAGAACCCTGTCTGTGGATAGATCACCATATGCTTTCTCCTCTTTTCTATCGTACATGTAACGCTTCTTGATTCCGTATAGGTCCTTAAGGCCTTCACATGTAAGAGCTGCGAGACTGATCCCCTTGTAGCTGGGCCCGAATACATAGTCGAATTCCGGGATATCCCCGCGCTCCCTAAGGAGAGCGATATAGCTAGCGAAGCTAAATCTAAGCTTGTTGAGATCCTCACCGTCTGTGAGAGCGCCGAGGTTTACGAAATAGGGGCTTTGGCGTCCACTTTTAAGTATAAAAGGCTCTTTTGGGCTCTTCGGGAACCGAAGAGCTCCTCCTTTAATTAGGGCATCAAGGAAAGTACGTTCTATCTTCTCCTGGCTAACCAGCCCATGCCCTTCGAGTGTGAAACCCTTCGCGGTGAGATGTTCGAGGATGGTTCCATAGTAGAGGATACTATGACAGTAGGTGCAGTGAAGTTGCGTCTCTTCGATGCGTGATCCTTCCTCAAGCTTGAAACCAGTTTTTGGGGGAGTGTATTCAGCATTTGTTGGACAGAGGGGGTTGGGGCACTTGAATATCCCATCTATCTGCTTCGGGAGCTTTATCTTACGCTTGTCTTTGATTCCCCAATCTTGAATGATATTTAACGTTGCATTAGGAGCGACGAATGCAACGACATCTATCTCCCGACTTGTAAGATAGCTTCCCTCGACTTTGATGAAGTCTTTCCGTCCCATACTCTTCGAGCCGACGTTAAGAGCAACCAAAGCTCTTGCATCGGGATCTATTTTAAGAACGCCTAAGACCTGGAATGCTCTCCCAGCCGGGATATGATCTATAACTATACCGTTCTCGATTTTACTGACCAGAAGCTCTTTATTACTCATCCAGACTCCCCCATCAACCCGCAGTGTTCGAATGAAAAACGTTTCCGGTGCCGACAGAGTTTAAATCGAGGGTGAGGGCTCTCCCCTCAGATTAAGTATGAAACCGGAGATTCGTGAGTACATTCTTATGATTATAGGTGGGACGGTGACGATGTTCAGCGGCGGCCTTGTCGGCCCAATTTTCGCGCCTTTTGTGCGTCGGGAGTTCACAGCACCAATTTTCCTTGTTGGTCTCGCAGTCTCTGGCTATTTCGTAGTTAGAATGCTAACCGAGTTTCCTATTGGATCAATGAGCGATAAAGTGGGGCCAAGATGGCCGCTGATCATAGGACGTCTATTCGGAATTGTTGGAGCTGCGATTTGTTGGCAGACTAAGGATATCTGGACCCTTATTTTTGCACGGGCTATATGGGGAGTTGGCGACGCCAGCTTCTTCTGTATCGGTATGACCTATGTATCTAGTCTCTTCCCCGCGGGAAAAAGAGGTCGTGCTCTCGGCATCTTCCAGGCGGTCGAGTTAACAGGTAGTTTCATCGGGCAAACAGCTGGTGGCTTCTTAGCCGATCAGTATGGCCTCAGGTTTAACTTTTTCCTTAGTATTTTCCTCGGATTAGTTGCGTTTGGTGTGGTTTTACTTCTAAAAGGGTATGGTGCTTCTGGGAAATTCCAGGGTGTCAAGTCGCTTCTTCCAGATATTCCCGCTATGCGGAGCCTACTCAGCGGGACATTACTCATTGTCTGTGTCATCAATCTTCTCTGCATGATGATGAATATGGGAGTTATGGGAACTCTAATGCCGCTATATGCTACAGAGGTTCTCGGTTTCGGTCTTTCAGGGTACGCATTCTTAGTCTCCGGGATGACGGTGGGAAACGTAACAGGTAATCTCCTCGGTGGGTTGCTTAGTGACCGTTTTGGACGTAAACCTGTTCTAGCCTGTGGTTTTATACTGGGTATACTTAGCCTCATCGGGATCAGTGCTGTTACTGACTACTTCCTCTTACTGGCTTTCATGTTGGTTAATGGATTATTCTGGGGGATCATATATGGGGTTACCCCAGCTTTTGTAGCTGACTCCGCACCACCGGAGAAGAGAGGCTCCGCTATTGGCCTCTATCGAACTTTCTTTGACTTCGGAGGCGTAGTGGGACCTGTTGCCTATTCAGCGTTGATCCCCCTCTTCGCAGGCTCTATTGGATACACAGTCGCCTTCTACATTGCCGCTGTCAGTGTAGCAATTAATTTGCTATTGTTGAGAAAGTTAAAAGAGAATAAACAGTGAAAAGCCAAAGCTCTGCGGGATTAAGGATTAAAATAATTATTTAATCGTGGGTTTTCGCTTCTGGAGGCTCAACGTGAATATTAATTCTTATCTCAGGAAGCTCTTTTTGGATGTCCTCCTGAAGATGATCTGTAAAGTCGTGAGCTTCCTGCACTGTTTCAGACCCATCGATGCTTAGATGGAGTTCACAATAGATTTTATCACCATTCCGACGTGTCTTCAAGTTATGGTAATCAACGAAGCTGGGGTTATGACTATCTAGTACCGCTCGTATTCTCGCCTCTTCTTCAGGGCAGTTCTGGTCAAGGAGCCCGTTTCCAGCTTTTAAAATGAGCTCAATACCCATCTGTAATTTGATAAAACCAACTATGAAAGCAAGCAAGGGATCCATTATTCCCCATCCTGTAAAAACAGCGATGATCAATCCGATAACAACTCCGACACTACTAACAACGTCGCTAAGGATGTGTTTACTATCTCCTTCTAGAGCCATGCTACCAAATTTCTTAGCGTTTTTGGCAAGATATTTACTAAGCCAGTAGTTACCTGCGGTAGCGATTAGACTAACACCGAGAGCAATATCTAAAGTTCCTAGCTCAACGGGGTTAAGGAAACGGTTAATAGCTGTATAGATTATCGCCGATCCTGCGATTAGGATTAGAGCACCTTCGATGAAGGCACTAATATTCTCAACCTTTTGGTGACCATATTGGTGAATGCTATCTGGGGGTTTATTGCTGATTCGTACACTTACGAACATCATCAAGCTAGCCGCGATGTTCGCAATCGACTCTAAAGCATCTGAAAGTAGTGCAACAGAACCTGATAGGAAGTAGGCTCCAAGCTTTAATCCGAATATTATTAATCCGCCAACTATAGCTGTTACTGCGGAAGTGTACTTACTCATGCTCTCTGAAATCCTGTGTACGCTTTTCTAGGGGTTTTTTCTGAACCCTTTGCTAAACCCATGCGGATATGTTTGAAGGGATGCTGCTTTTAGGTATTATGAATTAGCCTATCCTAAAAGATGATTATGGAGTGAGAAAACATAAACCCTCTATAAGTGGAGCCTCATTGCTTTGAGTAGTAGCAGTTGATGTCCCGATGTCCAGTTCAATAAATAATAGTGATAAAGATGAGCCAGAGTTCATTTCTCTGAGTCGGGCTTCAAAGGCTATTATGGATTTTAAAGATTTCAAAGATTCGTCGGATGTGATTTCTAAAGAGTGTCTTTCGATAATTGGAGCTCGATTTATTCATGTAGCTCTTCTCAACAAGGATGGCTCCGAGAAATTTGTGGTTTTTAACACTTCTGAAGGGGATCAAAATTGCAGGGAATTAATCACGTCCCTACCCATGACAGGTTTACGCGAAATTGCCTACAATAAGGGTCAAGTAGTGTATGATAATTCAGTCTCGGTGGGGGTTCAATTAAGAACACTATCTGTCGAGAAGGCTTTATTAAAGAATGTATTATTAGCTCCAATTATTGTTGAGGGAAAAACAGTTGGGCTTCTCTGCCTTGAAGGTAAAGAAGGGGGTTTCAACGAGAGAGACGCAGTGCTCGTCTTAGCTTTTGGGCAGCTCGTAGCAATCGCTTTAGTGACTAGCAGAAACCTTGAAGAACTGAAGGCTGGCGAGGAACGGAACCAGAGGATTACAGAGGAACTTAACACGAAAATGAAGGAGCAGTCCCTGCAGTATACTCAAAAGCAGTTATGGGAGGAGATAGGAAGGGTCAGCTCAGAGCTTGCCCATGATATGCGTGGTCCTTTGCAAACTATCACAAACAGCGTTTTTCTTATTGAGCGGAAGCCTAATGACCTCAATATATATCTGCAAAAAATCAATGGATCTCTTAATCACGCATCGACGCTCCTCGATAGCTTCCGAGAATATTATCGTGGTCATGAGCTTACGATAATTAAAGGGAATATTAATAACGTTCTTGGGAATTGCCTTGAAGGTATTCAGATACCTGAAACAGTACAGGTTGTTAAGAAGGTTGATTCTAGCGTTCCAGATACATTATTTGATGTGGTGAAGTTACGACGTGTGTTATGGAATCTAGCTAAGAATGGCGTAGAGGCTATGCCAAATGGGGGCACCTTAACTTTGGAGTCGCTTGATGCCGGAGATAAGATCATTGTTAAAATCTCGGATACCGGAACAGGTATTCCGGAGAATATTAGGCCTAAAGTGTTTATCGCATTCGGTGCCAAGAAGCGAGGCGGTTTAGGGTTAGGGTCTGCGGCTTCGAAGCGTGTGATTGATGCTCATGGTGGAAAAATAAGTTTTGAAACGGAAACTGGTAAAGGAACTGTATTCACCGTCGTTCTCCCGAAAAAAGTATTTTAAACAGTGTAGCCCAGCGGGATGCTCAAGTGAAAATAAGCATTAATGTTCAGGTATCTAAAAGTTTTAAAATAAATACTCCAAGCAAAACGGCTAGGAAAACTTGGTTTTATAAATGGTTTTGCACTGGTTAGCGGAGAATTTGCGGTAAGCCTATTCCTGCGAGCTTCCGCTCAGCCCAACGTCCTGCAGCGAAGAGGAGGGCCTCCTCATTTGGGCGAGCGATGAGTTGAATTCCAAGGGGGAGGCCTGTCATGGAAAGCCCACTGGGTATTGTGACGGTGGGGAAGCCAGTGAAGCTCCATGGACTGTTAAAGGCGGCGTCTCCAGTAGATTCTAGGCCAAGGAGGGCAGGAGTTGGAGCACTGGGACAGACGATGAGATCGAATCCTTTCATCGCGTTTAGCATATCTCTAATGAAGATACTTCGGATCCTCTGTGCTTGAAGATAGGTGGTGGTGGGAATCATCAATCCACTGGCGATCTGGCCTCGGATCTGTGGGCGGTACTCGCTCATGCGGGTTCTGAAATTGTCGCGGTGGATAGTTGCTGACTCTGCGAACATGATTACTCGGAAAGCTGATGGAACAGCTGCAAAACTAGATGGCATTTCGATAGGATCTAGAATGTTTTCGCCTCGCCAGAGACGTTGGATCGCCTCGTTATAGTTTACATAAACATTCTGGTCAGCAAAGTCTCTGAAGTATCCTTCTAGGTAACCAATACGGAGGTGATGGTCGGGTACGTATCCTTGGGTCTTCAACCCAGTGAGGGCGTCGAGGGTGAGTGCTGCGTCTTCGATTGTGCGAGTCATGTATCCTATATGATCGAGGCTCCAAGCGAGGGGGTATACTCCACCTCGGCTGAGTAGATCATATGTGGGTTTTACTCCGATTACTCCGCAGAAAGACGCTGGACGGGTTACACTTCCTCCGGTTTGACTACCAAAAGCGAGTGGAGTCATCCTAGCTGAAACCGCAGCGGCGGATCCGCTGCTGCTTCCTCCAGGTGTATGGTCAAGAGCCCATGGGTTTCTAGTTGGGGCTGGGTCTAGGAAAGCGAACTCGGTTGTCTCGGTTTTTCCAAGTATCACAGCGCCGCAATCCCTGAGCTTGGTGACAATGTCCGCGTCGCGGTCAGGGATATTATCCCTGTAAAAAGGGGAGCCCATCGTAGTTCGGAGCCCCTTTGTGAAGTAGATGTCCTTGATCCCGACGGGTATACCTTGAAGGGGGCTATGGTTTATGCCGCGGTCAATGTCATTGTCTGCTTTTTTTGCGGCTGCGCGGGCGCCTTCAGTATCCATGGTGACCCAGGCTTCGATTTTAGGTTCAAGACGTTCAATCTGTGCTAGGCATGCTTCGGTAAGCTCTATCGAGGTGAGTTTTCTTTCACGGATGAGCTTCCCCGCTTCTGCTATGGTTAGCTCGTAAGCGTTCATCATAGTACCTCCTTGCTGGGGTGAGGTTTCGTAGCAGGCTCATCTCCGGGTTCAACTTGAATCTGGTTAACATCCCATACGGCTTCACCAGTTTTGAGTATGCTCTGCGCTATGGGTTCGATCTTAGCCATACCCCAGATTGCTTCTGCTGAGGCTAGGAAGTGCTCCGCGTACTGTTTCTTTTCACTCATCTCGGTGCGCCTTTGCATCTCTTTAGCTTTACAGCTACTTATTCCCTGTGGCGTAATTTTGAATATGTTTTGAGATTCAGTTAGGGATTTGTTGCATCTAGTTGTTCGATGACCCCTAGGTCACATGAATTCCTTTGAAAAAAGCTATAGTAGATTTAGGCGGTGTAGGTGAGCCTCTGCCGCAATGTAGCCGAAGCTTGGCCAGTTGCCCGTTGCGATGATCTCTCTCCAGATGGAGATGGCTTTCTTCTGGTTACCTTCTAGAAGATGGCTGCACCCAACTCCATATCCGAGTGTACCGATAGCAAGAGGGCTCTTTTTCTTCGCTTGCTTATACAGGGGGTCGTGAGGTTCCTCATGCTTCCATTTGAGAAGCATGAATCGGTAGTCCTCAGCGTCGACTGTTTCTACTTCTTCTTGCACCGGTTTGAGGATCTTTTTAGCCTCCTTGGTCTTTCCCAGTTGGCGTAGAATCATG
>JBFYNP010000112.1:0-6186 GCA_041304325.1 Candidatus Bathyarchaeota archaeon
TAACATCAAACACTATCGTGTGCGCCATACATTGATGCTGTATCTAAAAGATACTCGATCATATTCCCTAAGTCTTCGTGGGTCGTCCATTCGTAGTTCCTTAGTTCAATCAGCTCTTCAATTGCTCATGTAGGCGATTTATCTCTAAACTAGTAAATGATCCGACATTCATTTGAATGTATTAAAATAGCACGAGTATTTCTCAAATTTCAAGTGATTTTTACATAATATATGTTTAGAATGGGTAATACTAACCTTCAATGGAATACTAATGGAATAAAATTTTAGGAGGATACCCCCGGGCCCGCCACACAATTCTATCCCAAGTGTTGATCATAATGCTTTATAAATTATATATTTGATTTGTATTTCAATGGCTTCAGATATTGTAATAAAAAATGGTTTTATACTTGATGGAAGTAGTGAAACGCGCGCGGTCTGATGCTTGTTGTTGCTGAATCCTAGTCTCGCGAGTGGGGTTTGAGTGTTGATGCGATATATTCGAATCTCGTCTCTAGTGAACGTAAAGAGGCGGTGAGCATTTATGGATCCTACGCTGTTTCTCAATCTGCTCATCATCATCGTCCTAGCAAAGGTTGGTGGCGAGATCCTAGCAAAGCTCGGATACCCAAGCGTAGTTGGAGAAATTGTCACGGGCATAGTTCTTGGGCCAAGCATCCTCAACCTAATCACCCCCAACGAATCACTCGGAACCTTCTCAGACCTCGGTTTCCTCTTAGTGCTGCTCTACGCCGGGCTTTCCCTAGATATAAATCAGCTCTTCGAAGCATCGAAAAGGGGGCTTGTGGTGTCCATTTTCAATGTGGCAGCCACGATGATCGTGGGCTATGCAGTTGGGAAGATGTTCGGCTACTCGGACTTGACGTCTGTAAGTATAGGTATAGCCTTATCAATATCTTCTGTAGGGATGGGAACCCGGGTCCTAATGGACTTAAACAAGTTGCAAACAGCGGCCGGTATGACCTTGGTCTCCGTCGCAGTGATCGACGATGTCTCGGAGATAATTATGCTTGGGGCGGTTCTAGGGATATCGTCTGCGGGGATCGCTTCAGCATCAAACCAAATAGCTATTCAGATCTTTAAGACAGCGTTATTCTTCCTGGTGGTTTATGTGGTTGGCTTTTACTTCAAGGTGCCTGAACGGTTGAAAAAGTTTGTAGAAAATAGTAGAACGCTGGGTACAAAGCTATCGTATATCTTTGCCGTGCTGTTTTCGACTATGGCTTTGGCTCACCTCACCGGCATTCACGTTATAATCGGAGCCTTCTTCTCAGGCCTCATGCTTAGTAAATCCTTCAGTGAGGATAGGGAGATGCATAGAACAATCATGTTCATCACCTTCGGGCTGTTTGCTCCAATCGCATACTCGTGGGTGGGGCTGAACACAATGCTGACGGCTCTGATCACAAACCTACCGCTGCTTGTGGCTGTCCTAATATCGGGTGTGGGAGCAGAGATAATTGGTGGGGGCTTAGGATCCAGGTGTGCGGGTCTAAACTGGGGGGAGTCCTTAATTGTAGGCATCGGTCTCACGGGCAGGGCTGGCATTGAGCTCGCTGTCCTCGAGGTGATGAGGGTCACTGGCCTATTCAACCTCGAAATCTACTCCTCCTTCGTCGTTTTAACGGCGGTGTCCTGCCTTCTAATGCCATTCATGCTTAAGTTTGCCTGCTCACGCGTCTGGAGAAACTCATAACTCGCGCGCACAAACTAAGTCCGTTTGTTATTAGAGGGCTCCATAATGATTGGTAATAAGTTAATCGATTTTAACATAGTATTCAAACTCAAAGTCACAATCGAGGGTGTAGATTCGGGAATTCCTCTAGATTAAATTAGAAATGCAGACATAATCCGTTGCGAAAGTCAATACTTTTTTTAGGATTTATTAAATCAATAATTTGAGGTAATCTTACAACCATAAACTCGAATCCTGAATTATACCTATGCACCGTGTCAACAACCGGCCTTCCTACATGTCGAGAAAATTAAATAGAAGGAAGCACACGCCTTTGAAGGAAAACAGCCTCAAAAAAGCCTACTATTCAACATTCATCAGATTAAAAAAAAGCCTCTATTTCATCTCGTTTATAACACCATCGGGCTACAACTGCAGGGTGAAACCCATTACACCGAACTATCATTGATGGGGGGCACATTCAACATCGCTCTCTCCAAAGTTGAAGAAGCACTACCATCCCCTAAATTGACGCCTATAGAAAGAAACCCCGGCGTCGCAGAGATCCACCTATATGCGATGGAGTATAGTTCCATCGACCCATACTTCCTTACAATGAATTTGCAATTTGCATGCCAGTTGATTATAAGTATAACAATAAAAGTGAGGCAGTATCCGGGTATTACTACATCTATCTGCCAGTAACAACTGAAGACGCGCGTTGGGCGGGCGTGGATATCTATGGTTTTCCCAAGTTTCTTGCAGAAACCAGCTTCAAAGAGACGCATGAATCGCGTATATGTGACGTTAAAGCAGATGGTAAGTTGGTAATTTCTCTACGCGTTGAGAAGATGCCGTCTGAAGACAGTGACTGGGTCATGTCGAATTTTGAGGTGAGAGACGGAAAAATTATGAGGTGCAAATTCTATCTTGAGGGACAGCGTGGGTTCAGTGATTCTGTTGGAGGCGTATCCTTTGATTTACGTGTACACCCCATGTCAGTAAGATTTAGACTTATGGAGGTAGCCCGGAGTTCCGTGCACCACGAGTACGTTCCTCGGGCTCGTGCGGTATTAGGGAAGGTGTTGAAGCCTTTATTGCCTATTTGAGGTGGGTACACAGTAAAGATTTGGGGAGAGGACAAACTCCATTTCTCTGAACAAAAACCCTCTGACTAACAATATATAAAACTAACTCACTACCCTACTCCGTCAATCTCTTCCACACCCTCTAAGACAGACTCGCGCGAATGGGGAGATACTGCTAAATAGAGACTCCAAATATGCGCGAGAAGTATAAATAATCAACAATACGACATATGCATATTATTCCTAGGTGATGATAATGAAAAAAACAGTATTGATCCTTATCACATGTCTGTTTATTTGTATTTTGTTTTTTAGATCTAGCTCTATTAATGAACCCTCACGTAAAGAAGCAATCCCAAAGAATGCAGTAAAAATGAATCCTGGAAAAGATGTGTTTCTGCCAGTTGTTCATTCCAATAAATGGATGCAACCAATTCCTATGGAGGGATCGATTAACACAGCAGGTGCAGAAGATGCACCGGTTATTTCTCCGGATGGTAACACTTTTCTGTTTTTTTTCACACCGGATGTGCATGTTCCTCCAAATAAGCAACTCGATGATGGTGTTACAGGCATCTGGTGGACAACAAAAACCAACGGCGTTTGGTCGGAACCACAACGCGCGTTATTGACCACTTCACTTGCACTCGACGGTCCGTTGTGCATTCATAACAACATCCTTTGGTTCTGTTCAGCTCGTGTTGGTAACTACCGAGAACTTGACATTATTACTGCGGAGCTTAAAAATGGCGAATGGAAGAACTGGGAAAACGCTGGGGAACTTCTCAATAGAGACTATGAGGTTGGAGAGTTATATCTTACCGCAGATGGTTTGACAATGTATTTTGATTCATCAAGATCCGGTGGATATGGGGGCAAAGATATATGGGTTATTGAAAAAGAGAACAATAAGTGGATGGAGCCTGTAAATCTTGGTGAGATCATCAACAATGAAAAAGATCAAGGTTGGCTATATGTAACACCAGATGGAACTGAATTATGGTATACAGAAGATGTCTGTATCTACCGGTGTATGAAAGGCTCAACTGGCTGGGATGAGCCGGAACTTATCGTCTCTGGTTTTGTTGGGGATCCTGCAATTGATGATGAGGGTAATATCTATTTCACGCATCATTATTTTTCAGAACAAATGGAACATATCGAAGCAGACATCTATGTTGCTTATCGTCGTTAAAGTAGAGGTGAGTGTAGGTCGCGTATGTTTGGGTTATTTTTTTGATTTGTGGCTTGTGGTCTTCTTTTTTCTATGAGGTTTTTCTCGGTTTTCACGTGGAGGCCTGTTTTTCTCTTTCGGCGCTTGAGCTGGTGTTGATGGTAGCTTATCATTAGTTTATAGCTGAGTACGATGATGATGCCTACCCGCATCAGAGTCTCAATTTGCGTGCGCAGGCCTCATTGCAGTTTCCTTTAGCATTTGAGAAGGAATCATGTTGTTTTTTAACCGCTTGCGCGTACTAGGGGAGTTAGGAAGGCTTTATTGTCGTCGCTTACAGGAATGTTAAATGATGGAATATTGAATCAAGACGAGGCTGTTTTTAATCGCTGCGCGCGCGATACGAAATGCCCTAAATGTGGAGCAAAAACGATACCAATCAGCTAAACAATCTCGCGATGATCGTTGCTAGTGGTGAGGCGCGACCTGCGGCCTATTGATCACCACACCATATTAACCCCCATGTAACAGCCCCGATACCCTGTATGCATCTCAGAGGACCTAGAAGACGATATGGTGACGATCTACGGTATGTGGGGGGTATATGGGACAGAGGAGGTCAAAAAATACGTGAGGTTTGGTAAAATTTTCAGGAGAGCCGAGAAGGATGAAGAAGACTCTAATCCGGGAGAAGTATAACAGAATTATTTTAGTGGCATATTTTATGCGGATCCCCTATCATCAGCGTTATTATAACCTCTATGAACGCGTTTATCAAGTAATTAGTTAAGCCCTCTTTTGCCCCTTTTCATATTCCGAGATTGTCATTTTCAGAGCAGTTACGGCGAGTTTCGCGCAATGACACTCCTCACCCGGCATTTCTCCTAACTCACTCAACAGCTCATCCTCGGTTATCTTATTCGCCTCCCCTAGAGATTTCCCTTTAACCATCAAGGTCAAAGTCGAGCCGCATGCAGCTGAGGCTGGACACCCCAAGTATTGAAACTTGGCTTCATGAATCACATCATCCTCACTTATTCTCAGGAATAGCTTAATCGTGTCCCCGCAGGGGCCAGTATATGCTAAAACTGCATCAGGGTTCTCAATAATCCCTACGTTAACCCTATCAGCGTACAGCTCGATGGCCTTTCTTGGATACCCCGTCTCAAGTAGCAGCCTTGACTCCTCTTCTGAAATATTTTTAGAACGCACTCAAATCACCTTTTTCACTTCTGTAAACCAGTTTACTTCCATCTTCTTTCTGTAATTGGTACAGAGCCAATTATGTGCCTATGAACAGATAAATATAAGGGTCATTATAGGCACATGTGCACCAGTGAATTGATACAGTTCCATGAATATTTATCGTCACGAGTGAAGTCATAAGATATATGATGTGAATGATGAAATGAAAGACAAATGGGAAGATCTTCAGGATAAACTACAGGAGATCGTTTTAGAGGAATACTCAGAAAACCTGAAAAGGGAATTTTTGTACCCACAGAATATCGGAAAGATAGATAATTCTGATAGTTGGAGCAGGATAACTGGAGTATGCGGAGACACCGTTGAAATATTCCTTTCAATAGAACAAGGAATGATTAAAGACATTAAATTTTGGACGGATGGTTGTGGTTTTACAATCGTTTGCTGTAGCTATGTTACGAGAACCGTGAAGAAAAAAACCATCGAAGAGGCCTACCAAAAGAGTCCAGAGGAGGTCGATGAATATTTTGGAGGTCTGCCAGAGGAAAATAAGCACTGCGCACATTTATCCGTCAACACATTGAGAGCTGCTATCGAAAAATATAGAAACTTAGCTCCTTGAAGCTTGTCGTCTTTAAAACATGGCTTTGATTATAAAGATAGAGAATTCCGAATAACTTGTTTCTACTTCCCCTCGATTAACTTTATAGATCCCTTACCCTAAACAAAACCCATGAACCCCTTCGAAACATACCTCCTCCAAAACGAGTACAACAAACTCGCAAAACTCGGAGACAGACTCGCCAAAGCCGACCAGCAAGTAAACTGGGAGGCCTTCAGACCAATCACGCAAGACCTCTACGTGAACGACACGGAGAAAGGCGGCAGACCCAACCAGGACGAAGTGGTGATGGTGAAGATGCTGGTGATCCAGCAGTGGTATGGCCTCAGCGACGAGGAGACGGAGCGAGAGGCCGTTGACCGCCTCAGCTTCAGAAGATTCCTCGGGTACCCAGATCGGG
>JBFYNP010000113.1:0-9236 GCA_041304325.1 Candidatus Bathyarchaeota archaeon
AGAGAAAGCGATGATAAAGGTAGCTTCTCTGGAGGACCTTGCTAAGGTGGCTGAAGAGGCCTTTAAACCCATAATTCACCACAGCAACGTCTTCTATGTGCTCGACGGTGACCTGCGATACGAGTTCAATCTCGCGGCTGTGAGTGCAGACGTGGTTCCTGAAAAAACAGGAGAAGAGAAAACGAAAATCGTAACAATGCAATCATCGTTAACACAGATCCTAATCGATAGACCGCTGCTGTTCTTCGGCTTACCTGGAGCCATATCCCTACTAATCGCCCTGGGATTCGGCTTATGGGCCATAAACCTCTATCAAACAACAAGCTACTTCAGCACCAACATGGTGTTCTTAGCCCTGGTCTTCACCGATATCGGCCTAATACTAATAGCGATAAGCTTGCATCTCCGAAAAAAAGAGAATGACGAAAAAAGAAGCCTGAAGATCCCAACTTAAACGTACGCGCGACGAAGGATATCCTCGGCACCGCCTGGATACTCACACCCACACTTCGCGCGCGCTATAGCAAAAGTAAGTGACTGAAAATGAGTAATTAGTCTACACTATTAACTAATTGCTCAAAATGAGTCATTTGTCTAGGGGTTTAACTCCTATTTTATTATTGCGTGTGTGTGTTCTTGGATCAGTGCTATAGTGTTCACACAGTCCTTCTCGTTGATGTAGCCTTCATCGGTTGCGATGATATCGTAATTGTCGACTAAGCCTGAACCTGAACTGACCGTTTATCCTTGAATATCTAAGTATATACTTCACGAGTCCTAGTCTGGAGGTCGCGCTCGTAAAAAATACGTAAACGGCTATCGCAGTAAGTAAAGTGGCTCGAAATGATCCATAAGTCTACGCTCTTGACTAATGGCTCGAAGTGATCCATTTGTCTAGGGTATAACTCATTTTTGCTTATTCTGGTTCAGATTATTTCATAAATCACTTAGACTTCGTCTCGTAGGTGTATCTGCCTACCACTGATCAGTCCAACGCGCGCGCGGTCAACATCATACCATATTTGTGATCTCATTTTAACCACCCCTATCACATACGGATCAACTGAAATCCCGTCTTCGTAGTGGGGTTGTAAACATCTGTCGATACCCGTTACGAACCTTCCAAACACATAAAAGACCTCAAAAGGGAAACAATATCGATTTAGCCTAAAAGATGAAAACTGAATAAATTGATAACCATCTCCAGAGTTGATCACGAGATGAAAATGATCCGTGCATGCAAAGTTTTAGAACCTCACTTCCAGGCGCGGGCTTCCGAGTTGAATGATTTTGAATAAACTCAAAAACGGACGATTAAATCCCCCAAGGCGTGCGACAATAGAGAAAATATGAAAAGTTCTACCCTCGGCTACCCCGACGTCGACATGATTCCATATAGTGGCCTGGATCGCAAGTGGGGTCTCAACATGAACCAGACCAGAGCCACGGTCAAGTACATTAGAACTGAACCCGAGTTAGTTGGGTGGCTATGTACCAAGTATTCCCCAGATACCCTAACCCCGTGGATACCAGATGAGTTGAAAACCTATCCAGATAACACATCTGGGGTAGATCAACCAGATGGGGATATGGTAGATGGGGATAATCAGCCCATTGATGATGAAAACGATGTACAGGTAGCTACCCCCAGTACAACCCCATATACCTAATAGGGAGTCCCAAAAACCAAAAGCAAACTCCCCACCAAATACCCCTAATACCCCCCCTCAAACTGGTTGATCCAATACCCCTAACCCCAAACCCCCATTAAAACTGGTTTACAACCCAGTCCCCCAAATATGGTGGGGAGTAAGATACCCCTCCTATTGAGGTAACCCCAATACCAGATGAGAAGGAGGTCAGGGCAGCTAGGGAAGCAGCGAGGATAAAACTGAAGGCTGAGAAGGTTGAGGCAGCTAAAAGGGAATAAGAATTAAACCAAAGCCCCCTAAAACTACTACCGCCTCAAATGACATCAAAGCGCATGAGGAGCTGTCCACCATTTCAAGAGCGTTCGCGATTCCTCTACAAAAGCACAGAACTAAAGCACATGAGTTTGTTTATGCGGTTTCGCCTGGTTTTCTATATGAGTCGTTGTTAGCTGTGGTTTGTTTTGTGGAAGTTTTGCACTTTTAAATGGGGATTGTAGGCGCGCGCGGAGGACTTCGAGGATCCACTTGAAGAAGTACCCACTAGACCACTGCCCACTACTACTCCACTACCTACTACCATGGGTAATAGAAGAGAGTTCGGTGCACCCGTACAGGTACACACCCCTACTACTATAGGGAAGTCCCAAAAATCGAAGGCAAGTGGTAAGCCAAGTCTCCCTAGTGGTGGTAGCAAAGTAGTGGGTGGTCAAGTGGGTAGTGGTTGTGGTAGCAAGTCCCCACCCAGTTCCCCACTTAAGCAACCACCAGCACCTGAACTACCACCTGTATCTGAAATAAGCCCAGAAGACCTAAAGGCAATAGCCAGACGCAAGGAGGAGGAGCGAATTATAAAAAACGATCAAGACAGCGCCGAAATGCCGTGGACGGGCATGGACGAGACCGGACAACCACTTTTAAAAAGGATCCTACAGGTCGCCCTTCATGATCTCACTCCAAGGAAACCCATGACCAAAGTCATTGACTTTCTTATGCGAAAAGAATAGTAAATCACCCAGCGAAGAACCTAGTTGCAGAGTATCTTTGAATCTATTCCTCAAGCTTCTTCGTTCTTATACCCAGCTTGTTTGCTGCTTTCCTTAGCCGCTCATCTTCAGTTGATAATATCAGACCTGTCTCCATAGAGGCGTAGAGGTAAGAGGCATCGTAGATGGTTGTGTCAGTCTCGGTGGCGACCTTCAAGACTTCGACCTGATTAGAAAAGTGTATTATAGACATGTTATCTAGCAGCGAGGAGACTTTTCCCGCTAGTTTCTCGGCTTCGTCGAGTGTGAGGGTTTTAAAGATTCGATGCTCTTCGGGTATGGCGTTACCGAGCTCGTATCTGGCTAATTCGAGGGTTGATTCACCCGCGACTTTTACAGTCTTCCTCGTTATTAGGGCTCTAAAGATTGAGGATGGGTCGACGTTTACGCTCATCGGCTTTCTCTGTCCTCCCTGATGCCTGTGACGACGTCCTCTATTTTGATTTTGTCGAGTGAGGCGGAGATCTGGCTCAGCCTCTTATCGATCTGCTCTGCTTCGGCTTTCGCAACTTCTCTTTTGAGGGCTTCCCTCATCACTTTTGAGGCATTTATGTTGTATTTTCGGATCCTTATTTTCAGTTCGGATGGTATTTTGGTGGATAGCGTCTAAGCTCATTTAGGTCACCCGACGTGTGTCGGATTTGGGAGTTAATAGGTTTCCCATATTGTAGACATCGCGCACGCATACTAAGCCACTTTTCCGTATCCGGATAAGAGCATGACCCTCTTTGACTCCATGGCTTTATCATAGAGTCTTTTGTCAGCCGTCACGAGGCTAGTGTCAGCGACCTCCGCACATGCGAGGTAACTGGAGTCGTAAGCGGTTAAGCCGTATCTATAAGCGAGTTTCGTTGTCTGAGTCATCTGGTCCGCGTCAGGACTCTTATAGGTTAACCCAATTTTATGGAGGGCATCAAGAGCCCTGATAAGGCTCAACTCATCGTAGCTCGGACTATGTTTCAGAGCATTACAAACCTCGTATGGGAGAAGCGCTGGAGCAATCAACCTAATCTCTCCACTTAAATGGGCTGCTCTAACCTCCAGAGCCTTCTCCCGATCCGGTTCAATGTTGAACCATTTGATAACGACGGAAGCGTCGACGATAAGGTCAGCTGGAGCCATGGGGTTTATCTCTCCATTTCCTGATCTCCTCAGCGCCACTCCATTTGCCTGTGGTCTTCTCGGCGAGCTCATCCATCGCTTTCACCGCTTCCTTCATCTCCTCTTCTCTGATCTTATGTTCCAGCGACTCCCTGATGTACTCGGACCAGTTCACTTTGGGGTATCTCCGCATCCTTTCCTTAAGATCTTCATCAACTCTGACAGTCATCATATACATCACAGTAATACATCAACGTATATATGTTTTATCACGCGTACGCTGGACTTTTTGGTACGGGCACGCGAAAAGTATTAAATACACTGATAATACACTGACAAACGGGTATGAATGGCGCATAAAACTATCACCATCTCAGAGGAAGCTTACAACATACTAGCCAGCCACAAGATGCCCGGTGAGAGCTTCACCGAAGTAACCATTCGACTACTTGGCCCCCGTAGAAAGGGATCTCTTCTAGAACATAAAGGAAAATGGATCGGCACAGATGAAGAGTTCGAGCGTATCTATAAGGAAATCAACACCCTCAAAACCGAAAGCGAAACTCAGGTGACAGAGTCACGGTATGCCTAGACACAGACATTCTGGTTGCTCTCCTCCGAGGCGACGCCTCAGCAGCTGAACACATGAACAACCTGGAGTCAAGAGGAGTCCCGATAGCCATTACGCCTGTTACCGCCTACGAACTCTTCGAAGGAGCGTGGAGGTCATCGAGATCCGAGGTTAACCTGAGGGAGGCAGCTAGCCTCTTGAAGGATCTACAGATCCTTGCCTACGACGTAGAGGCGGCATTCCATATTGCGCGTATCCACGTCGCTTTAAGTAGAAGAGGTGAGGCGATAGGTGTTGAAGATGAGTTCATTGCAGGGATAGCTGTAAGACATGGAGAGCCACTCGTCACTAGGAACCTGAGCCACTTTAACAAGGTTCCGGGGTTAAAAGTCGAATCCTGGTGAGAAAAAAACCTCATGATCTCGCTACAAGGAAACTTGTGGCTTTAGTCATGGTAGTTGACGGCTTCTGATGCCACTCATGTGATTTCACTTACCCGTCGACTGCACAAGCACGGGCGATCTTATCATCGGTTACATCTCGAACACGCTGCTTTTTCCGGCAGGCGTTCAATACTGTTAAATACAACTTAAATAGTCGCGCGCGCGATGTGCCGCCTATTCTCACATCTTTGACTAGGTAGTATACCTCGGATTTCACGAGGTGCCGGATTTCTATGCGGTACAGACTCACATTAAAGCGGTGACGACATTTTGTTATAAATATTATGCATTTGTCGTCACCGTTTTTAGGTTAGGAACTCGTTAGGTTTTATGAGGGTTTCCCGTTTTTATGTGTGTTCGCAGTATTTTTTAAGGAAACGAAGCCAAATACTCGGATGGAGATAGGTTCTTCAGAGTTTTCTCGGTTTTTCTGAACTCTGCGTCACAGGTGATTACGCTGCTGGCCCCTGCTTTCAAGCCTGAAGCAACGATTAATTCGTCTGGTAACCTCAAACCGGATTCAGCTCTAATCTTTCCCGCGAGCTCCGCCACACTTGAATCTACGTCAATCATCTTATAGTTCTCCGAGGAAAGAATGTGTAGCGGAAAACTCTTCAGCCCTGTCTCATCGCCAGCCGCGTAGTAGCCTGCCGATAGCTCCGTGACTGTGATGGTTGACACCACGCCGGGTAGTCGTCCATCATCAATATGGTCAAGTAGAGCTCTGGAGTCGTTGAAGAATGGGTTCTTTCTGTTAATCACGTTGAGGAAAATGTTTTTGTCTAGGACGGCTTTTAACGCCATTCGCTGCGTAGCTCCCTCTGATAGTCTAGGCTTTTAACATCCCAGGGTTTTCGTCGAGTCAATATCTCGCTTAGCTTCTCTCTCGAAACCTTTCGGAAGGTCATCCGACCCTCGTTGGCTTCAAAGACTACTCGATCCCCTTCGGATATGCCCATGGCTTCTCTGATCTCTTTTGGTATGGTGACCTGGCCCTTTGAGGAAAACTGGCTTACACTTATCTCCAAAATACATACTCTTGATCCCAATAGGCGCTCCTACGTTTACCTCTTACATTCTTTACTAATAAGTAAGGATAGATGCGTGACTCGGTTTGATTGAGGTGCGCGTGGAAAGATGTTTGCCCTTGGGGGTCTTTTCACTTTGAATGTAGATACACACGCACTATCTTATGCGCTGTCTATTTGATTATATGAATGGAGATAGCTAAATATGATGTTGCTTGGAGTGAATAGATAAACGCAGGCGCTTGAGTGTTTAACCAAAAGCTCTTTAAGTAAAATTTCCTTTATCGACTCGTTACTAATGTTCGATCCACGTAGGCGTAGACCGGGAACGAGACCAGATCCGAGAGGAGAACGTGGACCGGAAAAACGGCCGGAACCGAGAGAAGAACGTGGACCGGGGACACGACCAGAACCGAGAGGAGAACATGGACCCGTTCAGGATCGTACACCTAGACAGGAAGTTGACCCCCAGCAATCTCAGGAGCAGCAAAGGATCATAACCCTGCTGAATGAGCTTACCGGAGCTAAGATGCAGCTAAACGAAGCTGAGAATCTTGTTAACAGTGTTGATGATTCAATAATCAAACTTCCTGCAAGAGTAACAGGACTACGACAAATGAACTACCTTTTACAACCCAACTTGGAGGTTGACCAGCAGAAAGCGGTAAGCAGTTGGGCGATGTTGGGAGCTACATTAAGGTCAGACATCATGAACAGAGCAGCATCACTTAGACCTGAACTAGATTTCATCGAAAGAGAGCTTAACGCGTATAGGTCAACAACCTCCCTCCGCGCTGGAGGATTAAATAACTTAACTTCAAGGCTGTCTGTCCAGAAGAGTCAGATAAACGACATTTCGACGAGGGTACGGAGTCAACTCGCCCAAATTACCAGTGTTTTGAGGCCAATTGAGAAAGAAATTGCTTCCGCTGAAGAAACTGTAAAGAGAACAAGTACAGCGAGCTTCAAGTGGAAGCAGGGTGAGACACCAGTAATATCGATCCCAGCTAAGAACATGAAGGAAAATGTCGAAGGTATACTTACTCTAACGAATCAGAGATTAATTTATGAGGTGGAGAAGGAGGTCGTTCTAAAAAAGATCTTATTCTTGGCGACCGAGAAGAAAACCGAACGTCAAGTTTACATCGATAAACCGATTGGTACTGTAAGTAAAATATCGAAAGGAAAGGTCGGTCTTTTCGAAGGCGAAGGGCTTTACATAGACTTCAAGCAGGATACCCCGCAGCTTGTAGTCGACGCATACGGTGATGACGCTGATGAAACCATCAAACTCTTCAACCAAATATCCTCAGGTCAGATCGATTTAGATCTCAGTAAGACCAAACCTGCTGATAAGGAGCCAGCTGAGAAACGTTTAATCACTTGCCCCTACTGTGGCGCTCCTTACAGAGATGAGATCTACCGTGGGCAGATATCAGTTCAATGCAAATATTGCTCAACCGTAATTAACACCCAATAATATTATTAGACAAAATGAGATACGTATCTTAACTGATTGTTATGGGCACATCCGAACCAAAGAAGACTACTAGGAACGGGATATTAGATAACATAGAGAATTTTTTAACATCAAACTATGGTAAGAAAGAGGACCTTAGAGCCCTCGATAAAACCTTAAGAGAAGGATTCTATACCGAGTTTATTGCTATTCGCCACAGGTGGGAAAAAGTATATCTCGGCATTCTTGAAGCTGATCAAAATACGCTGGGGAGAGAATGCAAGAAGGTCATCCAGATAATGGATAGGCTCGCAGCGTCAGTGAATAGAGCTGATTATGGGTATGCCCCAATTTTTGATAGAGTCGAGAAAATTCAAGAAAAGGAGCTAACCAGGATGCTTGAGTACGATAAATCCCTAGGAGCGAACATTGCTCAGATAAGCAAAGATGTCGAGGCTGCGGAGGATTCACTTGATCAAATCAACTGGCCTCAGATGAGAATAAACATAGAAGCGCTTAAGAAGACTCTATCAGCCTTCGATGAGTCTTGGCGTAATAGAAAGCAAGCGTTTGGTTGATGAAAGAGTGTTGATGAGAAATGCCTATAATTGAAGCTGTACAATGGAGGAGCGGAGAAGCTAACCAAGTTGCTTTTAGATTCCCAAATGTTTCACTCAAATATGGAAGCCAAATAGTTGTTATGGAGAACCAGTGGGCTGTCTTATTTCGAGATGGAAAAGCTCTAGATGTATTAAAGCCAGGTAGACACACTATCACCAGCGCAAATATCCCATTTCTAACTGATTTAGTGAAGAATTTGGGTATTATCGGTGACATCTTTGAGTGTGAAGTAGTCTTCGTAAACAACAGTCAACTTAGAGCCAACTTTGGAGGACAAGCCTACACAGCGCCTAGCGGACAAATAGCTTACCAGGCTGAAGTAACGTTTTATGGCTATATGCTTTACAAAGTTGAAGACCCCAAGCTTTTCGTAACAGAGTTTTTCGGAAACCGAAACGCGTCAACGAGTCAAGATGTCGAAAATTACATCAGGGGATTTATTGTTGAGAGGGTGATCGATGCGTTTGGCGGGTTCGATATACAAAATCTTGTTAAAAACGTGGATCAGGTTACCGATAAAACTACTTTAATCATCAACGACGAGGCTCGAAGAACAGGATTAACGGTAATTGACGCTGTCTTTGAGGGAGTAAAGATCCCGGAAGAAGCAAGAAGATTCGCCTCAGGCGTCGGCCAGCAAGCTATGGCAATGCAGTACGCCAAGGAGACAGCAAGTGTACTTCCTGCAGACGGTGGTTCCGCAGGAGCAGGACTCGGTGCAGGACTTGGATTAAGTATAGGCGCACAGATGATGAGGGGAATGCAGAGTGAGCCGATCCCACAAAGAGTAGTGATATGCCCAAGTTGTGGAGGACAAAATTCGGAAGGAAACAAATTCTGCGCCAAGTGTGGAGCAAGCTTCCAACCAAAAGGTACCAAATGCCCAAACTGTGGAGCGGACAACCTGGCACAAAACAAATTCTGCGCTGCATGCGGAAGTAGCATACAAGAGAAAAAATCCGCATGTCCCAGCTGCGGGGCAGAAAACCCTTCAGCGAATAAGTTCTGCGCAGAATGCGGAAAATCTATGAAACCTGCTGCATCAACTTGTCCAAAATGCGGTACTTTAAACCAGGGTGATCTCAAGTTCTGCGGTAACTGTGGCGAGAAACTAAAATAACAAGTGCGAAGCATTAACGAACAACTGTAATATTATTTAACTAAAAATCATTCGCAAAGAACTACTTGCATGCTAGGGTAATGCGTTTATTGAATACAATAAATAAAGAGGCAACCGATATGATTCCGAGCAGAATGGATTCTACTGGGTAACCGGGTATACCTCCTGATGACTCTGCTTGTAAACTTATATTGACCA
>JBFYNP010000114.1:0-3566 GCA_041304325.1 Candidatus Bathyarchaeota archaeon
AACTCGACTTCGCTCCAGCCTGCCCCGACACCTAGTACAACCCGCCCACCGGATAGAATGTCAAGGGTTGAGAGCATCTTTGCTAGAATTCCGGGGTGTCTTAGCCCAAGAGGAGTGACTAGAGTACCTAGGCTGATTCGCTCAGTTTTACCTGCGAGATATGTTAAGGTAGTCCAAGTCTCTAGAGTGCTGTATGGGTTTTTCATGTTGTGCCCGATTTCTTGGCCCCACATGTAATGATCAGGCATCAGAGCCCCATCAAAACCGAGGCGATCTGCCTCAGTAACACTTGAAATTATGTGTTCTTTGCTTTCAGCGAGGTTCCCTAGTCCCGTAAGATAGAACTTCATTTATATCCAAATGTAATGGAGCATCGTACCTTAAAATTAGCCATGTTGGAATATGCCTGTATCTTTCAATGTGTAATTGTGTCAAATATAATTTTGTTCAATCGATTTTGAGTATGTCTATAAACACTAGATAATTTTCACGATTTCCTTTATAGTCAATCTTGACTTAGGCTGGACTCCTCCAATAGACTCTTCTGTTGATTGTGTGGTTGGATAACCTAATGTTAATAGAGCAACTATCTCATGTTCAGAGGAGATGCTCAGGATTGACTTTATTTTTTGCTCATCAAAAAGTCCGATCCAGCAGCTACCGATATCCATATCCGCTGCTGTAAGAGCCATATTCTCTAAAGCGATAGTTACATTGATTTCGCTCCAGCTTTTTCTTGACATGGCTTGTGACACTTTTTTAATTAATCCCGAGGTTTTTTTACATCCTACTATTGTTATAGGTGCCTCCTTAAGGAATGGGTTCATGCCAAAAGGCATAGATGCAGTAATTTTTGATCTAGTTTCTTTATCTTTGATGATGTAAAAAAACCAATCTTGGGTATTGGTTGCTGATGGTGCGAGTCGTGCTGATTCTAAGATGAGGTTAAGTTTCTCATCTTCAATTTCTTTATCCAAGTAGCTTCTGATGCTTCGACGGCGCTTGACTGCGTTGAAAACAGTTGAATTAACCATGAGGAAGGTACAAAATGGTTGGTTATTAATGCATCACAATTTGTATGGTATGTCTTAGGTTGCATAAGCATGGTGGTTATTATATGTCTCTGGTGTGCCTTTTTTCTTGATGATAAAGGTTCTTGGTATCGTGGGAAGTCCCCGAAAGGGTGGTAATACAGAGATCCTGGTCAACGTATCTCTTAAAGCGGCGAAGAGTTTAGGGGCGGAGGCTGAGATCGTATTGCTCTCGGAGAAGAATATTGGACCGTGTGATGGTTGCGGTTCATGCGCAAAGTCGGGAAGATGCAAGATTGATGACGATTTTATGGAGGTATTCAGCAAGATGACTGATGCTGATGCTATACTGATGTCTAGTCCCAGCTACTATGAGTCGATTACACCTCAAATTAAAGCATTGATAGATAGAGCGGGTTTCTATAATACAAGTGCGCTGGGAAGAACCGCGTTCTCAGGGAAGGTTGGAGGAGCTATGGTCGTAGCGAGGAGGACTGGTTTGGCTAGTGCATGGTGCCAAATTTTGCTTTTTATCCTTTCACAGAAGATGATCGTACCCGGTATAGCTAGTTTTGCCAACGCAATCGGTAGTAATCCTGGAGACGTATTAGGAGATAAGGAGGGTATGGAAAAGGCGAATGAACTCGGTATAGCCCTCGTAAAGCTCGCTGAAAAGTTAAAAGACCGATAATTCTAAAGCTAGTTCCTAGGTTTTAGAAAAATTCCAAACATTTTCTGTGAATCCATCCATCCAGTTTATTCATATGAAAGTCGCAGTAGATGCGGGTCTCTTGAAGAACATAAATCAGGGCTTGCAAACTCTCTTCGCGTTAAACGTCGCTATAGGTCTAACAACCCAGTTGGTGCAACCCCTGTTCCCACTATATCTTAAGGAGATCGGAGCGTCGGAGATTCAGAATGCGTTAGTGATCAGCTTAGGAAACCTGTCATCCACCTTATTGATGCTTCCCGCAGGGTTGCTTATCGGCCGATTCACTATGAGGACTTTCATGGTTCTAAGTGCTGTTCTCTCCGGGTTTTCAGTTCTATTGTTGGCTTTCACAAGGGATTGGACCTTGGTTATCCCATTAAATATAATGCTGAATGTCTCTCTCTGCCTCTTCATGCCCGCTAGGATGGCAATAGTTGCTGAGAACACCACACCCACAAACCGAGCTTCTCTTTTCGGTATCATGAACCTCGCCTGGCCGATAGCTGGAATAGTTGGGCCTCTAGCAGGTGGTTACCTCATCGAGCATGTAGGTTGGGGTAATGTCTTTATCATCGCTGCCAGCATCAGTTTTATTGCCCTTTTTCCAGCCAACAAAATTCAGCAAAAGAAAGTAGAGCCAAATAAATCCGAAGCCAAGAAATCTAACCGTCAATCCATCTTCGATAAAAGATATACACCAATCATGGCTATACTATTTGGTCTTCAGGTTTTAGTTACAACCTGCATGGCTGGTGTAAACATGATCCTGCCCATATATCTTCAGGACCGATACCACCTCAGTTACGCCCTCATTGGAGCTTTTTTCACAGGATCCAACATCCTCCTCATCCTTACACAGATCGGAGGAGGTATAATCGCCGACAGATATGGTAGAGGACGACTCATCCTCATATGCACCATACTTGCACCACTGACTCTTGGCACTTGGATCTTCTTTGACAATTGGATAATTCTCTTCGCAATTTACGCGCTTGCTTTCGCCTTCTGGAGTTTAACCTGGCCCCCAATGCTCGCATTACTCACCGAACTACTTCCCAGAGAACTACATGGCGCTGGTTTCGGTTTGAACATGACTGCATCTAGACTTGGATTTACAATAGGCCCTATAATTGCAGGGTTCTTCTATATGATGCCTGGGTCAATCACGCCTTTCATCGTCTCTACACTGATCTATTCATTAGCTATACCTTTCGCCTATATTTTGAAGAGGAAAGAAAATGAAAGCTCGATTTAAGCTCAACATATATTGAGTTCATATATACTGTTACTATCTTCTTCGAACAATTGAATTTTTTTAGATCGCTAACCATCTATATCCTTCTGGAATTCGAATAATTTTACCTAGACCCAGTGAAGGCATATGCGGTGCATGAATGAGACAATTTATTTTATAAGAGGAATCAATGATTTTTCTACGACTCAACGCAGCCATAACACGATCAGTCTCAAAAGAGGGGGACCAATCCGGGTGCTCAATATGAAGAGGATGAATGATTACATCGGAAGTATAAAGTAAAGAACCTGCTTTGGAGGAAACTACAACCGTTGTTAACCCCGGGGTATGTCCCGAAGATCGAATGACACTTATTCCAGGAATGATATCAGCGGAATCCTCTATGAAGAATGTTTTATGTTCAATCATCTTAAGGTAATCGAGGGCCCATCCCTTCACAGTATTTTTAATATAATTCGCTTCGGCGGAACTCATGACATAGCTTGCATTCGGAAAAGCGAGTTCACCATCTAAACATATTCCACCAAAGTGGTCCCAGTGACAGTGAGATATTATAACTCTCTCGATA
>JBFYNP010000115.1:0-12300 GCA_041304325.1 Candidatus Bathyarchaeota archaeon
GGCGATGGGTTTCTCTAGGTGGCTTAGTGAGTCTAAGTTTCTCTATGATGAGCTTTTGAGGTATCATGGTGAGCATCCTGAGCTTGCCACCAGGGTAGAGAAGGTCCTTGAGACTCCTCCATAATCTTATCTTTTTTTATCGTTTCTGCGCTGTTTGGGTGGTGATATTCGTTATTTGTTCTTCTTTTCTGGTTTTGGTGCTGTTTTGTGGCTCCTTTTAGGTTCTACCGTGTAAATACTGCTTCTCTGTATCTGGCTTGGGTGTGGTCTCGAGTTATGTGAGGGTCTTATGGGAAGGATCCTGCTCTCACGAGTACAGTCACGGATAATCCCCTATGGCTAGAGGAAAGGTTGAGGTGTGAGCACGTGATCAGGCAATTCGCGTGCGAGCTACTTCATGAAACCCCCATTGAGTACTTTATTTATCCACCACCACAAGTAATCCCATTGAGAAATAATTAAATCGGTACCATGCTCCCACACCCAGACAAATGGCGGAGAAGCCAGTGCCACCCCCGCCATAAACACCCCGCCAATAAATACAAATGGCTTAACCCACGAATGCCAATCCGTAATACTTTCCCATTCTATGTGCGCGCGATAGCGCCAATAATCCCAATCCGTAGCCTGTTCCCAAGTAGGGAATTGACTTGTAAACCATTTCCAAATGTTACCAAAGAATCCCATTCTGATACTTATACTGTTAATTTTGGAAATAAGGTTTTTCCACTATCGCACTCTAGAATCTCATTTTCGTCTCGTGCGCGCGTGCAGAAAACCTTTAATATAAGGTGTGACACTCCTAACACAGTGTTAGAATAACACAACATATAGTGTGGTTGAAACAACAAAGGAGAAGTAAATGATGGAAGTCCTGTTTTCCTCCGTACCCCTAATAGGGCTGCTGATTGTAGCACTGGCAGTACACGCAGTCTGGATGATGAACAAAGTTAAGAAATCGGGAACCCCTCTTGGTGAAAAGTACGCACGTATCCCATTTGTGATAGGAATTTCGGTGTGCTTGATTGGTGCCTATTTGATGGCATTCGGAGAAACTCTCTTGGGAGAGAACCATACCGGCATTGCAACAGTTATTGGAATAGTCGGAATCGGATTGATTGGCACCTCTGGAGCAGTGTTCGCCGCGCACGCTGCAAATGTACCTAAAGAAGAGAGTCTGAAGGGAGGTAAACCCGTTGAGTGATTTTGGATGGCCCGCCATAAGCATAATGGTAGTTATTCTTTTGGTCGCCTTTCTAATTGTCTACGTGTTTAAAATACGCCGTGAATTGAAGTCGGGCTTCCCACTCCAAGACGAGAGGACTGAGAGAATCACAGGTAAAGCCGCGATAGGAACATACTACGTAACGTTCCTATTCATCGTAATCCTGCTCGCCTGGATGATCCTCTCAACTGAGGTGCCGAGCCTACCAGAAATCGACACCGGCTACACGTTAATCGCCGTGATGTTGGTCATGGGCTTCTCCTTCGGAGGACTCAGCTGGTTATACGCTAGAGGGGAGGGTCAGATTGAGGACTCGGATTAAGGAGTTCAGGGCCAGGTACGATTTGACGCAGGCTGACCTCGCTTTGAAGGTGGGTGTGAGGAGGGAGACCATAGTCTTCTTGGAGAAGGGAAAGTATAATCCGTCCCTTAAGCTAGCCCACGACGTGGCTGTTGTCCTCAAGTCTACGATTGAAGAGTTGTTCACCTGGGACGATGAGGTTCCGAATTCTAATGTGTAGCAAAGAAGCGATCGTCTATGTTGATTATAGATAATTATATTACATGGACTATAGGAGGCAACTTCAAGAAATTAGTGCTAATAGTTGAGGTCCTAGGAGTTTACGTAGCAGTAATCTCGCGCGTGCGATGGCGGCATAATCTTATCTTCACATCAGCTTGATATATCTCCAGTGACTCACAGACATAAAACAAGTAACCTACCTCAAGAGGTTGGTAACACCCGGCACACCAGCCACCTACAACCGAATACCACCCCTAAGCGAGGTTGTTGATATTTTATGGGATCTGAAAAATGATGGGTACTCGGATCCTAAGATTACCTTGGTTCGTAGAGTATGTGAGGAGAACTTGGTGAGGACACGCATTTAGATAATTTTAGATATACTTCCCTTGAAATGAAATATACACCTAGTAAAGGCTTCGGAGAACAAATATAAGTTAGCAATTCAAGTGAGATGAGAACTCTGTTGGATATAGTTAGACTCCCCGTCTCATGCAATTTAGATTGCGGTGGCGGGTGTCCGCTCATTGCTACTGTAGAGAAAGGGATAGTCACAAGGATAAGTAATAATCGACTTGGGACACCGGGTATGGCTGGGTGCTTGAAAGGACTCCAAATGCCAAGAGTCCTATATGCTGAGGATAGGCTAAAAAGGCCTCTAATAAGGGTGGGTTCTCGTGGAAGCGGTCAATTCAGGGAAGCAGACTGGGGGGAAGCACTCGATCTTGTTGCTTCCAAGCTAGTAGAAATCAGGGAGAGATATGGAGCCTCCTCTGTCCTCCACCTTGGAGGTAGCGGCTCTCAGCGTGGCTGTCTACACAATACACAGCGCCTAACAAAGAGATTCCTCACCCTGTACGGCGGTTACACAGAGAGATGGTCGAGCTTCAGCATTGGGGCGTTTCAGTTTACTACCCCCTACATTGTAGGGACCTTGGAGACGGGGATAGATTCTGCCACTCTAAACGATTCAAATTTGATCATTTTATGGGGCGCAAATATTCAGGATGACAAGTTTGAATGTGGTCTCGAGGCTCGTTTACACGAAGCTAAGCGAAGAGGGGTCGAGATTATTGTAATAGATCCAAGGCGCACCTCTACGGTGAAATCTCTTGCCACTCAATGGATCCCACTTCTTCCAGGCTCTGACACAGCCATGATGATGGCAGTTCTACACGTTTTACTCTCTAAAGGTCTTGTAAATAGGGAATTTGTCGAAAAGTTCAGCTATGGCTTCGAGAAGCTTGAGGAGTTTATTTTAGGAAAGGTCGACGGGGTGGAGAAAACACCAGAGTGGGCTGAGGGTATATGCGGGGTATCTTCAGCAACAATTAGCGAGTTCGCAGTCAAATACGGTTCAACGCATCCCGCAGCTCTAATTCCCGGGAACTCGATTCAAAGGGTTATCGGAGGGGAGGAGGCGATGAGGATGGGGATCGCCTTACAGGTGGCATCTGGTAACTTCGGGGTGTCGGGTGGAACTTCTGGTGCACTCGCTTTCGGAACACTTCCTAAACCAAAGGTAGGTATCATCAGTGTTCCACAGAACCCTGCAAAGGCCTCAATTCCAGTTTACAGGTGGGCAGATGCTATCCTAGAAGGAAAAGCTGGTGGATTCCCAACTGATATTAAGGCAATCTATAATGTTGGCGGAAACTACCTAAATCAGGGTAGTGATACTAAGAAAGCGATTCAGGCATATGACTCGGTAGAGTTCTCTGTTTGTCATGACAGGTTCCTTACTGAGACTGCTAAACACAGTGACGTTGTTCTACCTACAACAACATTTCTAGAGAGAAATGATATTGTGTTGCCCAATAGCGGTAACTATCTACTGTTCTCGAATAAGGTAGCTGATCCTATTTGGGAGTCACGTAACGACTACGATATCTTCTGTAAGCTCTCGGAAAGACTCGGGTTCCTTAATGAGTTCTCTGAAGGGAGAGATGAAGAAGCGTGGCTGCGTTTCTTCATAGCTGAATCTGGTATCAGTGATTACGATGAATTCAGGCAGGAGGGAATCAGGTTCATTGGAAACCAACGGCGAGTTGCTTTCTCCGATTATATCAGTGATCCCGTCAAGTATCCGCTTGCGACGCCTTCTGGTAAGGTTCAGATTTTTTCAGAGTCTTATTCAAGGGTTGGTGCTTCTCCCATTCCAGATGTGAGGGTAATGGCTTCTTCAGAATCCTATCCTTTGCGCCTCATATCTCCCAAGTCTGCTTATAGGATTCATTCTCAGAACGCGAATATCCCCTGGTTCTCGAAGAAGGAGCCTCACCGTCTTTGGATTAATCCTATTGATGCTTTCTCTAGGGGTATTGTGGATGGTGAGCTGGTATCAGTAACAAGTCCTCAGGGAGAAACTGAGGTAGAAGCTTGGGTTACCAAAGATGTAATGGTTGGAGTCGTTTGTCTACAGGAAGGTATCTGGCCTAACATTGACAATAAGGGGGTTGACCATAACGGCTCGGTTAATTTACTCACTTCGACTATTCCAACTCAGCCTAGCCAAGCATCACGAACACATTCCGTAACCGTGCAAGTTAGAAAAACAGACAAATTGCTAACTCACAATTAAGTAGATTCAACAAATATCTAAACATGGTAAGTAACCTGCCTCTAGAAGGAGTTTCCCCCCCAATTCACCAATCACCCTTTATCTAATACACGCAAAAAGGATCACTCAACAGGTTCATGCTATAACATAATATATTTTGTTGAAAATATTTAGTTATTTTTCTAATATGTCTAGAAAACATAAGTAAAACTATAGCATCATCCGAAAATACGGCTTTTTTTACCTAAGAGTTCATGATGATTATATGAGCAAAACTTATAGTCTTATGATTTATTGATGCGCGCATAGGTGGACACTGATGAGCCTCAACGAGAAGTGTGGTGTATTCGGCGTTTCCAATAATAATGTAGCTGCTTTTCCTGCTCTCTTTTGGGGTATGCTGGCTCAGAACCATAGAGGTCATCAGAGTCATGGTTTCGCCACATGGGATGGACATATTAACTCATACACGCAGCTTGGCTTAATTCCCCCGAACAGTGGTGATATCCCAGAATTCAAAGGGTTGAAAGGAGAAATTGGGATCGCTAATGTCCGGTATGCTACAAGTGGGAGTCTTGATCTCGAATCTCGAGAGAGAGATGCCATGCCATGCCTAGTTGAAGCAAAGAACCAGAGCGTATCGATCAGTTTCAATGGGAATATAGTAAATGTTCGAGAGTTGCAGGAACGCGTGGGGGTCGATAAAAGCTACTCAGATACCCATGCGTTGGCTATACTCATTCAGCAGACACTTGCTCAGACGGGTAGCGTTGAGGAAGCAGCCAGAGCATGCATGACTGGGATCGATGGCAGCTTTGTTGTTGTCGGTCTCACAGAGGATGGGTCTCTATTCGCTTTCAAGGATCCAGTGGGAGTGAAGCCATTATGTTATGGTAAGGCGAATGGAATCCATGCTTTTAGTTCTGAGAGCGTCGGTTTTGACATTAATGGCATAGAGTGGGATCACGAGTTTCAACCCGGAGAACTGATGGTTGTCAAGAAAGGCGAAGTAACACGAAAACAGGTTGTTCCTTGGAAGAAACGGGCATTCTGCTCGTTCGAGTTCGCTTACTTTATGAGACCTGATAGTCGAATAAACGACAAGTTCGTCTATGAAGCTCGAAGGGACTTCGGTATCGCCCTAGCTAGAGTCTATAAGGATAAGGCTCAGAGATGCGACATCGTACTTAGCCTCCCTGAAACAGCAGACGACGCCGCCTATGGATTTCATGAAGAGGCTCATCTCCCTTGGGAACGCGCTACCCGCCGCCACAGATACGTGACACAACGAGCCTTCATAAGCGACGCTGATGATAGAAAAAACGTTGTATACAGAAAAATAAATATCCTCAAACCCAAGATCGAGGGTAAAAACCTCGCAGTTGTTGATGACAGCATTGTTCGAGGTGATACTACACGAGGTGTTGTCAAACGCCTTAGACAAAATAACTGTGGAGAAGTACACCTATTCATAACCTACCCTAAAATCACTGGACCTTGTTTTTATGGAATAGATATGAGCACTTATTCCGAACTTATTGGGGCTTCTCTCGAACCTGAGGAAATTGCCAATGAGGTCGACGCAGACAGCGTCAACTATCTTCCAATAGATGAGTACGTTAAATGCACAGGTCTTAGCAAATATCAGCTCTGCTTTGGCTGTATTACCGGTGTTTATCCTACACCTAAAGCGGATGAGCTGGCGAAGCAAATTAAAAGTCGAATACGTGGCGGCGATAAAGAAAAGGGTCGTATTTACGAGTCCTAATACACAAAAATCAATTAAAATGAAAAGAAATTTATTGAGATGTAGAAATTAGAATTCGGGGTGAGCTTTTCCGCGTTTTTTATCGTAGGATGCTTTTACTAAGCCATAGTATGGTGGGCTTGGTTTCCATGGTCGGCTTTTAAACTCTGGGTGGAACTGTGTGGCTAGGAAGAAATAGTTGCTGGGTAACTCTATCATTTCTTTTCTACGCTCATCGGTGCTCCAAGCGGAGAATATGACTCCAGCTTTTTCAAGACGAGCCCAGTAGTCGGGATTGACCTCCCATCGGTGACGGTGGCGTTCGCTTATCTGCTCAGAACCGTAAAGCTTGTGGGCGAGTGTGCCTGGTTTAACAATGATTGTATGAGCACCGAGGCGCATGGTTCCCCCAAGCTCTGATACCGTCCGCTGCTCGGGTAGAAGATCAATTACAGGATCCGGTGTCTTAGGTTCACATTCTGTGCTATCCGCTTCTTTCAGCTCTAAGATATCTCTGCTTATTTCGACGAGGCTGAGCTGTAGTCCGTAACAGATACCTAGGAAAGGTTTGTCATGGATACGGCAGTATTCTATTGCCCTAATTTTACCTAAAGCGCCGCGCTTTCCAAAACCGCCTGGAACAATAACGCCATCGAATCCGGAGAGAACTTTTACCTTCTCTGGCTGATCCTCAAAAATCTCAGTTTCTATCCACTCGATCTTTACTTTGCAACCTGACGCTGCAGCTGAGTGGCGGAGTGCTTCATTGACGCTAACATAACAATCAGCGAGCTCTGCATATTTACCGCACATCGCGATCTTTACGATATCTGTTGGATCATTGAACAGATTTACTGTTTTCTTCCATTCATTCCAGTCAGCTACTGGTTTATCTAGCCCTAAATACTCGGAAACAACATCGCCCATCCCCTGGTCCTCTAGCACAAGAGGTAGTTTGTAGATGGTGTCTACATCGTAGCTACTGAATACAGCGCGTTCCTCTACCCCACAGAACAACGCAATTTTACTTCTAGGGGGGTAAGCCATTGGACCACTTTCGCATCTAGCTACAATAATATCCGGTTGGAGACCTATACCTCGAAGCTCCTTGACACTGTGTTGGGTAGGTTTAGTTTTTGGTTCACCCACTGCGTTAAGCACAGGAACGAGCGTGACATGAATTAACAGAGTGTCGCCACGCTTCTCCTCCTGCCTTATCTGGCGAAAAGCTTCTAGAAATGGAAGACTCTCAATGTCGCCGACCGTACCCCCGCACTCTATTAGGATCACTTCAACTTTACTCTCAGCGGCAAGAACTCGGATTCTCCGCTTCACCTCATCTGTGATGTGAGGAATAATTTGCACACAATGGCCCAGATAACCTCCCTCACGTTCTTTTTTGATTACGCTCTGATATAGCTTGCCACTCGTGATGTTATTTGTTCCTGAAAGCTCGATCCCGAGAAAACGCTCGTATGTGCCGAGATCCATATCTGCTTCATAACCATCGTCGAGAACGAATACTTCCCCATGAATATAGGGGTTCATTGTTCCAGCATCAACGTTTAGATATGGATCGCATTTGATGGCTGTAACTTTAAAACCTCTTGTTTGAAGCGTTTTGCCTACACTACAGGTGACTAAGCCTTTACCGATTCCGCTTAGCACTCCTCCGGTAACAAAAATGTACTTTGTCAACGTTGAAACCTGCCGATAATACTTGATGATGAATTGCGAGGAGAGTTAAACCCTTCGTAAAGTAAATTTTTTTATGATTTAGAAATAATGCTTATTTTATCAGGCATTTATTTAGACAGTTTAATGATTTTATACTTTATTTACTTAAAATGTTTGCACATGAATAAGTACATGTTATTCAAGAATGTATTAAACAAAACAATCCCTATCTACTCCTGTACTAAATATTAACATTTAATATAAACTATAGTCTATTAAATATTAATTTTATTGGATAGAAATTTTTTACCACTAATCTAAACGAATTTTATATAGAATAAAAATATAGCTAACCTTGTTTTCACTCACTTTTTAATACGCATATTGTTGTGTATCGTATATTCATAATATTTTAATATAACGTGAACCAACCTTTATTTCAGATTGTATAATAAAAAGTGGAAAGTTTTCCTAATCTTAATGATTCTAGTCCAATCACTTAATGTAGTTGGACTTAAAGCTGCATCCGTTCCGCTAACCCTGTCTATCACCTCAACCATACCATCTATCCCTTCAGATGGATTACCTCACCCCGCTTTTTATGTCAGTCTAATCGATGATCAAAAGAATCCACATCCTCTACCCAAATCCATGTCTATCACCTTATCATCAAGCGATACGCGTCTACAAGTACCAGAATCGGTTAACATTAAAGCAACAGAATATTATAAAATTATTAACGCCACAAGTACAATAACCGAAAACAAGGCAGTTGAGGTAACGGTCTCTGCAGCGGGATATACTTCATCAAAAATCACAGTAAATGTTGGACCACCAGCAGGTACTCCTCAGTCCTTGAAAGTTACGATTTTACCCAACATCCTTCTTCCTCTTGCAGCTGGAGAAGCAGATGTTATTGTAACTCTTGTAGATAGTTATGGTAATCCGACAAAAGCTCGGGCTGATCTCCGTATATCCTTATCATCATCTAATCTACAGATCGCAGATGTTCAATTAAAAACAATAACTATACTCAATGGCGACTACTCTGCAAAAACTAAAGTACTAACCACTGGCTCATTCCAAGGATCTACCAGCATTACCGCATCAACTTCTAACCTTAAATCAGATTCAGCTACTATTACAGTTCAAGGACCAAGTGCAACTAAAATCTACCTAGGTACTCCATTACAACAAACAATCGACTCAAGCTCAATCCTAATCGGTATCGTTGATAAAGATAATCAACCAGTAAAGCTTGTTTCAAAAGCTACGGTTAGCCTTTACTCATCGAACTCTTCCATTCTCAGCATACAATCAAATGTACAAATAGCCGTTGGTGAATGGAGTGCTGTTATCCCTCTACAGTGTATATCTAATGGTACAGCAAAGATATTTGCCTCAGCAGAGAACTTATTGAGCACCAATATTCAGATTACAGTTGCAACGAAACTTAGCTCTCAACCCACACGATCTCTGAGGCTAACCTCTCTAGCTCCAAGCTTCCCAGCTGACGATAACCAATACAAAGTCATGATGGTGCAGGTTGTCGATTCTGCCGGAACACCTGTAACGTTAAACGGGGATACTAGAGTAGACATTTTCTCAGAAAATGAAGCAATCTTAGATACGGTTAGTTCAGTTGTGATTAACAGTTCAAGATCTCTAGCTCTTATCACAGCAGTTACCAAGCTACCTGGAGCAGTAAAAGTATCAGCAGCAGCTACCAATAAGAATTCTCACGAGATCCTGATGACAACTTATTCACCATTGCCTGACGCACTAACAATTCAATCTCCCCCTATACCTGCGGGCGGTGAAGTTGAAGCATGTCTGGTTGCTACAAATAAAGGGATTCCCGCACAAGTTCAGGTAGATTCTCAGGTTCTATTCACATTCAAACCAACAGACGTTGCCGAAGGCACTGGATCTATTACTCTAGTAAAGAAAACCCATTTTAAATACATCACCATAAATGGAAAAGCTCAGGGTGCTGTTGAGATCACATCGACAGGAAGTGGTCTGCCGACAACAAAAACCTCTCTTAATGTCCTTGAAACGCGACCCTCTACATTTAGTATTCTACCTATCGCTAAACCTATCGTCGCGTATAACTTCCCCTTGGTTCTCCAACTTATTTCAACATCAGGAGGCTCAACAGTAACCTACGAGCCAATTACAATAAACCTAGCCTCAAGCAACACGAATAATATACTCGTACCAGAAGCTGTAACAATCCAATCCGAAAAATCCGAGGTTTTAATATACGCAAAAGCACTTGCAGACAAGCCTACAATACTAACAATGTCGTCACCGGGATTCATATCCTCGATAATAACTATCACTCCCTCTTCCGTGCCAATATCAGTAGTTCTGACAGCCAACGACAGATACAAAACTGGAGAAACAGCCCCATTAAAAGCTACTGTAACGATTGATGGATCCCCAATTCAGGGTATCCCTGTATTATGGAAGGGAGAAGGCTTAGAATCAACAAGTACAATCGCAGATGGCAGCGGCGTTGTACAGAATAATTTGCTTGTAAAAGAAAAGGAAAACAAAATTGAAGTCGGAATAATCGTTGGTGAAGGAAGCTACTTCAGCACAACTAAAACAATCATTGGAGTCCTCGGAGTATATACCCTCCAAATAAACACTAATGCTCCCCTTACAATTTCAGGACTAGGTAATTACCAATATGGCGACACCGTAGACCTCCAAGCCCCCACCCCAGTATCAATGGCTGGAATATTCGGAATACTAAATGGTAAGCTCAACTTTAAAGAATGGACAGGGTACCTTCAGTCAACAGCGAATAATGTTAAACTTACCATTGGTGGAGACCAGCAGATCATTTCAGTCAATGCGGTATATACCGAAGACTATTTCATGATGATAGTCACTATCGTAATTCTTCTCTTAATTATTGCTGGTGCTGTATTCATTTACCTAAAACGATTCAGAAAAACCACTATTATTAATAAAAAAGCCCCTCCACCTCCTCCCAAGAAACCATGGGAGAAATAAAACCCACCTGATTTCTCTATGAATCTCTAAAATTCGCGAATTAAACCGCAAAACTAGATGAGCTTTTTAATATTTGCACTCCATAATCCTATTTACCTTATCCTTATGAAATGAATAAATATGATGATTCGCAGGGGCATTACTTCAAAAACTAGCACATTAATATTAATCATATTAGTGGCACTTTTTTTTGTTTTTAGTATTGGTGTGTGGGCTTTTACCGTAAGTAATGACCAATACGAAAAAGGGTTTACTCGAATTAGAATAGAAGGAGTATCATGGGAAAAGTTAGATGGAATGAACAATAAATGCGTTATACTCGTTAGAAATATTGGGCCTATAGATGCAGTAATAAGCTCCATAAATATTACAAAAGTTCAATCTAGTGATCAAACCATCGTTTTTTCAGTCAATAAAGATAAAATTTCTCCCGATAAAACCCTCAATATTATATTAAATATTCCAAGCACTAACAGTTTCAGATGGGCTCCTTCGACTTCATACCGAGTGCGAGTAATAACGGAAGCTGGACCATATACTGAAGTCGAATCTGTGACTCCCCCGTCTTAAAAATCAAATTTTTAATATCTTTTTCTTCACCCCTATTCGTAACCTTTTTTTTTCTTACTTATTTTCGCTCGCTCTAAAATTTTTGATGGTAGGTGATGATATAAACATAAATAGTATCTATAAAAGTGAAGTGAAATTATGGCTAAGGACTTAAAGATATATTTGGACGATAAACCAGGCGCAATCGCAGTTATTGGAGAAACACTTGGAAATTCCGGAGTAAATATTGATGGTATCTGTGGTTTCGCTCGCGACATTAAATCGGGAGAGGACCGTGAACTCGTCACACATACAATACACATCCTAGTTCAAGATGCCATAAAGGCTCGGGCAGCTTTACAAACAATTGGCGTAAAGGTGGTAGAAGAGCGGGATGTCGTAATTCCAACTGTACCCGATCGACCTGGAGAGATAGGCCGCGTCTGTCGTCGATTAGCTAATGCGGGCATAAACGTCGATTTTTTCTATACGATAACGAACACTCGGTTCGTGTTAGGCGTTGACGATATTAGCAGAGCTTTAAGTCTACTCTAGAATCGTAGACAAAATCGTCTCACTCGTTTGACTTCTAAAAATATTTAGAGTTAATTTATAATATATTTTTCAAACATAAAATTCAAATTGATCATCAAATCGAATTTTTCCTATGAGAAGCATCAGTGTTATCACTCTAGGTGTAAAGGATCTATATAGATCAACAGTTTTCTATGAGAAACTTGGATTCCTAAAATCGAAAAAGAGCGATTCCGAAATTACCTTTCTCCGTACAAATGGCACAATTCTTGCCCTCTATCCCTGGGAATTACTCGCAAAAGATGCTACTACATCCTCAATTGGCTCGGGATTTCGAGGTATTACTTTAGCTCTTAATATGCAAAGTAGAGATGATGTTGACACTATGATTCTGAAAGCTCAAGAAGCTGGAGCACAAGTCTTGAAAACACCTCAACCCGTCTTCTGGGGAGGATATA
>JBFYNP010000116.1:0-51550 GCA_041304325.1 Candidatus Bathyarchaeota archaeon
AGCAGAGCTCACGGACTTAGCAGGCCCGCTCCATACCGCTAGGAGACCCCAGCAATGGATCAACGTTTCAGGCGTGATCCGCAGTAAGGCTAACAGCATGCATATTTTAAGGCTTTCTAGCCATTTTTACGAGAGAGTAAGGTTTTATTTAACTAGAAATCAGGGATCTAACAGAATATCTAAATATTATTGCCAAATAAATTTAAACACGTCTTTTAATCGGATCAGTTTGTCCAGGTTTAAGCCTCTTCACAGATCCTTTTCCGCCTATGTATGCTAGATGAGCATATCCAAGGAAGAGCCCTGTCTCAAGGACGCCAGGTATTGCGTGGATCTGCTGTTCGAGCCACCAGGGGTCTTGTATATGTCCAAAGTCAACATCTATCAAGAAGTTTCCGTTATCTGTAACAACCGGGCCCAACTTTCCGGATGCACTTCGAAGTTCTACTTTACCCCCTAGTTTCTCCATCGATTTTATCACGGGTGTGATGGCAAAAGGATGTACTTCAATGGGCACTCTCTGACCTAATCCTAATGTCTCCGTGAGCTTTGTGCTGTCGGCAATTATTATAAATTCCTTACAAGCCGCTGCAACAACTTTTTCACGAAATAATGCACCGCCTCCCCCTTTGATTGCGTTCAGTTTTCCATCTATTTGATCGGCTCCATCGATGCCAAGGTCTAGTTGGGGATATTCATCAAGAGTTGTGAGAGGAATTTTTGCTTTGATACAATCATATTGAGCCTGAGTACTTGTTGGGACCCCAAGAATATCGTATAGTTCACGTGAGGCAAGAAGCTCTCCAATTAGTTTAACTGCTTGACTTGCAGTGCTACCACTCCCTATCCCCAGAATCATACCGGTCTCGACGTGTTTAACTGCACGAAAAGCCGCTATCCTTTTTGCAGCGACACTACCTGTCAAATCACTACGCCTCTAACTCTAATTTATCTAGCTCATCAAGTTCTTTCATAACATCTTTTTTGAGTTGACTTAGACGGCTTTCCACATCTTGTTTCTGAGGTTGCTCAGGTTTCTCTTGGGTCTCCGCTGGTTTGACTTCCACTACATCACTTGTTTGTTCTGAGGTAGTCTCTTCTATCGCATCTTCCTCGAGGGTCTCTTCGGTTTTAACTGGCTTTATCACTCGCTTCTTTTTAGGAGCTAAATTAGGTTTGATTTTTTCTTCTTCAGGTTCTACCGATTTCTGCTGTTGCTCTAGCTTCAGCTCTTTAAGTATCACATCAATTCGAAGTTGCGTCTGTGTGATGCTATCTTCGAATTTTTTGATCATTTCTTCTCGGATGGATTCCAGTTCTGATAGGCTGATGAGCATCTCGCTTCGTTTTAGTTCATCACTTACCTGCTGCATCTCCACCTCGTAAGGCTTCGCCATCTTGATACGCTCTTCTTTATTTAGCTCGCCTTCATCCTCTGCTTCGTAGAGACGTCGAAGGACAAGACTATCAATCTCTTGTTGGATTGTGAGAGTACGGATGCGAGATCTTGCACGATCTACCTCAGTGGTCTGAATTTTTCGTTCAGGAGGGGGAATTTTCACTCGGTTCTCTTGGAGTTTAAGTTCGAGACGGAGCTCTTCATCTTTTTTCTCCTGAGTCACCTCGTGGTTTTTCTCTTCGAGCTTTGGCTTTGAAGGATTAGCTGCTCTAGTGAAGAACCATATAGCTACAATCGCTATAACAACGATTGCGACGGCGAAGAGAACGTCGGTGGACAAGAGCTCAGCCATTTGATTCACCTTCCAATTATTGGTGTGAATATTTAAGTCTGAAGCTTATTTGCCTCACTTATCTGATGCGTTCTATAGGAAAAATAGACAATAAAGAAGGGTATTTCCTCAGATAGAGATTTTAATTCTGGTAGATGTTTTATTGCGGACAAATATGGTTGTGAGGCTGGGGCTCGGAAAGGTAACTCGAGATGTCTTTGAAAGGTGCGTACTTCCTTACATACCTTTAGAGGCACATCTTGAGCTGGACGGCTCTACTGTGAATTTACAAGGAAGAACTGTTATTGCTCACAGCCCTAGTATAGGAGTACCTCCTGAACCATTAGGCTTTTTTGCTTTCCATTATGCAGCATGCAATGTTGCAGTCCGGTTTGGAAAGCCGAAGTACATAAGCACCGGGATTTACCTTCCTCTAAGCTCGACGGAAGAGGATCTAGTTACGATTGTTAAGTCTTTAGGTAGTGAAGCAAAAAAATATGGCGTCAAAATTGTAGCGGGTCAAACCGCTACATATTATGGTCTAGAGATACCTTTTGTGTCAACAACTTGCCTTGGAGAGGTAATGAAAGTTCCTGCGAAACCGAACTTTGGTGATAAAATATTTCTTGTTGGAAAAGTTGGGGGAGAGGCAGTCTGGCTGAAAAGGCTAAGTGAAGGAAGAAATACTGATGATTGGCAGAGTTTTACTTCATACCCCGCTATTCTTGAACTTCAGAACGTAGAGGGAGTAAAAATGATGCATGACGTATCAGAGGGCGGGGTTAAAGGTGCACTTGTGGAGGTACTCCGAGATATTAATCTTGGACTTAGCTTCAATTCAAGTAACCTATTTTATTCGGATAATACTGAAGAGCTTGAACAAGATGTGTTAAGAGCACCTTCTTATGGTACACTAATAGTCGCTGCTTCTAAGAATGCTACCAATGGTATACTTGAAAAATGTAGTAAACTTGGATACAACTGTGTTGAACTCGGAGATTTATTGAAGAGAATTGGACTTAGAGTAAATGGAGATCTCGTAGAACCAAATGTCCGAGGATATATTGATGAGCTTTATGGAGTCTTTAAATAGGGTTTTTTATTATTAAAAAAATAGAGAAATCATTAACTCTAGTTAAGGTTATATTCCGGTTTTAGATTACCTCCCTCGAGGGGGAGCTGGGTAACAACCTGGCTGAGAGGACGTTAACTCGTCGACCCTTTGAACCTGAACCGGGTAATACCGGCGGAGGGAAAAAAATGAGTGAAAATAGACTCAATACAAGAGAGTTAGCTGAGATAAGTATTCTCGTCGCTTTGGCGATTGTCCTGAATCAGATTAAAGTCTGGCAGATGCCACAGGGTGGCTCGGTCACTCTTGCTAGCATGATACCGGTTATGCTTCTATCCTATAGGCGAGGAGTAAAGGTGGGTATAATCGGTGGAATTGTATTTGGATTAGTTCAGATGGTAATCGAGGGCTATGTATATTATCCACTTCAGATTATTCTCGATTACCCTTTAGCGTTCGCTTGCCTTGGATTCGCAGGGATTTTTAAGAAACTCCCTCCACTGGGTGTAATATTATCTATGGTTGGAAGATTTCTCTGCCACCTAGTTTCAGGTGCAGTCTTCTTCGCCGAGTATGCTCCATCAGGTCAGAGTCCCTGGCTGTACAGTGCTGTGTACAACGGTGGTTATCTTTTTGTTGAAATGGTTATTAGTGTGGTTTTAATTTACTTTATATGGAAAAAACAACCTCAACTGCTAAACATATAAAAATTAATAATTTAAGTATTTTTTTCGTTTATTTTATCGGATATGTCAATAATAGCTCGAACCCAGTAAAGGTAACTATTCAACGCTGACCTTAAAGCAGTGACATCTTCAGCTTCAATTTTAAGTAATATGCCACTAGGAGTCGGATCTATACTTACTTCGCTTCGGTCAGATGTTGGAGAAACTAATTCCGGTTTAAGAGAAGAGACAATAACATCTCCTACATTTGGGGGTACCGTAATTTTTATCTCCGCTTTTACTCGTTGCGGAGAAAACAAAAAAATAATACCTCGTTTTAAACGGGTGTTTGTACTCGTTTCGATGCTAGGCCGGTCTTTGTTATTGGCACGTATGCTCCGCCTGCAAATCTATATCCACATTTGCGGCACTCCCAGATTCCAACAGCTTCACGAGCTACTTTAGGACTCGCACAGCTGGGGCATGAATGTGGTGCTTTGAGCACTACCATAATTCTAGTCCACCGCTTCTGAATAGCAGCTCCTCCTCTGGTACGTAGTCTAAGTCCATATGTATGCTTCTTGCGAGTCATTTCTAGATCCCTTTAGCCTTTGCTCTTATCTCAGGCGCCATAGCCTGCGCCATATTTATGCATTTCTTTATATCGTCCACAGAGAGCCCAGTTGAGCCGCTTTTTTGCATTGTACAGAGATTACCGTCCTCGTCGATTGTTACGGTTAAACGGCAGTCCATAACCTCCTCCTCGTCAGCTGTCGGATCAAGTATGAATTTATCACCGATTTTAAGCACGCTAATTGCGATGGGAACTCTCTTAATGGGAAGTGGAACTTTCTTATCTGTGATCACAGCCTCTCCTTTCTTAACATCATAAACAGGTTTCATTACACCCTGCAGGGCAGCGATTGCACCTGCACTACAAGCATCGATGAGGTTTCCATCGTGACTGATAACATATAAATCACAGAAGACAATCTGAACTAGTTTACCGGTTATAATGTTAAGTTCCTTAGTATCCAACATTTTTGCGCTTCGAAGACCACGGTCAACAACTCGGGCGAGCTCAATAGCAGCTTCAGGAGGAGGACCTGGTTCCCAACTTGGATCAGCGATGGGCGTAAACTCTGCATTACACATTAAAACCCCCTCATCAGGAGAATCTTCAAAGGGAGTTCCTTTGCCAACCTTAACTCCTACTAGGACATGTGTTTTCCCGAGCCAAATCTCAGCAGATCCCTCGCTCTTTTCGTAGTGACCACGAGTGATCTTCATCTCGCGAAAATCCTCGAAACCCCGACCATCCATCCGCTTACCAGTAGCCAGAACTTCGACGATTTTCTTAAGTTTTAGGTGGCTTACGACGTTGCTTTTACTCATTGTGATTCCTCCTTGGCATCAGTCTCTTTTACCTGCATTTCCACAGGTGTCTTAGGTTCAGCCGGCTTCTCCATCCCGTACTTTTTCTTCAACGCCTCACGCTGAATCTCATAAATCTTTTTACATCCTTCAAGAGCCATCTCTAAAGCTTTTTCGACTTCCTCCTGCTTCAATATGCCATCCATCTGAAGGAGGGTAACTTTCTCTAGTTTTGGCATGTAAGCGACGGGCATATCAGAATCTCCTTTTTTATCTTCGTAATCTCCAAGATCTAAAACGATATGTCCATCGATTTTTCCTACTGCGCATGCAGCAACCATGTCGCGCATAGGAATACCAGCATCAACGAGAGCTACTGATGCAGCGTTTAGGCTTGCACACCTGGTACCTCCATCAGCTTGAAGAACTTCAATGAAAACATCTATACTAGCCCGGGGATATCTCTCAAGAAAAACTGCAGGCTCTAGTGCACTGCGCATTACCATACCAATCTCTTGATCGCGTCGACTTGGGGCGGGACTTCTTCGAGGGTCTACACTAAAAGGACTCATATGATATCTACATTTAAGGACCGCTTCGTTAGGGCGTGCTTGATGTTTTGGGTGCATTTCACGTGGTCCGAATACTCCACAGATGATCTTGTTTCGCCCCATTTCTATGTAAGCTGAGCCATCAGCGTTTGGAAGCACACCGGTCTCAATTTTTATGTCTCGAAGTTGAGTAGCGGTTCTACCATCGGCTCTCTTCCACTCCTCGACCGTTTTTAAAATCTTTTTTGCTGGTCTTTTACTCGTAGGTTTCTTGCTCAATGTGATTCATTCCTTAATTTTTTTAAATAATCCTGTGTACGGTTGGTGAGCCCGGAAGTATGAGCCTCCCGGTCGATCATGTTGACGACCTTAACTACAATCTCTTCCCGTGATCGGTTTGGACCGCTAATGAGGATTCGGCCATTCTGGCCAATATTGACTCGACAACCAGTCTCTTTGATTATCATATTAATCATCGAGCCTTTCTTGCCTATTAGGCGAGGGACTTTAATAGGTGTAATTTTAATGATGAATCCTTCCCTCATCTTTCCCAACCCTGGACCTAGTATGGTTAGGAGAGGATTGTTTCTTCTATCGAAATCAACGATTTTTCCGATTATGGTGTCCCCGAAATCCAGTACTCTTCTCATATTATAGTCGGATCTATATGGGCGGTCGATTGCATCTGAGATACCTAAAAGTCCTTGTTGGTGCTCTCCGAGGTCTACGACCCATTCACCAAGGTTTATTTCAACTATTTCTCCAATTACAATGTCGTTGACGAGAGGGCGATATCCTGCTTCAAGAGCTGTAACTGTAACGATACCATTAAGATAGTTAACTAATCCGAGACGTGTAGCTATTACGGAATCTTTGACTCGATAAGTATTATCACCAATCCTGATCCCTCCTTCAAATACAACATCTCCTGGAAGAACCAGATCTCGATCTTTGAATTTTTGACTCATTTGTACTGTATCACTTCAATATCTTTGATTGGATGTTGCCCTGTGCGGCTTTTCCTAATTTGTCAAGTAGCTCAAGTTGCATCGCTGCTGGAAGTTCTATGACGGCTACCCAACTGCCATCGTTCTGCCATTCGTCTCGTTTAATCTCAGCGTAGCCTTTTACAATACCGAAGCATCGGTTGGCGTGTTCGGAAGGGATTTTAATGGCTAACTGAATGTTTTCACTGCTCAAAGGTAAAATTAATCTAAGATCTTTTACGATTTCTTTTACCTGTTCTTCTGCTGGTTTGAAAGGATCAACGCTAAAGCGAACTTGCTCTAAAGCATTTTCTATACGTGTTAATGGATGAGGAAGTTTGGTAAATGGATCAACATATGTGCGAACGATGAGGTTTAGGATCTGCTTATACTTTTGTTCGGTCATCTCCTTCCTTTGAGGAGCTGTTAATAGGAAAGTACCCTTCTCGAAAATTATCTTTGCGACTGCAAGGGGATCGCTTGTACCGAACTCTGCTTTTAATGCGCCTTCTCCAACTTTATCTCCTTTGTTGGAGTCATGGAATATTGTCTCTATGAGAAGAACGTTGCTAAGATCTACTGGTTCACCTTTTTTATAAGCTAGACCTTTATCTGGATCGACGAGAATTTCGTATCTTTCTCCGCCATGCTGATACCGGACCAGCGTGTAGTTACTGCCCATTCATTAGGCCTTCTATCTCATGTGTGCTGAATCTGAGAGAAAACGTGACGTTTTTACGCACTTTTCTTCTCTTCGAAACGCTTCTGATGATTTCTCTCAACTAGATACACATGGTGATGCTAAATAGCTTTCCTTTTTCTGTTAGGCACTGCTCAGTTACTCTAGCCATCTGCACGATTAGATGGTTTATCTTTAAAGTCAACCAATAATCATTTACCAATTAGTATCAAGTAGATGTAAAATATAATATTATTGTGTAAGGCTCTTCTTTGATGATTTTCAACATAGTCACCATGTAGAATCGAGCGAGTAACAATCAGCTCTGGATGCCGCTCCATGAGCTTATAATACAAATACTCCATGTTACCATACAAAGATTCAGCGCGATACTGCTTCCTCCACCCAAAGATCAGAGGCTCAACTCTATCCCATACACAGATGAAGTGAAGCAGATGCTACATCTTCTCGATTAACTCTATGTTGACAAGGTTCTCGCTTTTGTGAACCAATAGAATATTTTGAAGACTTTCACACTTAAAACCACTTATCCAACTTCATAGCAACGTAAGCCAAATTACCATTCATGTGGATGCTGTCGGTATGATTATGAACATGTTTCCTCAATGAGAAGCAGAAATCAACCATGTGCTTCATCACCCGCACATCATCCTCATTATAATCCAATACTTCGGCTCCGAGAGGTACTCCATGCTCCACATGCCTCTGATACGCTCTTGCCACAGCTAGCCCGTCCAGGCCAGTTTGCTTGAACCCGTAGCTAAGGAAGCCTCCAAGCTCCTTCAACGCATAGCTGGTATACGGAAACACGAAGCATCTTCTCAGAACTGTGCAGAGATCGATATGGCTAAACGTTTCAAGAACATATGCGTCGAGGCCATGCCTTCTACAAGCATTCAAGGTGACACGGATATCGAATCCTGTCCCAGAATAGCTTACTAGAGAATATCCCTCATATCTCCTCAGCAGGGTTAGGAACTTTTCGAGGATACGTTTCTCATCACCCCATGACTCTGCGTAGAGCTGAGTGAACACTCCGTCAATCAGTAATCCAATAAGCCAGACTCTTCTGCATTGGATATCTGTCTCAATGTCGATGAAGATATGATGATTTGCGGGGAACTCGAAGGAGTGTATTTGGTATGTTTCCATGCTTACATAGGATATTGCTCTGAGCCTTGTCTTCTTGAGAATTGCTCCGGGTATTCCTGTTGATTCTTCTAACCCCTCTAGCTCCTCAATATTGAGGAGGTCATCTACGGTTTCGATGCCGATACTTCTGAACGCCTCGCGATTCTGCCTACCTATACCATAGAGGGCTCCAATTGGATGCCTCTCCCTCGCTCCTGAAGCATAGAGCCGTGATAATTCTCCTTGGAGCGGAATGAGGTGATGTTTCACTGCTTCACCTCTACCTACTTTCACCAGTTCTTGAGTGGTCATTTCTTGATGTATTTGCGATTAAGGAACTTGCCAATCTGAGATACAGTCAACTCATAACTCTCCAGTGGTGACTTTCCGCCGTTTGAATTCAAATAGTCTAAGACAGGCTGAACTTCAGTGTATACTTTACCTTTCTGGTCTGCGGTGAAAGCTTAGGCGAACTCGGCTTCAGGGTTCGCATCCAACCCGCCTTTCAGCTTCCACTTTATCTTGCCTATGTCAGGCGTAGTGTTTTTGATTGAGGCCATTGTTGATTTAGGAGGTTTAACTTCGGTTCTCAAACTTGATGGAATTAGGTTCTGCTCCAGAACCTGCCTGACCTCGGATGCACTTCTCTCAAGCCTCTCAAGAGAATCAAGAAGCCGGTTAACATCGCTCTGGCTAAGGGATATGGAGACACTCATGACGATTGCTTGTGTCTGGTGCGAAGGATAAATACTGCTTACTATATGAAAGGTCACGGGTGTGTGAATGTGAGTCTATTCTGCGTATGCATCAAATTCATCCATGCCCAGTAAATGATAAGCAGGCTTTTTAGAAAAAGTTTTAACTTACGTGATTTGAAGCATCAAATGAGGTTTCTCGATGGTTGAGTTCGTTCCATATAATCCTGAAAAGCACAGAGAACAGTTCTTCGAGCTAAATGTAGCCTACTTCAATCACCTGAACCAGCTGAATCTACATAACAGAGGACATATACTCCTTGAGAATCCACATGAATACGTGGAGAGCGTCTTCCAAACGTTTTCAGCGATTAAGCCGCCTGATGGAATAATCTTCCTGATCATGAATGAGGATAAAGCAGTTGGTATGGGAGCGTTGAGGAAACTGGAGGATGGGATTGGCGAGGTTAAACGTATGTTTGTAAAACCTGACTTTCAGGGGAAGGGTTACGGTAAGTTAATGATAGTTAGGTTGATGGATAAGGCTAGGGAACTTGGTTACCGTACTCTTCGATTGGATACGGGGAGAATGTTGGAGGCTGCTGTTCATATTTACAAGTCTGCGGGTTTCAGGGAGATAGATAAGTACCCTGGGACTGAATCGCATGGTGGACCGGGTTATATCTATATGGAGAAGAGTTTGAAGTATCAAGAGTGAACAGGGGTTAAGTAATTCCTCTTCTTTCACAGCGCCCTCCATTCTAGGTTGGTGCCGACGCTTATCAGTGAATCAGCTCACCTAAGCGTGAATTTGAGACCCTTCATACCCTATGCCTTACAGAGCTTCTACTCCCAAGGATTCAATGAAATTGATGCTCTCAGCAGGTGGATTTGTATATGGCCTAAGCAGTTCAAAGTGAGACTGCATAAAGGGACATACATCAATCTCAACAAGTCTCAATCTCGGTTAATTTTCAAAAGCTTGAAAAAGTTCAGTGCGTGCGTTTGCCTTAATTATTAAAATTAACGCATATGTTGCTGCACTTGAGAATCGGAGAGTCTTCGGAAAATCTTCGTTTCTGTATCAACTACAGCAACTTTTACATTATTCGCTGTTGGCACGCCATCGGATGCTAGTCTTATGGCCTCTACTGCAAGGCTTATGGCTCCATCGAGGGTTATGTCGTTTTTGTACTTTTCTTCAAGCAGCTTGTTAGATTCTTCGCTTTTCTTTCCGACTGAGGTTGCTTTGTATCCTCTATAGCTTCCACTGGGGTCTGTTGTCATGACCCTTGGACCCGTCGCGTCGACGCCTGCTAGAATAGTGCTTACGCCAAATGGACGTACACCAGCGTGTTGCGTATATAACTGAGAAATATCGCCTAATCGGCGTGCCAAAATCTCAATATCAACGGGTTCATCGTAAAGAAGCTTGTTGCTCTGTGAAAAGACTCGAGATTGATTGATTAAAACCCTAGCATCTGAGCTAAGTCCAGCAATCGCCATGCAGACGTGTGCATCAAGTTGGAATATCTTTCGGAAATAATCTCCATCTTCCAACACACTTTCAGGGGTTTCATTTGCTGCAACAACCACACCCTGAGGGCTAGATACGCCTACGATGGGGGCTCCTCTCTTTACAAGCTCGAGCGCATACTCAACTTGGTAAAGACGTCCCTCCGGTGAGAATATTGTAATGGCACGGTCATAAGCTCTTGGCGTAAACAAATCGCTAGATCTCCCTTGTCTCTCCGGTTCTCTCTTTCGACCTTTCTCTAAGGGGCGCAGCTTAAAAAGGGTTTGCCGGTAAAATTGGTAGATTATTAGGTCAAAACAATTCTAAACAGGCACTGTCATTTCACATATATTGTATATCTTCTCGATTAATGTCTTCAGTAGTTTAATTCAAAATTTTTCGATTCTATTAAATTAATGTGTTTTAAGGTTGGTGATAATGGCGCCTTGGCCGGGATTCGAACCCGGGATCTTTCGGGTGACAGCCGAACATACTAGGCCGGACTATACTACCAAGGCATATATGCCAATCAATCAGATGGGGTTCTTAAAATAAACCTTGCGGCTATTTGTACTCTTTTGCGATGAGCATCGTCGCTGTTAGAAGAATATCCGATATGCTTCTCATCTTGTCAACGATTAATTTGTCGAGATTGTTCATATCTTTGGCTTTCACTTTTACAATCAAGTCGTACTCGCCATAGATAACTGCGACCTCCTCGACTTCACTGAATTTTAGGATCTGGTTACAAACCTGGTCCTCAGCTCCGGTTTTAACGTTCATCATGATATATGCTTGTACTGACATGATCCGGTCACACTCAACGATCCATACGAGTTTAAAAAAGATTACATTATGAAACAAGCCTCGTCATGATTCGCCCCTTCTCTGTGAGTCTGACGGGGATCCCTTTGTTTTCTCTATCTCCTGCTTGAATGAGGCCTGCGTCGCGGAGCCCTTTAAGGTTCCATCTTACAGTTGATTGGGGAATTCCCATCTCAACACTTAAACGATCTATTAAATTTGTATATAGTTGGCTGCCATTTGTCTCTGAGATGAATTGCAGCATTGCCCGCTGTTTTTCAGTAAGTTTACGTTCACTAGTGGTCTGCAGTATTTGATTCATTGCATCCCATTCCACATAGTGGAGTCGTAGCGATTCTTCTAAGTCGTCGACGTTTTTTCTTAATCGATTATAGGATATCGCATTCGTGCTGGTCTTCCCGAATCTTCTAATTTCTGTTTTTAAATCATTGAGAGACTCAATTAAATTATGGAATTCGGGAGTAATATAGAAATCAGCCTTATGGCTGGAGGTAACACTCACCGGTCATTACATGGCCTCCGGACGAGTATGTGAACCTGTGCTTAATTTAAAAAAGTTTCGCTAGATTGATTCGATTAGAGTGAAATGAATTTTAATAAATATAAACATATTACCACTCTTTCAGATGTTTATGAATATATGGGACAAGCCCCCCTTCATTTAGAAGAGTAATCATGAAAGGAGGTAAGGGATTAATTTTGAGTTTTGACCCACTATTCAAGATAATGATTCCACTGTTAAGATCAATTTCTACGTTATCACCAGTCTTTACTTCCTTGCTAATATTAGAGCATTCGATAGCAGCGAGACCGACGTTGAACGCGTTTCTATAGAAGATACGTGCAAAGCTCTCAGCTATCACAACATCAACACCCGAGTACTTCAACGCGATAGGTGCATGTTCACGGCTAGACCCTAAACCGAAATTACGTCCACCCACAATTATGTCCCCCTTCTTTACTGCCTTAGCAAATTTTGGGTCGATCCCTTCCATCGCATGTTCTGCTAATTTGTAATTATCTGTGAGTTCCAGGTATCTACCCGGTAGGATAAAGTCAGTGTTGACATTATTTCCATAGTTCCATGCTTTTCCTTTAATGGTCATTTCTATACCTCCCTGGGATCGGAGATCACTCCGTATATTGCCGAGACTGCAGCTGTTGCTGGACTACATAGATAAACATCAGATTGAGTGCTACCTTGTCGACCTTTGAAGTTCCGGTTAGAGGTTGTAAGACCGACTTCTCCAGGGGCTAAAATACCATTATGTCCTCCAAAGCAAGCTCCACAGCTCGGGTTACAGACCACTCCTCCAGCGTCCATGAAAATCTCTATTAGGCCCTCTTTTAGCGCCATTTTGTAAATATCAACACTCGCGGGGGTTACTTGGAGCCTAGTTGAAGTGTTGATCTTCTTTCCCTTTAGTATAGCGGCTGCTTCTTGTAGATCTTCTAAACGGCCATTAGTACAGCTACCTATGAAAACCTGGTCGACATGGATCCCATTCAATTCTGTAACAGATTTGACGTTGTCTACTGAGTGAGGGCAAGATACCTGTGGGGCTAGTTTGGATACGTTAATTTTTAACGTCTTTTCATAGATCGCATCTGAGTCGCTCTTAACTGCTTGAAACTTGGTTTTCACTCGTCCTTGAAGGTAAGCATTTGTAATCTCGTCGGCTTCTACAATACCGGTTTTTCCTCCCATCTCTATCGCCATGTTACAAAGGGTCATCCGTCCTGACATGCTCAGTTTTCGAATTGTTTCTCCCGTGAATTCGAGAGCCTTGTATGTTGCGCCGTCTGCTCCGATTTCCTTAGCGATTCGTAAAATCAAGTCTTTAGCTACTACTTTTGTTGGTAATATGCCGTTAACCTCGACTTTAATGGTCTCAGGTACCTTGAACCAGAGTTTTCCGGTTCCAAGTACAGCACCCATATCCGTTGATCCTATTCCTGTAGCGAAAGCCCCGAATGCGCCGTGTGTGCAGGTATGGCTGTCTGCTCCAACTAAAAGCATTCCAGGATAAACGTGACCTTTCTCTGGTAGGATTTGATGGCAGACGCCTGCGTTGATGTCGTAGAAGTGATCAAAGCCTTCAGTTTTAGCGATATCTCGGGTTTGCTTGTGGAGAGTAGCGTTCTGGATGTTTGTGCTGGGAGCTATATGGTCAAGAAGGAAGATGACCTTCTTCGGATCCCAGACTTTTGTTATTCCCATCTCCTTCATAGCATTGTAAGCAAGTACTGCGGTGAGGTCAGGAGCCATGGCAAGGTCGACCTTTGCTTTCACTATCTGACCTGGCTCTACTTTGTCGAGTGCTGCATGTTCTGCCAGTATCTTTTCTGAGATCGTGTAACCCATTATTTAGGCACCTTTCTTATCTAGAAGCTGGTTCATGCCTTTGAGTATTGCTTCGACACTTGCCATAACCGTATCTCCGTTGACGCCACTGGCGGTAACAAATTGACCGTCGCTTGTGAGATGAACGGTAACATCGGCGACAGCATCCGTGCCACCAGTAATCGCTTTCATATGGAACTTGTCTAACTTGATGTCAGCAAATCCATCCACTACAGCTTTGATAGCATTTATGCTACTATCTATTGGTCCATTACCGGTGCCGCTGCCGGTGTGCTCATTTCCATCGACGACGAGAACAACACTGGCTGTTGGGGTGATTGTATTTCCTGTGACAACAAGAAGTTGTTTCAGCTTTACTCTGTCAGTACTAGCGATACTCATAACGTTCTTCGCTATCGCGTAAAGATCCGTATCCATAACGCTTTTCCCGGAATCTCCTATGGCTTTAACTCGATTAGCAATCTCTTTTAACTGCTCCTTATTCGGGTTAAGACCCATATCTTGAATCATGTTTTCGATGCCGTGACGTCCTGCATGTTTACCTGCTACTAATCGACGTTTCTTACCAACAAAAGCTGGTGATAGGATCTCGTAGTTGCCACTATGGCTAAGTAGCCCGTGGACATGGATACCAGATTCATGGGCGAAGGCATTATCGCCTACTATCGGCGACATCGGGGGAAGATAGATACCGCTGAGACGTTGAATCAAGTCGCTTGTCTCAGAGATCTTTTCATAATTTATTCCAGTCTCAATTTCGTATTGAGCTGCAAGGCATACAGCTACCTGCTCTAAGCTTGCGTTGCCCGCTCTTTCACCAAGACCATTTACGCAGACATGTGCCTGCTCTGCTCCTGCTTCAATAGCGGCAAGAGTGTTTGCGACGGCCTGACCAAGGTCATTGTGAGCGTGAGCACTTAGGGGAACTCGAGTATTTTTCTTGAGTTCACTGAAGAATTCGAATGTTTGTCGAGGCGTCATCACTCCAACAGTATCAGGAATATTAAGCATCTCAGCGCCTGCATCCTCTGCAGCGTTGCAGACCTTGATAAGAAAGCTCATATCGGTTCGAGTTGCGTCTTGTGGACTATATTCTACTCGGAGACCATGCGCTTTCGCGTACTCTATTCCTTCTACTGTCTGTTTGAGCACATCTTCACGAGTTGTCTTCATCATGGTATCGATGTGGAGGTCACTGGTGCTAATGAAGATGTGAATGTATGGTACATCACACCAGAGTGCTTTATCGATATCTTCCTTTAAGGGGCGAGCTAATGTTGTGATGGTGCTGCTTAAACCAAGACCCACTATTTTTTTAGTTGCTTCTGCTTCGCCCTCGCTAGATATTGCAAAGCTAGCCTCGATCTTAGGAACTCCAAGCTCGTTTAGTTTACTCGCGATCTCAATCTTTTCGTCTATTGTGAATGTAAGACCTGGCGTTTGTTCGCCGTCTCGAAGAGTCGTATCAAAGATCCAGACTTTCTTCGGAGGTTTAATCTCAGTACGTGTCTTGTAATTGCTTAGATAGAACTCAGGTTTAGCCATTGGGAACACCGATTGTTAACGGTGATAACTAGTTGATCAATATATAAGCAGGTTGAGTAACAAAAATTGCGGAGTATAAAAAATCCCATTTACATTGCGTATTTGAAATAGCATGAATAATCAACTCATTTTTCTCCGGAAACTATATGTTCCGTTTAGGTGTAGATTCAGTTCAACGTAGCTCTCGCTATCGAGATTATCGTACTGAAACTTATTAACAGGGATATCAAAAGTAATTTCAGTATCTATAATCCAAAGCTCAGATTTCACTGGGACATATGAATTACCAGATGCGGTTATACTCTCCTGATATCTAATTCTCTTCCCAATCACTCGAGTTTTTACTCTCCTTCGAATGGGATTACCATCACCCATATATAATATAAAAGCTATTAAAACTAAAATAAGGAATAATAGAACGAGATCCATTTCTAGTTAAAAAGATAGTTAATTGAGATTTATTTGGCTTATCTTTTTAAACAACTTTATCGATAAATTGAAACTACACTTAGGTATTTTTTAAAACCTCAAATATTCATAGCTACCTGTTAAATAATCAAGATGTCTAAAAATTTGAAGTACTGTCCAAAGTGCGGTACAGCAGTTGAAGAAGGCTTATTTTTCTGTCCGCAGTGTGGAAATAGCCTTAAACAAATCGATTCGGAACCAGAAACACCAAAAATTAGTGTTTCTGATAATGTAGTTCATGAGCAAAGCAGAGGAGCTGTTGAACATCTAACTGTAGGATATAATGTTGCATTGAACAATCCCATGGTTTTTATTCCGACTTTATTAAGTGGAATAATAGGAGTATTAGTTTCGTATTTATTAAATACATTAAGTATTACTGGAACTTTATTTACTGTATTACAATTATCTAGTATGATTATTTCTTTTATACTGGGATTTGCTTCAACAGACATGTCTCGAGATGCATATTATAAACAACCATTAGATATTTCTTCTAGCGTAAATTATGTTATTGGGAGAATTGTACCTTTTATTTTAGCTTCAATTTTTGGAGCTTTACTATCTATAACCATTGTGCTCATACCTGCTGTGATGTTAACTTTTGTGGTTATGGTGATAGACGAAACAGGAATAATGGATGCTTTTTCAAAAGCGTTCAACGTTTTAAAGGCGGATTTAATGGATATAATAATTGTTTTAGTAGTTTCCATAGTAGGATCCGTAGTTATTGGATATGTTCCTTTTGTATCAACACTATTAAATTCTGCTTTAAATGTAATAATTGGACTAGCTTTCATAGATATTTACGTGAATTATAAAACAAATAAATAGAATTTACAATTATTAAATAACGAAATGTGTAATCATCACTTTGATGCTCTTTCTACATTCATTTTATTATCTTAAGAACACAAAGGATTTTCGAGATAGTAACAAGTACCTAAAAAATTATTATGGTTAATGAGTTGAGTTTGTGCCACGGAACTGGCTATTATAGAGGCGATTGTAGAAGCCCTTCTGAGCAAGGAGAAAATCATGAGTTCCGTACTCTATTATCTCTCCACCGTTAATAACAAGAAGTTGGTTAGCGTTCCTTATTGTGCTTAACCTATGTGCAATAACGAAGCTTGTACGACCCTCCATCAATCTAAGCAGTGCCTCTTGGATCCTTATCTCAGTGCGTGTATCGACACTGCTCGTCGCCTCATCAAGTATTAAGATTTTAGGATCAGCGATTATAGCACGAGCAATAGCTAAAAGTTGGCGTTGCCCTTGGCTTAAGTTGCTTCCTCGTTCGGTTAGCATAGTCTTATATCCGTCTGGGAGACGTCTGATGAACTGGTCAGCATTCGCGAGTTTTGCAGCAGCTATACACTCTTCCTCGGTTGCATCAAGGTTACCGTAACGGATATTTTCTATTACAGTATCCGCAAAGAGGAAGTTATCCTGAAGCACTGTACCAATCTGTTTACGAAGACTTTCTCTAGTCACATCTTTGATATCTATGCCATCGATCAGAATACTACCTTTTTGAATGTCATAGAAACGGCTTAGAATGTTGATCATAGTCGTTTTTCCAGCACCCGTGGGACCAACTAGAGCTATAATTTCACCAGATTTTGCATGGAAGCTTACATCCTTAAGCACTGGCTGATTTGGTGAATAACTGAAGTTGACGTGATCAAATACGATGTCTCCTTTGATCTCTTTTAGGGGTTTAGCGTCGATTATATCATTGATCTCGGGTTTAGTGTCCATGATCTCGAAGATGCGTTCGGCGCCTGCGAGAGCTGTTTGTATGCTGTTGATAAGCTCTGCGAATTGGCGAAGGGGCTGAACAAAGTTTCGAGCGTAATTGATGAAAGTGGCAACGAGACCAATTGTTATCGCTCCGGTTACCACCAACCACCCACCTAAACCAGCGACGACAGCTATGCTCAGTGTGCTCATTGCAGCTACAAGGGGTTGGATTATGAAACCCCAACTCATCGCATTTATTGCTGCTTTCTTGTAAGTTTCGTTATCATTGTCAAATTCGTTTAGTATTGCATCTTGTTTACTGAAAGCCATTACTACACGTTGACCGCTTAAAATCTCCTCTACTCGTCCATTTAAGCGCCCCATTGATGCTTGGAGTCCTCGGAAGCCTTTCATTGTTCGTTTCGCAACAACGGCGGTGATTAACACCATAAATGGCAGCACTAAAAGACTACCGAGTGCTAGTGTTACATTCAGTGAGAACATAGCTATTAGAATGCCCACAAGGCTAAGTATACTACTAATAGTTTGGGTAAGATTCATTGATAGAGCATTATTTATTGCGTCAATGTCATTGGTGAGTCTGCTCATCAGATCTCCTTCGCTCCTTTTATCGAAGAAACTGAGACTCATGTTTTGCATATGCTCAAAGAGATCTTTGCGGATCTTGCGAAGCGCCATCTGACTTACAGTAGCCATAATTATACCTTGGATTGCTGTCGCTGCCCAACTACCTGAGTAGATCCCTAAGAGTAGAAGTGTTCCTCGTCCTAATCCTTCGACATCTTTTTTCAAGATATGTTGGTCAATTATGTTGCCAATTAGCCATGGTCCAGTAAGTTGGAGGAAACCACTTACTATTACTAGAAGTACGACTGAGACTAGTTGGATCTTGTAAACTAGAAGATATTGTGAAAGTCTTTTAAGGGTAGCTCGCGGGTTCTTGGCACGTTCCACACCCCCAGCCATTCCATGTCCTCCACCCGGCCCACCACCTGGACCTCTGGGACTATTTTGTGGCCCTGAGCGCGTTGTATTGCCGCTCAAAGTCGGATTCCTCCTCCAAGCTGGGAGTCGTAGATCTCACGATATATTGAGCTTGATTTAATCAGCTCCTCATGGTGACCTTCGGCCACTATTTTGCCGGTGTCAAGTACAAGAATTTTGTCCGCTTTGAGTACGCTGCTGATACGCTGTGCAATTATGAAGCTTGTTCTGCCTTTCATAACGTTATCCAAAGCCTCCTGAATAAGAGCTTCTGTTTCGACGTCGACGCTGCTTGTGCTATCGTCAAGTATTAGGATCTTAGGTTTTACCAGGATAGCGCGAGCTATGCTTATGCGTTGCTTTTGCCCTCCACTCAGACCAACTCCACGTTGCCCTACTTCACTGTCGTATCCTTTGGGAAAACCCATGATAAAATCGTGGGCTTGAGCGACTTTTGCAGCTTCTACCACTTCATCATCGGAGGCATCTGATTTGCCGTATTTTATGTTATCACGGATTGTCCCACTGAAGAGTATTGGCTCCTGTAGAGCTATTCCGATATTCGCACGTAAGGATTCAATAGTAAAGTTGCGTTCATCTACACCGTCAAGGGTTATCCGACCTGATGAGACGTCGTAAAATCTGGGAATCATATTTATGAGTGTTGATTTACCGCTTCCAGTAGCTCCGAGGAGAGCAATGGTTTGACCGGGCTCAGCTACAAAATTAATGTTGCTGAGTACTGGTTCTCCGCTGTCCTTGCTATAGCTAAAATATACATTTTCGAAGGCGACTCGTCCTGTGAATCCTTCGAGTGGTTTAGCATCGGGTCTGTTTTGAACTTGGGGTTCAGAGTCGATAACATCGTAGATTCTTTTTACAGAAGCACTTGTTGAGGCGAGTTGACTTGCCATCATTGAAAGGAATATGAGTGGAAACATACTTGAAAGAAGGTAGTTACTAAAGGCGAGAATCTCACCGACTGTGAATCGTCCTTGAATAGCTTGTAAACCTCCGAAGTAGAGGACACCAAGGACTCCAAGGTTAATAATTAGAAACATAGAGGGAAATAAGAATTGTAGAAGACGATTGACCTTGATTGATTGATCCATGAGATTTGTGCTCGCTATATTGAATCTTTCAGATTCGTGTTTCTGTCGAACGAATGCCTTTACGACACGGACTCCAGCTAAGTTCTCTTGTAGGACTGTGTTTAATTTATCGAGTTTGCCTTGAACCAGCATAAACATTGGTTGAGCTTTCCAAACGAAGATACCAGTTAAAATCAAGGTTGCAGGCATTAACAGGATCATTAGATTAGCGAGCTCGATATTGATGGAGTACATCATTATTACGCTGCCTACGATCATGAGAGGGGCTCGAATAAACATGCGAAGGCCCATCATCACCATCATCTGAGTGATGTTGATGTCACTCGTCATCCTGATGACAAGCTGTCCTGTCTGGAATTTATCGAGGTTTCCGAAGCTAAAACTTTGAATTCGACGAAATAAAGCACTACGAATATCAGAAGCGAATCCTTGAGCTGCGCGCACCGAAAAAAAAGTGTTGCCTATTGTCATCGCAGATTCAACAAAGGCGATGACCACCATTGCTGAAGCTGTGGTTCCTATTATCCAAAGGTCCTTTTGGGCTATTCCCTCATCAATTAATCTTTGAAGTAGACGGGGAACTATTAATTCCGCTAATACAGCGAAAATTAACATTCCTGTTGAGGCTAAAGCGATCTTTTTATAGGGATTTAGGAATTGGAGGACTCTTATTAGAGGGTTAGTCATTTGGACTCCTCCATTTTAGACTTTTTATTATTCATCGAGTGTGAAAAATTTTCTGTTTCCAAAATTTTAAGATTCATTTCGGGATTTACCTCGTTGAGTTTTGATAAAATTATGCGAATGTTCTCGAGGGATGTGTAGAGGGTTTCCGTTTCTTCGATTGTTAATGAGGAAAGTCTCAGTTTAACGGCTGCACGTGCTTCATCCCAGGAGTGGCTCATATACTCTTTGCCTTTCTCGGTGAGTGAGACATTGATGACGCGCCTGTCAGATGGGTCGGATTTCCTCTCGACCATGTTCTCTTCAATGAGTTTGTCTATATTCGCAGTCATATTAGATTTGGATATTCCAAGCCAATTTCCGATCCGGGAAATGGGTAGAGAATCATGCCTTGTGAGCATTCCCATTACCTTAAACTCAGAACTCATTGGGTTATGAGAGAGATTTTGGTACCCCCTAAACATAGTTCTAAAGAATAGGGGTGCAATAATGTATAGATCGTCAACCATTGCATCCAGTTTATTTTTCGGGGTTAACTTCTCTCCCATTTAGTTCACCGAATTAACGGTTCAAGAACAGAACTAATTTATAAACCATCTTAAAAAAAAGTAAAAGAGTTTATATATTCCAAACACTTGCACCATGCAAATCTGGTGTTATTGTTTGAAGGTTCTTGCCATCCAGTCCAGTCCCAATATAGATGGTTTAACATCGAAAACAGCGCAGGCTGTGTTACGTGGAGCTCGTGTTGGTCTTGCTGAAACGGAACTCGTTAATTTAAATCAGCTAAATATTAAGCCCTGTCAGGCGTGCGAAGGCGGTTGGGGTCAATGCCGTCGAGAGGGCACTTGCATCCTAAATGATGACTTCCAAGCTCTTAGAAAAAAGATCAATGAAACTGATGCACTTATTTTCGCAACCCCTGTTTACTGGCATGACCTCTCCGAGTCAGCAAAAATGTTCTTAGATAGGCTCCGCCGATGCGAGGTAAAAAATGAGTTCAGAAATTTTAACGGCAAGATTTGTATAGGAATCGCCTCAGCTGGAGGTAGTGGAAACGGCTGTGTTAAAGGTCTCCTTCACCTAGAGGATTATCTAAGACGAATAGGTTTCTCAATCTTTGATCTTGTTACAGTGACTCAGATATCTAAAGTGCACAAGCTGGATATGCTTGAGAAGGCAGGTGTCCTTCTCACGAAATTAAAACATAGCTAAATTATAGTTATCCGTATTTTTACACTCTGCATATTTATTGCATCAGTTATGGATCATAAAGGAAAACCAGACCAATGTTAAATTCATCCTCAACACATTGTTTTTGGATACTATATGACTGCTGAACGTGTATTCATATCAGTCGATATGGAAGGTATTACAGGAGTTGTCCATGGTGCACAGGTTGGAGGAGATCCAACCGAGTATGCTTACTATCGTAAGATGATGGCTAGGGACCTAAACGCAGCTGTTGAGGGGGCTCTTGAAGCTGGTGCGAGGGAGATAGTCGTCTCAGACGCCCACGGGGGAATGAGGAATATGCAGCCAGAAGATGTTCATGAGGCTGCATACCTAATCAGGGGTTCACCTAAACCAGACTCTATGATGGAGGGAATCGAGGAGGGGTTTGATGCAGCTATGTATATTGGTTACCACGCGATGAATGGAACAGAACGAGGAGTACTTGCCCATACAATTAGTGGTGTAGCCGTGGATGCAGTCTACATCAATGGTCGTGAAACAGGAGAGTTCGGCTTAAACGCTGCATTAGCTGGTTGGTATAACGTTCCAAGTGTCTTAATTTCAGGAGATATGGCCGCATGCACAGAAGCTCAGAGTTTTGTTTCGTCTATCTCAACAGCTGTAGTAAAATGGGCTGTGGGTAGACAGTCTGCAAAATGCCTACATCCGGTAAAAGCTCACAAGATTATAAAAGAGAACGTGAAGAATGCGTTAAGCAAGGTTATTGAGGTTAAGCCTTTCTGGTTCAATCAGCCTGTGGATCTTAAGGTTCGTTGGAAGACGACAACTATGGCTGACGCGGTGTGTGTTCTACCTTATATGGATCGGGTTGATGGTCCAACGACAAAAGCATATTTTGAAGACTATCCTACGGCGCTCCGAGGTCTCCGCGCTGCAATTACAATTGCTGGTTCAGTTTAATAATTACAAGTGGTTTATATGAAGCGAATCTGTAAACCGCTTTATGGATAAGCGGGTCTTCGCAATTCTCTTTGTTGTTGCTTCAGCGTTTTTAGGTGGACTATTGCTCTACGTTAATACCGCCCCAATTCCACTTGGTATCGGTATTGGTTCAGCAGCTGTAGATGTTATCGCTATTGATTCGAAGGGGACAACATTTAGGTTAAGTGAGCAAAAAGGAAAGATAGTAGTTATTGAATTTATGACAATGAACTGTCCTTTCTGCGTCGAAGAGCTAAAAGATATTAAAAAAATTCAGGGTATAAAAGATGTCTACTTTGCATCGATCCTTCTTGACGCTGGGATCACAATGCAAGCTCTAGATGAGTTCGCAAATTCAAATGGAGTAACCTGGTTCCTCGGTACAAGTCCCAAGACTGGTAGCGATTATAAGGTTACAGCAGTTCCTACAGTGCTAATTATTGATCGAGCAGGAATCATAAAGTATCGGGGATATTATACTCCTTCCGATAAAATCGGAGCTGTGATAAATCAAATCGGATAGGTGAAGGTTTGGACGTATTTCAGATAGGAGCAGCTTTTACAGCAGGTATCCTCGCCGTACTCAGTCCTTGTGCACTTCCAATGCTTCCTGCGTATATTGCGGTCCGTCTACGTGAAGATAAACACAACATAATACAAGGGATAGCCTACAGTATTTTTATGATCATAGGATTCATGACTGTTTACGTTCTAATAGGGTTCATTCCATCGCTTCTATTTAGCAATGCATTTAGCAACTCAACATTTACAGCACCAGGAATCGGAGTTGTGCTGATAGTTCTTGGTTTAGCTTCATGGTTCACAAATATATTTGAGAAGATTCCAAAGGTTGTACTTCAGGCACCAGGTGGAGTTGGTACATTAGGTATGATTCTTTTCGGGGTCGCTTATGGAACTGCATCTCTCGGATGCAGTCTCCCAGTCTTCCTATTAGTTGTACTCGGAGCAGCATCAACCGAGGGATTCAATAGTGTGCTTACTCTTTACGCTGCTTACGGGGCAGGAGCAGCATCGATCATACTGCCTATAACTCTTATGATATCTTTCGCTGAAGGTTTCTTTCATGAAAAACTAACTTTAGCTATGCCTCACATCAGGAAAGTAAGCTCTATTTTGATAGTCCTATCGGGCGTCTATATGCTCTTAAAAGGATTGGGTGTTTAACAAAATATTCAAGATCACTCATGAGCACGCGATTGGTTTCGCATAAGCCTAGAAACCTTACTTTTCACTGAGAAATCTTTTACTTTCCACCATACAGATACAGGAGATACAAGAGTTGTCAAGTCAAGATTCTATTCTTAATCCAAAGAGTGGGAGTAAACACCGGCCTTCTAATTTACCGAAGGTTGACTACCACTGCCATACAAGTATAACCGAATATACTGATCCAGCCCACCCCACAATAGTCTCTGTATCTATTGAGGAATTCCTAGCCGACCTCGACGAAGCGGGTATAGAGAAAGCTGTGGTTCTCAGCGACGTTCGAACGACACCTGAACAAGTAGCCAAGTTTGTCAAACAGGCCCCAGAAAGATTGATCGGTTTTGGTTACGTTAACCCAATGGATAAATTAGCTGCAAAAGAGTTACGCCGGCAAAGGGAGGAATTGGGACTTTTCGGCGTTAAATTGTATCCTTGTACGGATGGCTACGATGCAGACGATCCCTCAGCATTCAAGGTTTACGAGGTAGCGGAGGAGCTGGATATTCCAGTGCTTTTACATCATGCTGGTATGCCGGTGTCTCACGAGATGCTCTATCACACTGATCCTGCGCAGATAGATGTAATTGCTAACATCTTCCCAAAGATGAGAATAATTCTCGCTCATCTTGGATATCCTCGTGTTGAAGAGACTCTTTATGTCACACGGAAGCATAGGAACGTATGGTGCGACATTAGTTGGCCTTATGGGGATGTAAATCACCCGAGTTTTCTTTATCTCTTGTGGCGGGATCTCATGATCGCCCAGAACCTCGGGGTCATTCATAAATTAGTTTTTGGAACAGATTACCCCGGCGTGAGACAGAAGCAATACATCGATATGCTTATGTCGGTTAATAGGTATGCACCGCATCCAGATCTGAGAATTCCAGAGGAGCAGCTTTGGGCTATGCTAGATGTGAATGTTCTGCCTCTTCTCCCTAGCTAGCTCTCATTTTTCCGGCTACAGCATCCTCGATTAGGTAAGGTAGATTATTTATCAAGTCTTCTGGAAGTATGTGGTATCCCTTCTCTAAGCATACTGCATCTCCGGCTGCACCATTAAGGAACGCAGCTGCAGATGCAGCCTGCATAGAAGGCAAACCTTGGGATAAGAACCCAGAAGTTAGCCCGGTGAGTACATCTCCAGTACCTCCTACAGTCATTCCAGGGTTCCCTGTCCAGTTGTATCTTGTATGGACTCCGTTGCTAATTACATCTACTGCTCCTTTGAGAAGAAGCACTGCTCCCAGTTTTTTCGCCTCAGCAGCTACTATAACACCTTTCTCTAAATGGGTTCCTTCAGCTTTCCTTCCTGTAAGGATCTCGAATTCACGGCTATGGGGAGTGAAAACAACGGGAACCTTAAGCTTTCGACGGTTCTCTCCGAAGGCTTTGAGGGCGTCTGCGTCAACGACTAAGGGTAAACCTTTCGCCTCTATCATTCTAATTAAAGAGTCAACAGCTTTCTTGGTCTCCTCGGCAAGCCCAAGCCCAGGGCCAATTGCCACTGCATCAACCTTCTCTAGAAATGGCTCAAGCTGCTTTAGGTTCATTAGGTTAAGACGTTCACCTTTAAGCTTAACAACAATCATGGTAGGACTTATCACTGACACCGCTTCCGCAGCGGTTTCAGGAACAGCTGTGTAACATAGGTCAATCCCAGTAGATAGAGCACCCATAGTTGCTAGGGCGGGGGCACCATGATAGGTCTCGTTACCCCCGACTACGAGGAGACGGCCAAACATTCCTTTATGGCTTTCTGCTTTTCTATTTTTATTGGCGAGGAGAACATCTCCTGGACCCGTGTAAAGCTCAGCTTCCTTGGGTATGCCCATTGGGGCAACAACGAGCTTTCCTAACTGACTTGGCTTCCCCCGGAATCCTGTTTTAGGCTTATGTAGTGTAACGGTGACATTCGCTTCGACACACTCTTCCGGAGTCTCCCCTGTGTCAACGACCATTCCAGTGGGTACATCAATCGAAACCTTGAACCCATCTGAGTCGTTTATCGCATTAATCATCTCCCTCGTAATAGGTGTAAGAATGCCGTGGTATGTATATCCGATTAGAGCGTCAACAATCGCATCAGCCTTGATTGGAACGACCTCGGATGAGTCACGAATGATATGAAAGTTAAGGCTGGAAGTCAATCGTGAGATTAATTCGTAGTTATATCGAGTTTCCTCGGACCTTATCGACTCAGGGGCTCCGACAAGTGTTACCTCAACATTATAGCCTCGAGATGAAAGATGTCGTGCGGTTACAAAACCATCTCCGCCATTTCCACCTAAGCCGCAAGCTACGAAGATCTTAGCACTAGGCTTAAACTTAGCAGCTACGACTTCAGCTACCGCCTTTCCTGCGGTTTCCATGAGGAGAAGATTTGATACACCCAGATAGTTGGCGTTATATTCTGCAGCCTGTATCTCACGCGTCGTCAGATACTCGTCGAGAATCATTCTATGTAACTGTGATGATGGATGAGGTTTTAAGGCTCACGGGGTGGCGTATATTTCAGAGATACTTTTAACATTGATTTCGGTTATTCGAGCGGTCTTCAGGTAAGGAACATCACCAATGGTTATGATAGCGTGAAACCCGGCGGCTTCAGCTGCTTCGGCATCGACGGGTTGGTCTCCTACATAGATGCAGTCTTTAGGAGATATCCTGTTTTCAGCTGCTGCGTGAAGTAGTAATTCGGGTGAGGGCTTTGGATCCTTTACCTCGTCAGCACCAGTTACAGTCTCGAAGAGGTTAAGGACCCCAGTTAGATTTATGAGATCTAAAGATACACTTTTTTCACCGTTCGTGGCAACACCGAGAACCCATCCACTTTTCTTCATCGCTAAGAGACTTTCTTCTGTTCCAGAGAAGAGACGTGGTTGATATGTCTTAAGTTGAATTGCGTCAGCCTCTGCATAAGCTTCCTCAGCTATTTTTTTTGCATTGTACCATGACAAACCATGAAAGCAGATTGCCGCTGCAGCCACAGCCATATCTTCCCGTCGAGAAGCTCTCGCGATTGGACCGTTCATTCTTATTTCATTTTTCACAGGGTTCCAGCCTCCTAAACGAGCCCACTCATCTGCAGCTGCTGTATCAGTTCGTTTTGCAATCGCATTGTATCTGTGGATTGATAGACTAATGTATCTAGCCCGATCGTCGATTAGAGTTCCATCGAGATCAAATAGGATAAGCTTTCCTTCAACTCTTTTGTTATTAATATGGATTAATGGCATCGTTCAACCGCCGAGTATTTCAGCTGAAATATCATCAGATGGTAGGTTATTCTTAAATACCATTATCTCAGAGATATTACTGGAGGTCTAAAATGGCAACGGCATTTGTACTTATCAACGCGGAAATTGGCGCCGAGACCGAGGTCCTAAAAGGGCTCAAGGATGTAAAAGAGGTCAAAGAAGCTCATATGGTCTACGGCGTCTACGATATCATCGCAAGAATCGAGACTGCAACGATGCAGGAGCTGAAAGATATTATCAGCTGGAAAATCCGACGCCTCGATAAGGTTCGGAGCACCCTAACGATGATAGTCGTCTAAATCCTAATTATTTTAAAAATAATTATCATGTTAGAGTTTAAAACTCATTTTTAGTTCCTCTAGACTCTGGTTTAATTCCTCCATCACAAGTTCCGTTTTTCCCCATCTCCACTTTGGAAAGTGGTGGAGAACATCCATGCCAAGAAGGCTAAATATGAGGTTACTTGGCAGTGCTTTAAAATTTGGACCAGGAGGTAGGAACGAAAGCTGAGGCATAGGTACATGAATAAAGCCATCTTTGTCTAATAGTCCTCTTCTGACGGGGAGAGAAATAATTACATTCTGGAGTATCTTAAGAGATACGGGACCGTTCGCCGTCACGATGGATTTCATTACGGTGGGAAGATTTTCGCTCTTAATGTTTAGGCGGATAACATCGTCCGGTAAAAGACATGTAGCTGAGCACCCGGTGTCTATAAGAAAAGTGATCGGCTCCGGTATAAGGATCCCTGGAAGTTTAATGAAGGCTTCGAGTTTAGCCTGTCTCAATTGATCGATTTTTGCGACTAGCTGCATCAGAGGCCCTGAGAGATATGGGTTTCTATACTTTTAGCCCTTCTCCTTGGGAGCGGATTTATTAATGCTATAAGAGTGTCCTGAATCGATGTTGTTTTGCTGCTTAGTGTAGGTATTGACGACACGGACTCCCCTGAGGGAGGTTGTACAACTTACTTAGCAGCTAGCATAATCTGCAGCCTTAGGGAGCTTGGAGCTTCATTCGTAGATTATCCACTACTGGTCAGACTCAACCCTAATGCACCGTGGAAGACGAGGGGAAATGGAGCTGTCTGCTTCCGACTTTTAGTTCCCGACGAAAAACTGGAAGCTGTGAAAAGAATTATCATCAATGCAATAGAAGCACAGGGTAAATTCCTGTGTGATAACACGAACCCAGGCTTAATATTCCATGAAGGAATTGTGCCGTTGGAGCTCGAACGTTTCTACGAATCTGTGCTTACCACAATTGTAAAACTTGAAGATGCTGAGAAGCTAATCGATCGTTACTGCTCAGGAGCGATAGGATGGAAGAACAGGCGAGGACTCATTGGAGCCCTTGCATCCATAGGTGCCACCCTCACAGGTGATCATACTTACGAACTCCTAACATACAGGAAAAACGATAACCTTGGCAAGAAACGACTCATCGATAACAACTCAGTTAAGTCGATGGATAAACTGCTCAGAGATACTTTCAATAGTATTGATCCTGATAAGGGACAGATCCTAATTACTCCAAGAGGTCCGGATCCAGTTCTTTATGGTGTTAGAGGGGAAACAGCTGTGTCCGTATATGCTGCTTTTGGAATGATTAGGACACTAGAACCTGTGGAAATGTGGGCAATTTTCCGTTCTAATCAGGGGACTGATGCTCATCTTAATAAAAAATATAAGATATCTGAACTTGAGCCATTTTATCCCTCCATTATAGAGGGGGAGGTAACAGGTAAAATCAAAATTATCGAGGGGGGTCATGTAATTTTTACCCTTAAGGACGAAACAGGAGTGGTGGATTGTGCGGCATATGAGCCCTCGGGAGGATTCCGCATTGTTGTTCAGAGTCTTCGTTCAGGTGATTTAGTTAAAGTATCAGGGGGAGTGAAGAAAGTCAACATTGGTTTGACAATTAACCTTGAGCGGCTTGAAGTTTTAAAGCTTGTTCGAGATATTAGGTTAGTGAATCCTCATTGTCCTGAATGTGGTAGATCTACGGAGTCTATGGGAAAAGAGCAGGGTTTCCGTTGCAAAGTGTGTGGAAACCGAAAAATTGGATTTAATAAAGTTGAGGAGGAGGTAAAACGCTCTTTAGATCTAGGTGTATATCTTCCACCGATAAGAGCTGAACGTCATTTAACTAAACCTCTAAAACGTTATGGATATGAGAAAACATACACGCCGACACCACTACATCAACCCTGGTATGGCTGAAGTTGTTTAAATACCACTGAATCTAGGGTCTCTATGATAATTATGGAGTGGAATGAACTAGTTTTAAAAAGACGCAGTGTAAGAAAGTACAAAAGCACCCCCGTCACAGACGATCAGATTTTAAGGGTGTTAGAGACGGCAAGAATTGCTCCGTCCGCGATGCATAAGCAACCATGGCATTTTATAGTTATAAAAGATGAAAATACCAAGAAAGAACTTGCAGGTAGACAGGGTTTTGCAGCTCAGGCTCCTGTAATTATAGTTGCCCTCGGTAACGCAGAAGAGTCACCTAACTGGTGGCAGAATGATGTCGGTATTGCTTTTGAGCATATAATTCTTGCAGCTGCCGATCAAGGTCTTGGGACTTGCTGGATGGGGTCTATGGCTCGAGATGCTGAGATCAAAAGCATTCTAGGTATCCCAGATAAGATGAGGGTTGTAGCTATTACCCCTATCGGGGTTCCCGATGAGGTCTCAGCTCCGAAACAGAGAAAGAGCATTGATGAGATCATCAGTTGGGGCTCTTATGGGAAGAAGAAATAACCATTTTTTCAGGATACAAATATTTTCGAGTCCCGTGCCCGCGACGTGTTAGTTATCATAAGTGTTATCACGTGAATATCGCTTAAGATACATTATGAGTTTACCGGGTTTTGATGGCGGGCTTGGCGACCTTCCGAGGCTCCGCGACGCGAAGAGAAAGAGATTTAGTAGTTATGATAGGTCAGGGGGTAACAAAGACTTTGTCGCCATACCTGCAGGTGAGACAGTTGTCCTCGCAGAGATGAAGGGAGCTGGCTATGTTAAGCATATTTGGGTTACTATCCGGACTAGGGACGAATTTTATCTGAGAAAACTGGTGTTACGTGCGTTCTGGGATGGAGAAAAAAATCCAAGCATCGAAGTCCCCATCGGCGATTTCTTTGGAATGGGACACGCCATGACCCGGAATTATGTCTCTGCTCCTCTACAAATGAGCCCTGAGGACGGTAAAGGATTCAATTGCTGGTGGCCTATGCCTTATGAGAAAAGCGCAAAGATCACCATTGAAAACCAGGGAAGTTGGGACTGTGAGTCCTTCTACTATTATGTTGATTATGAAGAGCATAATAATCTCCCCGAAGGTCTAGGACGATTCCACGCGTGGTGGAATCGCGAGAATCCTACAGATGGCGACCCCGACGGAGAGTGGGATAACCCTACATGGCTCTTCCGTGGGGAGAACCTAGAGGGAGAAAGCAACTACATTATCCTAGAGGCTAAAGGAAAAGGCCATTATGTAGGGTGTAATATGAACGTGCATAATCTTCGACCTTCCGATAGCAGGTTTAACTGGTATGGAGAAGGCGACGACATGATCTTCATAGATGGCGAGAAGCTTCCTAGCCTCGTCGGCACAGGAACCGAAGATTACTATGGTATGAGTTGGTGTCCCACACAGGAATACTGCGCTCCATACCATGGGTTACCGTTACCAGGAGGTAAGAACTGGAATGGAAAGATCACTTGGTATCGTTACCATATTCTGGACCCAATTTACTTCGAGGACTCAATTAAAGTTACTATTGAACACGGCCACGCCAACAAGAGGAGCGATGATTACAGCAGCACCGCTTACTGGTATCAAACGGAGCCTCATAAGAAGTTTAATGTCTTGCCTCCTGTTCAGAAGCGATTACCGAGGGATACACCATGAAAGTAGGAATATTCAGTCCAAATGATGCTCGACCCTGGGTACGGGAAGAAAACATTGACCATATGCTCAGCCAAGAAAAGCTTTTGATTGATGTTCTTGAGAGAGAGAAGGTCGTTGTGGTCCGGGGGGGAGAAAAGCACCCGAAAATGGATCAGATCGCATGGAATACGAAGCTTGTTAAAGAACATATCAAATGGATTGCAGATGGGAAACCTGAAACACTGATCATCAACCAGGGAAGCTGGACGTTTCCATGGGATAGCGTCGACGCTGTTAAAAGATACGCAGCTGAAACGAACGATATACCTCGAGTTGTTATGTTCAGTCATAAAGATCCTTCTGTTCCAGGACTCGTAGCTGGAATGGCTGCGGGTGGAGGTTTAACAAGGATCGGTGTCCCATTTAGCCATGTATTCGGCGACATCAAGAACGACCCAAAAGTGATTATTGAGTTAATAAGCACCCTCAAGTTCAACGAGCATCGTGCTGCTGAAGCAGAGACTGCCAAAAAAGTAATCCATGAAATGAAAGCCCAGAAATATCTAGCCCTCGGTGGTATGAGCCTCAAGATGCCCACAACCACTGCAGATGTTGATCAATGGCAGAAACTATTCGGGATCAGTTATGAGGCTCTAGATCAGTCAGAGGTCCTCCGTAGAGCACTTGAGATGGTGAAATGGAGTGAAAAACCGGGAGAGGGAAAATATGAGATCAAAGACTCTCGACTTAAAGAGGCATCGGATTATCTTCAAAAGCATGGAAGCATCGACTATAGCCGCCCTAAATTAAGTGAGTATTCAAAGATGATCCTCCAGCTCAGCCTTTACTATGCGGGAGTAGATATCACTAATGAGTACGGTGTCACATTTGCAGGTGTAAAGTGTCAGGATGAGCTAAGCAGTCTTCATTGTACTGCCTGCCTTATGGCAGCATATCTGAGCAATGATGTTGGCCCCGACGGTAAACCTAAGAATGTGATCCCAGTTGCCTGCGAAAACGATATGGATTCAGCTTTAACCCAGCTAATTATGCTCCTTGCAACTGGAAAACCCGCAGGGTTCGGCGACTTCCGTGACGTGGAAAACGGTGTTCTCTACATTGTTAACTGTGGGCAACATCCGCCATACTTTTTCGGCGGACCAGAAGATGATTCTGTGAAAAAGTTGGATTCTGTGGAGTATATGGGGCAGGAACTATTCTACGACGCTGGAGGAAGCAGTGTCAGGGGTCGAACTCCAGGTGGACATGTAATGACAGTTGCCCGCCTTGGCAGAGAGAATCTGCGTTATCACCTTGTCGCTAGTGTCATAAAGACTCTCCCCGTAGAAAAGATAGAACACGACAAATACAATTCAAGCTGGCCGATCATCAAAGGAAGGATTCCGATGTCTGATAAGGAACTCATAAGCGTTTGGCCTTGCAATCATCTCGGCTTTTCGTACGGAGACCTCACTCCAGTACTCACGGAAATAGCTCATCGCCTAGACATTGGATATACAATCTACGATGCAGAGGGACACCAATATCATAAACCGACATAGATGTGAGAAAAATGAGTTATCTTTTAGGCACTGATATCGGAACACTTGGAACAAAAACCGTCGTCGTAGACGCTGAGGGAAAAGTGAAAGGTACCGCCTCTCAGGAGTACGGGGTCCTCACCCCTCAGCCAGGGTGGGCTGAGCAATGGCCTTTGATCTGGAAGGAAGCCGTTTACGCTACGATGAAAAAGGCTTTGAAGACAGCGAAAATCAACCCAAATGATGTCGCTGGCGCTGCAATAAGTAGCCTCTATGGTGGAAGCGGAATACCTGTAGATAGTGAGTATATTCCTATTCGACCCTGCATCATCTGGGCTGATCGCCGAGCAGGGGAGGAATGCGCAATTCTTCGCAGAGAAATTGGTACCGATGCTCTATACAAAATTACGGGCAACGTTATTGATCCCTATTATGGTTACACCAAAATGCTTTGGATAAAGAAAAACGAACCCGAAAAGTGGAGAAAGATAAGACGGTTCGAAACACCAAACGGATTCATAATCAGGGACCTCACCGACGAGGAAAGCATCGATTTCAGTAGCGCGGGGAACTATGGAGGAATATTCGACATTCACAAGCGAAGCTGGTCCGAGACCTTGATGGAGGAGCTTGGTATTCCCCGTATCCTCTTCCCAGAAAAGATCCTAAGCTCAGAGGATATTGTAGGGGAGGTCACAAAGGAGGCTTCAAGCTTCTCAGGTCTTGCAAAAGGCACACCCATATGCGCGGGAGGCATCGACGCCGCTGTAAGCTCTTTAGCTGGAGGAGCAGTACGTGATGGTGACCTAGCATCTATGCTCGGGACGAGCATGTGCAACGGTTTCATTAACCACACTCAGCGTCTCTCACCCAAGCTCATCAACTTCCCTTACGTTGTTAATGGTCGAGAGTACCTTTATGGTTTCACCGGGATCGCCACCGCTGGTTATAGTGTAAGGTGGTTCCGCGACGAGTTCGGGGAAAAAGAAAGAGAGAACGAGTATAAAACAGGTGACAGCGCATACGCAATGCTTGACGACCTTGCGGCTAAAGCCCCTCTAGGTAGTGATGAACTTATCTTCCTACCTCATATGATGGGTGGAGAGAGAGCTCCATACTGGGATGAACATATTAAAGGTGGCTTCATTGGTCTTGGTGTAACCCATACTCGCGGTCACATGTTTAGATCAGTGCTTGAAGGTGTCGCTTATGCGATGAGATACAGTATAGAGGCAGCGTTAGAGACAGGTCTGGTGATCAACCGTGCGACTCTGGTCGATGGTGGCGCGAGGTCTCCAATTTGGAGACAGATAATCGCGGATATTACTGGAGTTAACTTCAGTTATATCCCAGATGCGAAGGGTGCGCCTTTAGGAGATGCGATCCTCGCAGGGCTTGGAACTAAAATGATTACAGACTATACTGTAATAGAGAAATGGATCCCTGAAAAGATCGAAACCAAACCCGACTCCAAAAACCAAAAGCTATATGAAAAATGCTACAAATTTTACATTAAAAGTCTCGAAGCAGTTAAGCGAATTTATTCTTAATCGTATTTGTTTTTATCTCACTTTTTTATGCGAGTTGGTAGTCAAGCTCATACATAGGAACAATAGATATTCCTCCATGAAGATCAGTTTCAAGATCCGGGAAGCAAAAGAGGATGATATCCCGGTGATTATGAATCTAGCTAAACAACTTGCCATATATGAGCGGTCACCGGAGAGCTTTGTAGCTACTGCTGAGGATTATAGAAAGTGGGGATGGGGACCTGAAAGCGTCTTTAAGGCCTTCCTCGCGGAGAACACGGGAAATCAAGGGCCAAAGTATGTAGGTCTCGCTCTCTACTACTATACCTTCAGCACTTGGACAGGATGCCCCACGTTATGGCTGGAAGACATCTTCGTCCCAGAAGAGCTTCGAGGAAACGGAATAGGTACAACCCTCTTAAAGAAGCTCGCACAGATCGCTCTTGAAAAGGGGTGTGCTCGCATGGAGTGGACCGTATTGGATTGGAATGAACCTAGCCGAAAGTTCTACTATAATATTGGTGCCAAATCAAACGATGAGTGGACAACATTTCGCCTCACCCTGAGTGAGATCCGGAAACTCGCTGAAGCCTAGGTCCACTAGATGTTTAAATAGCTCGGAGGCAGACGTTTAGAGAAGGCGCGTAAACTTGTCAAGAGGCAGAGAGTACGACGAAGCTATCACCATCTTCTCACCAGAAGGCCGCATCTACCAGGTTGAGTATGCATTAGAATTAGTGAAGCGCGGTGCTCCTGTCGCAGGCGTAGCCGTAAAAGAAGGAGTCGTTCTAACAGCAGTTGAAATCCTCACAAGCGCCCTTGAGGACCCACGTTTCAGTAAAAAGCTATTCGAGTTAGATACCCACATAGCTACAGTAATTGCTGGACTTAGCCCAGACGCCCGCGTTCTTGTCCGAGAAGCACGACTTGCATGCCAAGGGCATAGAATGACATATGACGAGCCAATCAGTGTAGAAGGACTTGTAAGCAGTGTAGGCGAACTCCTTCAGCAGTATACTCAGAATGGAGGTATACGCCCATTCGGCGTTAGCATGATTGTGGCAGGAATCGACACGACGGGACCTCGCCTCATTACTACAGATCCTAGTGGAAGTTATAGAGGATTCAAAGCGGCAGCACTTGGAATGAATACAGAAAAGGGACGAGAACTTCTTGAGAAAAAATATCGTGCTGATATGACTCTTGATGAAGCTACTTCACTTGCGATCGAGACTGTGAAACAAGCATATGCAAATGGTCTAAAACCAGAAAATATTCACGTCGCAGTGATCCCCACGGAGTCGCAACTGTACCGAAGACTTTCCAACGAAGATATCCTGAAATATTTCTAGATAATAGCTTGTTATTTCATGTGCATTTTGATGCATAGAGTTTTTCGTAATTTCATTCATAAAATCTTTTTCGGAGTAAGCGTTAAACCATCCGTTAGATAAGGATCAAATGATTAAGATGCCCTTTAGGTTTCAGGAGCAGATCGATTCCGAGACCGCTCGATGTATAATATGCCCGAGGATGTGTACGCTAAAACCAGGGCAACGGGGCTTCTGTGGAACAAAAGAGAACCAGTTGGGAAAGATTGTCAACCTAACATACGGTATAATTAGCGCAATGGCGGTAGATCCCATTGAGAAAAAACCTCTTGTGCACTTCTACCCAGGAAGCCGAGCGTTCAGTATAAGTAGCGTCGGTTGCAGCTTTACATGCCCATGGTGCCAGAACTGGCATATTAGCACTGCAAAGCCTCCAACTGAAGTTTTACAGCACTGGCCACCAGAACATATGGTCGACACAGCCCATACTCAGGAATGCATAAGCATCGCGTACACATACAATGAGCCAATCATCAACCTTGATTACTTAGAGGATTGCGCTCGGCTTGCGCATAAAGAGGGCGTGAAAAACGTTCTAGTAACTAATGGATATGTGAGCTTGAAAGCCTTAGACAGAGTTGTGGATGTATTAGATGCAGCGAACGTTGACTGGAAAGGTTTCACTGAAGAGTTTTATAGAAAACATTGCTCCGGGGATCTTCAAAGTGTCCTTGACGCTACTGTTGAGATGCAGAGGAAAGGAGTGCATGTAGAGATAACTTTCCTCATCATACCGGAAACTAATGATGACCCAGTGGAGACACGTAGGATGGCGAAGTACATCGTTGAGAATATGGGCCCTGATGTACCACTTCACTTGAGCCGCTTTCATCCGGACTACAAATTCAGCCACTTGCCGCCTACACCCGTTGAAACATTGATTCGCAGCAGAAAGATAGCGTTAGAAGAAGGAATTCGATACGTCTTCGTTGGGAACGTCCACGGAGAAGCCTACGAAGATACTGTTTGCCCCGAATGCAAGAAGCATGTAGTTCGACGTCAGGGATATGAGATCAGGGAGTGGCATCTCGATAAAGAGATGAATTGCGTCAATTGCGGTTACCATCTACCGATTATTGGGCAAAGGGAGATACATTCTGATTTCAGATGACCGTTAGGTTCTTACCAAACGAGTGCTCAATCAATCACTGTTCTAGGAGATATAGATATGAGCGTTAAGAGAACAACAGTTTACTTTACTCAGGGTGGCAAGGAACACACGGACGAAACACTTAAGATAGCACTTGAAGGCGCAAAAGAGAGAAATATTGATACAGTGCTAGTCTCGACGAGCACAGGTTTCTCTGGAGAGCGTGCCGTTGAGATATTCAAAGGAAGCGGTTTAAAACTCGTTTTCGTTACACACCAGACCGGATACCGGCAGCCAGGTCTACAAACGATGCCTCCTGAAAAACGAGCGATGTTACAGCAGCATGGTATCGTACTAACATGCACTGACGTCTTAACAGGTGGAGTCGATGTAGGTATGGCTCGCCAACGCCCCGAGAAAACTCAACCCAACGAGCTAGTGCTTCCTTTCATCCTACCACCAACAAACGTAATAGTAGCTAACACCTTCCGCTTATTCGCACAAGGCGTTAAGGTCTGCGCCGAGATAGCGATGATGGCCTGCGATAGCAACGTAATCCCACGTGAAAAGCAAGTTGTATGCGTAGCAGGTAGCAGCCAAGGAGCTGACACAGCGATGGTGGTATCTCCAGCGGAGTCAGGTAGGATGCGGGATCTCAAAATGATGGAGATCCTTTGTAAGCCCCTCTAGGTTTACCATCGACCGGAGGCACCACCGCCTCCGCTACGTCCTCCCCCTCCACGGCTTCGGGAGAAGATGAGAACGAAGATTATTACTACTATTAAAACAAGCCAAATCGGTGAGCCTGATCCTAATAGCCACCAGATTACGTACAGCCAGTCCCCGCTGAGCAGTACATCGATGAAGCTCTGAGGTTGGTCCTGTAAAGGTGAGGGAGTATATCCTTCCACATCGAAGCCAATTTGCTCTGCGGTCGTCGCAGCCGAGTTCCAGAGACCTGAGTAGTAGTCACCTTGTTTTAGAAACGGTGCCAATACATCTCGGCCTATTCGCCCCACTTTCGCATCATTTATCTCTCCCTCAAGTCCGTACCCTACTTCGATCCCCCACTCTCGATCGAGCTTGCTGACAAGAATAAGGACTCCGTTATTCTTTTCGGCCTTACCGATTCCTGTTGTACCTTCAAGGGAGACTTGATTGAATATCTTCAACTTGGCGGAGTTGATATCTCCGTTGTATTCAGATAGGTCTGCGATAAGGACTATCACGATCTCAGCGGTAGTGTTCTGGTCAACATCAAGACAAAGCGATTCTATTGCCCCTTTCTCGGAATCGTTGAGTAGACCTACGTAATCGTAAACATATCTTCCTCTAACTGTGGCTGAAACAATAGGTGAGGAGGACATTAACCAGAGGACGAAGATTAATGTGAATGTTTTTCGGGGCGTTTTATCCACCCGATCTCAACCTAGGGTGAAGGAAATTCGGCACCTGATTGTGCATTGAAGAATGCGCGTTTCTGGAAGCCTAAAGATCCGGCGAGGATGTTATCAGGGAATCTAAGGATTTTACTGTTGTATGTGGCAACTGCATCGTTGTATCGAAGTCTGGATACTGCGACTCTGTTCTCTGTACCTGCTAGCTCATCCATGAGTCCAAGCACTAGCTGGTTCGACTTTAAATCAGGGTAATTCTCCACAGTGACGATAGCCAGAAGCCTACTTGTTACGGAATCCAATTGTTTGCTCGCTTCAGCCTGGTCTTCAACAGAGTTTTTTAGGCTCTGAGTCCAAGCGGATCGAGCAGCGGCAATATCGGTTAGTAGCTTCTGCTCGAAAGTGACGAACTTGTTTACAGCATCAGTGAGTTTTGGAATCAGATCATAACGCCGTTGGTACTGAACCTGAATGTCTCCCCAAGCTTGATCAACCCCTACTTGACTAGATACTAACCCATTGTATGTGGAGATAGTTACCCCACCTAAAACTACGAACAGTACAACTATACCGATGAGTAACAGTTTTCCGTTCAACTCAAGACCTCATAATTGAGATGAAAAAGTCAGCGCGGTTATTATCTTTTCTTAGGTATACTGAAACACATTTATTCAACTTCGTCTTGTACGATTCAATTCGGGTTGGCAACGCTTTGAATAAGAGAGCATTTCTGATTATTGGAGGAGTCGCTACTGTATCAATTATCTCTGGAATTATCGTATGGCAGCTCTTATTCGGTGGTGGAGACGTAACCCAATATGGTCTCGGAGGAGTATTCCTAGTTTCTCTTCTTAGCCACGCCACAATGGTAGCCAGGGACATATTTGTGCCTCTTTTCCTTGCATTATCAAGGCACTATCATCCGTTGATCCTAGGTGCGGCAGCTGGAATTGGGGGAGCTATAGGTGATCTGGTTCCTTATCTTCTAGGCCTGGGTTTAGCTGAGACAGTCAATATTGGTGTTAAGAGCAAAGCAGAGGAGACAATTTCTAGATGGATTAACCGGTATGGATTTTGGGCCATATTACTCGTCTCTATGACTCCGTTACCTGATATGCCTGTTATTATGCTTGCGGGAACCCGGAGACTGCCTTTCAAGAAGTTGCTGCTGATCGAAGCTATCGGAAAGACTATTCTGTACACTATTGCAGCCTATGTCGGTGGAACTATCTTTGAAATGCTCATCGGCGCCGTTGGGGGATTATATGCCCAGAGTATCGTAATAGTCGGAAGCATCATTTTCTGCATTGTCCTTACGTGGCCACCAAGTCGCGATGTCCTGTTTGGCCTCGCTGAAAAACTTATCATGTCTAAAAATTGAGCAGCTGTTCTAAGCTCTTGGTGTTTTCAACATCCACTGCTTCAAGCCAAGCCCTGCGAGCAACACTTACTCCAAGAGGGAGGAACTCCATCTGGTCAATTGAATGAGCGTCAGTTGATATTGTTAGTTTTACGCCTGCTTCCTTAGCTTTCCTAGCGTTGACATCGTCTAGGTCCAGCCTTTCAGGGAATGAATTAATCTCCATTGCTATATGGTGTTTTGCAGCCTCTTCGAATGCTTTGTCGAGGTTTAGAGCGTAGGGTTTTCTCTGTTGAATTATTCGGCCTGTAGGGTGACCTACTGTGCGTATGTAATCGTTGCTAAATGCGGTAATCAGTCTGTTTGTAATTGTGTCCTCCTCAGCTTTGAATCCGCTGTGTATGCTTCCTACAACGTAATCAAGGTCTTTGAGAGCTGAATCAGCAAGGTCAAGGCTCCCATCCGCTTTGATATCGCATTCTATTCCTTTGAGAATAGTCAAGTTTTCGAGGCTTTTGTTGATTTTCTCGATCTCTTTTCCTTGTTCTCGAAGCCGTTCTTCATCGAGACCATGAGCTATTCCAAGGCTCTTAGAATGATCGCAGATGGCAACGTACTTTAGGCCAAGTTGCTGAGCTTTCTCCGCGACCTCAGATATTGTGGATGTACCATCGCTCCACTTTGTGTGAACGTGAAGGTCACCGATTATGGATGGTAGATCAACGAGATGGGGTAGCTGTCCTTTCAGAGCTGCCTCAATTTCACCGCGGTTCTCTCTTAGTTCTGGTGGAATGTACTGCATTCCGAGGGTTTTATAGATATTTTCCTCATTGTTTGAGGTTACCAGAGTTTCATCATCTCGGTGGAAAAGTCCGTACTCATTGAGTTTGTATCCTAGCTTGACACCGATTGTTCGCAGCTTGACATTGTGTTCTTTAGAACCAGTAAAGTATTGTAACGCTGCTCCGTAGGCTTCAGGAGGAATAACTCGACAGTCAGCCTGTAAATGCCCCTTAAGGATTACGGTGCTTCGCGTAACTCCATGACTAATTACGCGCTCCACTGGAGGCATTGAGATGAATCTATTCATTGCTTTCTCTGGCTCTAAGCTAGATACGAGTAGATCGAGGTCGCCGATGGTTTCTTTTCTGCGGCGGGCGGAGCCAGCGATCTCTACTTTTATGACTGCGGTGCTTCCTCGCATATACTCCTCCATATCATGGACCACTGGAAGTATGGCTCCTAACAGGAAACGGGTCTGTCTATTTCGAACATCATCTATAGACTGGAGAATGTTCGCTTCTTTTTTCTCACCGAATCCTTTTAGCTCCCTAATCCTCCCTGCTTTTGCTGCTTGCTCTAATGCATCGATGCTATTGATTTCGAGTTCTTTAACGAGACGCATCGCCAGTTTTGGGCCAACACCTTCCAGCTCCATTAGCTGTCTGACGCCTTGAGGAAGACTCTCTCTGAGTTCCTCAAGGATCTTTGACTCACCTGTATCTAGAAATTCAGTGATGGTGGCTGCAATGCCTTTACCAATTCCAGGGATCTGATCGAGCTCTTTCCGCTCTTTTACTTTTAACACATCTTCGGTTAAACTTGTGATTCTCTGAGCCGCCATTTGGTACGCGCGGCTCCTGAATTTATCCTCTTTAACGGTGAGGATCTCTGCGATCTCGTAGAGGACCGCGGCGACGTTTGCATTGGCGCTCATTGATTAGACATATCTTGAACTAGGGATTAAAAAGTGAACTCTTATGATGCGAGATTTAATAGAAGTGTTGGATCTCAACTATGTACCCTTCAGGGTCTTTTAATAGGAAAAGCCGGATACCTATCTCCGGAACGTCATGCGGTTCGCTCACGGTTGGTATCTCGTGTTTTATTAGATATTGAAACCACTCATCAACATTTGAAACTAAAATTGTTAGAGCAACCGATTTTTCCTCACTCAATTTGACGACACTGCGTTTTGCGTCGATTAATCCTATGTATGCATCTTCTCCAACACGTAGTATCTTTGCGAAGCCTTGGTCAATCTCGAGAGTCAAACCCATTGTTTCTCTGTAGAAATGTGTTGCCGCCTCAAGGTTTCTGTAGGGTAGAAATGTGATTAGACCGGTGGTCTTTGGCATGAAATATGTTAGTACTCGGGATTATTGAAGTCTGTTTTTATAATTGAGTAACAATCGATAATCTAAATAATTTTGGTTTGATTGAAAATTTATGTCGATTTTTGATCAAGTTAATCTGAAAACCTAAATGTGTAAACGGTTTTCTTTTCTCGGTTACTGATTTGAATGTACTCGACCACCTGAAGAAGGAGGAGATCATTGATCTAGGTTGCGACCTAATTCGGCAGCCTAGTCTTACACGGCAGGAAGGGCCTGCGGTAAGTTTTGCGAAGGATTGGTTTGAGGATCAGGGATTCGATGAAGTGATGCTCCAAGAGGTGGAGCCGGGTCGGAAGCAGGTTATTGCTCGTTTAAACGGAGATGGTACTGGAAAGAGCATGATGTTTAACGGGCATTTAGATATTGACCCAATAACTGCGTCGTGGGAGTGGGATCCTTATACTCCTAAGGTTGAGGGTAACCGACTCTGGGGCGCTGGAATCCATAACATGAAGAGTGGTGATGCAGCAATGATGTGTGCTGCTCTCGCCATCAAGAGGAGTAAAGTAAAACTTCGAGGCGATCTCGTTATTGAGTGCGTTGTGGGTGAGCTTCAGGGTGGTGTAGGAACTGTCCATGCATTACAGCAGGGTATCTGGACCGATATGGCGATAGTTCCTGAGCCTTATAGTGTCGATAATATTTTAACAAAGTGTGTTGGTGTCCACGATTTCGCTATTCACACTCTTGGTCGCAGTGAGCACATTAGCCGAATGGAGGAGAGTATTAACGCTATTACAAAGATGAGGTGTGTGCTTGATAGACTTGACAAGATGAAGTTCGAGGCAAGAGATCCTGATCTTCCAGGTGCGCCTCGCTGGGTAGCAGGGAGTATCATCGGTGGACGTAATCGAGAATATGATCTTGCAGGCCCATACAACATTCCGGATTTCTGCACCATCATCGTCGATTTCCGTTACCCTCCAGGATACGAAATAGAAGAGATCAATCAGCGGATGATCTCTATGCTTGAGGAGATCAAAGTAGAGGATCCTGATTTTAAGTACGAGTTCGAGTACCCGATCAATCCTAAGTGGCGTGTTGGAGGCATGGTGATGCCGCCTATGGGAGTCAGCGCAGACAGCGAGATCGTTAAACTTCTCAAAGAAAATCACAGAGTCGTGACCGGAGAGTATCCGAAAAAGATCGGTGCGGTTCCTCCTAGAAGCTACTGTGGTAACGACACAGCACACCTAGCTAAAGCTGGAATTGAGTGTTGTCTCTATGGTCCACGTGGATACGCAGATGAAGTTGAAAAACATGTTCGTATAGACGAGATGGTGACTTGCGCTAAGGCTATGTGCCTCACCGGCTACGAGGTCGTTTCGAAATCGAAATAGCGGTTATTCCTGCGCTACGGTTGAGATCTCTATCGCTAGTTCTCCGCCTTTCTCGAATTTTATCGTCAGTGTTTGAAATAGAATTGTGAATATTCTGATCCTTCCGTATCTTTTTTCTTTAACGAGTCCTAACTGGAGGAGCTTCGTGAGGTGGCGCTCCACGCTCGTATAGTTGAGCCCAGAGCGGCGGCTCACCTCACTTACGTTTAGATCTCCACTTTCGGATAATATCTTAAGAACACGGATCCGTCCACGGCTTCCGAGTAGCTCCTCGGCTGGGTTCTTATTTCTGTTCAATGCTCCTTTGAACCTCCTTCTCTAGGTCGTTGGCAGTGATTTTTGTGAGGCTTATGAGCTGGGTTCGGCCCTGAGAAGAGGCATCTAACTTTATTTGGACAGCGTCGATGTTCTTCAGGTTGTTAAGGTACTTCCAGAACTGGGTGTGGGCGCGGGGTTCCTCTTTATGCTCCTCACAGATTATGCGGTACATTTGCTCTATCTCTCCGGTGGAGGCGTGTGGTTGAGCGCTTCTTTTGAAGAACCGAGCTATAGCCAGTAACACCAGCTGTTCATGGCGACTGAGCTGCCCGAGGGACTCTTCTTTGAGAGTAGCGAAGACGCTTGGGGCAGCACGGCGAACATGGTCCGGGTTTACCTGTTTGGAATTCTCTAGCTCCGCATACTTCCCAGCTCTCCAAAGGAGGTCTATGGCGTATCTGGCGTCGCTTCTTTCCTGAAGGGCGAGTTCTGCTATGAAGTCGATAACCTCTACGGGGATCGCTCCTCTTCGGAAAGCCACATCTGAACGACTCATAACGATTCCCGCGATTTGGGGAAGACCGTATGGCTTCAACTCTATCATGTTGCGTTGGAGGCTGCTTCGAGTGCTCGGGTCGAGTCGGTTGAATACTGTGGGATCCTTAGTGATGCATAGTAGACTTAGTCTTCGAGGTGCGTCTGGGCGCCCCTCTTGGGTTCGCGTCAACTCGTAAAGAGCGTTCTCTCCTTCAGTATTCACGAGGGAGTCAACCTCGTCGAGAGCTAACAGTAGTTGAGTATTCTCCTCGTCTAGCAGTTGCATGAGGGTCTCCATGAGTTCGTTGGCGGCGTAGCCCCGATCAGGGAAGTCGGGTTTGAGTGTTTTCACTACCCTACGGAGGACCATGAACAGGCTCCCGCGGAGTTCCCGGCAGTTAACGTGGATGAAGAGTGCCTTGACGCGTCGTTTCTTCGCCTCATCTCGGAGCCATCGGCCGAAGATCTGGGCGAGTGCTGTCTTTCCAGAGCCAACTCCGCCTACTATGATAGCGCGTTGGCTCATCTCATAGGGGGCTGTAAGCATATAGTCGAATAGTAGTCGCATGAGTCGAAGTTCCTCGTCTCTGTGGAGGAGCTTTGGAGGTACGTAGTTGATGTCTAGGACGCCCTCATCGACGAAGATCCTTTGATCGCTCATGGATGGTTACCCTTATCCGGTGCTTCTCGGCTACGCATTTAGCCTTTACGTCAGTTATAGTATATAATACTGGGAGGGGTAACTGAAAGTGGCTTTGGTGTGATGTCATTAAAATGAGGTTAATTTAGTTTACTGGTGATCTCGGTGTGAAGGTTTTTTAATCTTTTAATCGCGGAGTGGCTGCTTCCTAGTTCTGCTGTGAGTTTCTCCATTTCTACTTCGATAGGCACTTCATGGGCTCCCTCGGTGAGTTTGTCGGCGTAGCAAACTATTTTTTCTTCGATAGTTGTAGGAATGTAGTCTCCGGGGGGAAGTCTGTTTTTCTTTGCTTCTTCATCGGTTAAGCCTGCACCGACGTGACGCTCGATTATTCGGGCTACGGCGTCGTCGATCCCTAGTTTTCTGGCGATCTGGCCTCCTAGTGCTCCATGTTCTACTCCATGTGTGACGCTTCTCCCTATGTCGTGAAGTATGGCTCCTGCCTCAACGAGGTGGATGTCAACTCGGTACCCTTTTGCTTGTAATGATGAAGCTAGTCGAAGGGCTATTCGGGTTACCATTTGGCAGTGTTCGATTACGCCTTGGCTACACTCAGCTTGTTTAAGGAGTTTTAGGGATTCCTCCCGATTGGGAATTTTCACTTGGTGAGCTCCTCCCTGAGCTCCGCCACTTTATGTTCTAGGAATTCTATTGCTGCGGAGTTGTCCATTCTCTTTAGTGATTGATCGCAGTTGGGGCATCGGAACACGGTTTCCATCGCTACTTCGAAGGTGATTCTCTGGCACGTTGGATTTCCGCATGAGTAGAACTCGTGGCTTTTCTCGTAGTCTAATCTCACTTCCAGCTTTTTCAGGATTTTTTGTTTCATCCCTTGGATGTATCCTTCGAATAGTTCGGGTTGGAGACGCCACTGGAAGATGAACCAGCCTGTGTCTTTGTCTCGGAACCGTTTGCTTGTTACAAGACTGTGGTTGTAGAACTTGTAGAGGAGTTTACGGACATCATTAATCTGAAGATTGGTCTTTAAGGAGATGTCTTCAACGGTGATGTCCGGTGTATCTTTTAGAGCTTTAATTATCTCTATGCCCTGATCACCGCCTAGAACTCGGGCGATACTTATTATAGTGTCATCGCTGACGGAGATCAATCCGTAGAATACTCCTGTATATTAATATTGAAGTCTCGGCGTTTAAACGTTTAAGACTCTTTTTCGATATGTGTGACATTTTTACCTCGCTCTGTCGGAATTACACGGAGTCTAGCATCAAGAAACTCGTAGCTAAGCATACTTTCCTCTGTAAGCATATTAAGGAATATTGCTAGAGCGCTTACTTCGCTATGGGGCTGCCCTGTTATGGCGACGTTCCAATGAGCGTATGTGTAAACGTCTGCCGGGACTTTTGCTCCACCTACTACGATGAGCTTTGGTGAGGAGTCCTCACGGATCGCTGGAACAATGTTCTGCGCGGGGAGCCCATACATTGTGAGATGAATTATCTTTCCTGACCATTCTTTTATTATCTTACGGTAGCTGTCCGCATACTTGACTTTGAATGATCCTCCCCAGTCTCTCGCGACATCTGTGACAGACTCTTCGAGAGACTCGTCGTGTACCCCTGTGTAAATCGCTTCTGATGCGCCGAACGCCCTCGCAGCTAGTAGAAGATGCGTCGAGATTCTCTTATCTCGGCTTGGTCTGTGACCGAGCCTTAGAACTGTGATCCTTGGGAGATTCATCTCAGCAATCGCTTCCGCTGCATGGTATCTATACGCGATGGGATAAATGTTCGGCATTCCTTACGCTTTTAAGCGGTGCAGGTATATTCAGGGGAGATGTCAGAAGTCGTTGAATCCCTACCCCTGATCCAGAAGCGGAGGCTGTTAGGGTACGCGATACCGATCATCAATATACCAATAATTGCGTTAAATGTCTACTCTGCATATGAGAAACTTCAGCAGGGGGTCTCATGGAAGTCATTTGATTTCGCAGCGGATGCATTTCTAATCATAGTTATTTTTGCAATAACAACGCTTCTACCGAATTGGGTTCCCGTCTACCAGAGCAGTTACGTGCTGGGCGATGGGGGTTTAAAGCTAACTAGGTTTCTTCGCAGTCCGCTCACTATTCCATATAAGAGAATTGGACGAGTTGAAGTTTACATAAGGGAGAAGGGCGAGATCAGTAAAGATGCCGAGCTTTACACCAGGAACACGGCGGCTGAGCTTAGGAAAGCTGGCTTCAGGTTCGTCGATTATACGAATGATGAGGCTAATATTGTTCTTCTCGTCACCGGAAAGGAGGTGGTGATGATTTCTCCGGCTAAACCGAAGTCTTTTTTGAAGAGCTTGAAGCAGAGATCTCCTAAACTAAAGGCGAAGATCGTGGAGTTGAGTGCTCGAGGTAAGACCGTTCAGGAGTTGGAGTGACCAGACGGGTTATCAGTGTGTTCGACGGTTTCTAATTTATGCGTTTAAGTGGAGACATGAGGAATCTCTTCTCGAAAGTAATGGTAAGAGAGCATACTGAGGATTACACTGTTATTAGTCTCGGTCTTGAGGATGCTGAGAAATCTGGAGAAATTTATACTAAATTAACCCCGTTTTGCTCTGTAACATGCGATACATATGAGGTCTCGATAGTCTGTAAAACGGCTGAGTGGAGTCGGGTTAAGGGAGGGTTTACCCGTTTCTCTGAGGCAGGGCCTTATCGCGTGTTAACTTTTGACATCGTTCTTGATCTGGGGATTGTTGGGTTTATGGCGGTTGTCTCTTCGGTTCTTGCAGAGAATGGGGTTAGCATATATCCGATTTCAACTTATCTTCGGGATCATTTGCTGGTTAAGAAAGAAGATGCTGAGAAAGCTATGCGACTTCTCATCGAGTTTGTTGCGGACTGCCAAAGGTAAAGGTTATTTTTTATTGGTAGCAACCTTAAAAAGAGTTGAAACGGTGTTCGCTTAAGATAGTGTTGTCAGGTGGAAAAAGATCTAAGAGTCTAACCTTCATTGCTGTTATGGCTGCTCTGGGGAATGTTCTTTCATTTATATCGTTGCAATTAGCGCCGATTGCCCCGAATATTCCTCTTGGCCCAGTCTCAGTTTCAGTCGCTTTCGATCTGAGTCACTTAGCAACGTTCGTAGCTGCTCTCTTCGGTGGCCCTGTAATAGGAGGGATGACCGGCCTTATCGGGGGACTTGTTTCATCCTTTGAGTTTGGTTTCAGCAAGGGCAACATACTCAGCGGAGTTGCTATCCCCATGGGTAAAGCGCTCACTGGTTTGGCAGCGGGATTCATAATGAGTCGAATCAGTTACAGGGGAAAGAAATGGAGGCTCATCGCGACGACAATCATATCCTACCTACCGGAGGCGGTTTTCACTGCGTTCATATTCATGGTTGTTTATCCAGCGGTATTCGCGATGCCAATTATTGTTGTGAACGCTATCACTGTTCAGATACTCGTTAAAGCATTCATAGAGATGGCTGTAATGGGTGTGATCCTCATGGGGTTATTTGGGAACACCGCGTTCGTGATTTACTCGGATTCTTTCTTCCCAAAAGAAGTGAAAAAGACTTAATCGGGATCGACCAATGCTTATAATATGGTTGGAGAGTTCACGTTTGCTGGTATCGCTGTTAGTCAGCTTAGCCTCTACATTCAAATATTCGTCTTTATGGGTCTTGGAGCAGGCTTCATATTTGCATATAAAAAAAAGCCGATTAAACATGCTTGGTTTATGTTGACGATGATGGTTCTTCATTTTGTCTCGGTACTTTTCGTTATGGTGCCTGTAGCAGTTGTTTTCTTTTCAGGCAGAATCTCGTTCTCATGGTTCACGGTCTTTTTAGCTTTACATGGGGTCATTGGTTTGCTTGTCTTCGGGATCGGTGCTGGACTTTTCCTTAGTTGGGGTTTCAGGGGGATTTCACCCATGTGCTTCCTGAATAAAACGCGGATGCGGGCTTTGATTGTTTATTGGGCTTTGGAGCTTTTCTACGGTTTTGCGATATACTGGATACTCTACATTTAATTTGTTTTCAGTTTCTCGGCGAATAAGCGTGCACTCCTGATATCGTTAGGGTCTGGTTTTCCTTTGTTGATGCCGCCAATTAATGTTAGAGGACCGTATGTGTCTAATGCTCTACAATTCCACTCTGATCTGACTTTGTAGCCTTTTGAGGCGATGAGTTTTCGCATCTCTTTGTGAGCCTTTTCATGGGTTCCTCCGCTTGTCGTGAGGATGAAGCATGATCCATTTCCAGGTGGTAGGTTTTCAACAAAACGAGTTATCCTCTTATCCATTTTATCGTAGTATATGCCTGAGGCGAAACCAACTAGATCATAGTTTTTCAAAGCTTCTGGGGAGATGTTAGTGGGTTCTTTCACTTCAGCGTCGAGTACAGTTGCTACTTCGTCTATGATTTTACGGGTGTTTCCGTGGTGATAGGATATTAGTAGGATAAGGGTTTCCATACATTCTTTCAGAGGATCCAATTCATTTAAACCATGGGGGATTGGAATCGAATTCATCAGAGATAGCTGATAAAATTTTTTACCTTTTTAAAGGGTTCAGCGATTAACATTTAGGGTAATCATCGTATATTTTCTTTGACTAGGATGCCTGTAAGATGCTTCGTAGCAATTGATCTGGACAATGAAGTGGTGAAGAATGCTCTCATCAAAGCTCAGAGAACGATTGAATCCTCCGGTGCGGATGTTAAGTCAGTTGAGAGAGAAAATATCCATATCACTTTGAGGTTTCTCGGGGAGATACCTGAGTTTCAGACGGCTCGCGTTGCGGATGCAGTGAGGAGTGTAGAGTTCAAGCCGATAAAACTCTCTTTTGAAGGTGTTGGAGTATTCCCGTCTTTGATAAGACCGAGCGTAATTTGGGCTGGAGTCACAGGTGAAGTATCGGAGGTTCTTTATGTTTTCTCTAAGCTGGAAAGGTTGCTTAAAGATTTGGGGTTTGGGTCGGAGAGAAGGGGTTTTCAGCCCCACTTAACTCTTTGTAGAGTTCGTAGCTCTAGAAATATTTCGGCGCTTGGGGATGTGCTGAAGGATTTAAAGGATATTCGATTCGGTGAGTTAGAGGTTAAGAGCATTCGACTTAAGAAAAGTGTCCTCACGGATCGAGGTCCTATCTATTCTAACATAGCTGAATCTAGAAGCATTTAACCAACCCTTGCACCTTATTCTCAGAGCGTTATCGAGGTAGATACAGATGGAGTGGGGAGAAATTAGAAGCAAGGTTCTGGAGAGGATTAAGCCTGAACCAGATGAGGAATCGGAGATAAAGGCACTCAGGGAGGTTGTGTGCCGACGGTTATCTGTTCATCTGAAGGAGAATGGTGTGGAAGCGTCCGTTGAAACCCATGGCTCAGTTGTTCACGAAACCTGGCTGAGGGGTGAACATGACCTTGATATTTTCATCGTTCTCCCACCTACCTTAGGGAGAGAGAACCTACCTAAAGTTCTCGACGTTGTTAAGACATTCACAGGCCCGGGCTGGGTGGAAGCTTACGCTGAGCATCCATATATTAAGGCTGACATATCCGGGATTAGTATCGATTTCGTTCCTTGCTTCAGGGTTAAGGATGGAAAACTCATTTCATCAACGGATCGAACCCCCCTTCACACTGAGTACCTTAAAAATCGGTTGAAACCGGAGAAGTATGATGAGGTGAGGCTCCTAAAACGGTTCCTGAAAGGAGTAGGTGTATATGGCGCTGAGATAAAGGTTGGCGGTTTCTCTGGATATGTTGCCGAACTCCTAGTTTTAGCCTATGGTTCCTTCACAGGAGTTCTCGAGGCATCTATAGGATGGAAGAGAAATGTATACGTTCCAGTAGAAAATTTGGAAAAGCGTAGGTTTAGTGATCCTCTTATCGTCGTAGATCCAGTCGATCTTAGCCGTAACGCTGCCTCTGCCGTAACAGAGACATCAATGTGGAACTTCGTAGCAGCGGCTCAGCGATTCATCGAAAAGCCTTCCGAGAGGTTCTTTTTTCCCCCACCAATTGAAGCTCCCAAGGAAGAGGTCCTTACACTTCTGAATAAACGAGGAATGGATACTCTGTTCTTTGTAATGGAGGATCCGAACCCCGATGTACCGGATATTCTCTGGGGGCAGCTTAAGAAAACAGAGAAAAGTCTTGGACGGTACCTCCGAGAGAAGGGCTTTCAGGTGATCCGGACCGATGCTTGGAGCGATGAAAAGTGTAGACACATCATCGTGCTAGAGCTTGAGTCAGCGAGACTACCAGATGTGGTCAAACAGGTCGGGCCACCGATTTATATGGCTGAGGATGGTGAACGTTTCAAGAAACTCTATACTGGTGCACCTTCAACAGTCGCAGGACCCGGTGTGGAGGGTGACAGGTGGTGGGTTGCTGTGAAGAGGCAGACACCTGAAGTAGTATCATGTCTTCACCGCGCCTTTAGTGATGGAGGCGCTGAGTTAGGTATACCGCGGAAGTTCTCCGAAAATATTCGGAAAGCAAACATATTAATAAACAGTGAGATTGCGAAGTACCTTGAGGGAGATTTCAAGAATCATCTCCACAGCTTCATTTCAGGTAGGCCATCATGGCTTGATTAAGCCAATCACACTGAGGGGAGTTTTAAGAAGTAGGGTTGCTAAAGTTTTCTGTTACCCCCATTATTCATTGGAGACTGCAAGTAGACGTGTAAAGGAGCTCAGAGACTTTGGTGTTGAAGCGGTGATCCCGGATGGTCCTCATACAATTACTGGACTTCCAGTTCTGGGTAAGGGACATACAGGTATCGTTCTAAAAGCAGTTTATCAAGGTGAGATTGTTGCATTGAAGATACTTCGAGTGGATGCGAATAGAGTCAATTTTCGTGAAGAAGCAAGGCTTTTGGGATTCGCAAACAGCGTGGGCGTAGGGCCTCGACTCATAGCAGTTGGCGAAAGATTCCTCATAATGGAAATCATCGAAGGGGTTTACCTCCGCGACTGGGTGAATGAAATGACGGAGGAAGATATCCCCGAATTTAAAAAGGCGGTAGGAAAACTCCTCTTAGACGCCTATAAAATGGATTCTATTGGCCTCGACCACGGCGAACTAGTCCGTCTCAGAAGACATGTAATATACTCAAAGGGTCACCCAGTGATTATCGACTTCGAGTCAGCTAGCACAAAGCGGAAACCTGGAAACGTTACAACCATCGTTCAATCCATCTACCTCAACAATGGAGTTTCAAATGTAATCGGGAAGCTAATTGAGTTACCATCCAGAGACCAGTTGATGAATGTATTAAAAGTTTACAAGACTGAACTTTCAACGTCTTCGCTTAAATCAATCTGCAAATCTCTGGGAATAGATCCCGATTTCTATACTAAGAATGACTGATCGTATCCGTTTCACCTTAGCTTTTAGCAACTGCGTTTGGAGTAACCTTTTTACAGTAGGCGCCGCGTCTAAGCTCAGGCACGGGAGCGTGGTCTAGCTTGGTTAGGATTCGTGCCTGGGGCGTACGAGCTCGTGAGTTCAATTCTCACCGCTCCCACCTA
>JBFYNP010000117.1:0-3246 GCA_041304325.1 Candidatus Bathyarchaeota archaeon
ACGCCAGCGGAGGAGACTGATTCAAGTCTCGAGTCTATCCTCGAGCTAAGCTCCAAGGTCGGTTCTAACATCCTCAAAGATGGAGACACCTGGGCGGTGAGAGCACGAGTGGTGGGCACACACATCTTCGGAAGTCAAGACTTGGCTGCAAACGTGGGTGAGGCAATAATCAACACCGTTATGGATCGGAGCATCAAAGTCAATTTGACAGAACCGATGAAAACTATCGGCATCGAGGTTAGAGATGCGAAGACCTATGTATTTACCGAGAGCTTCCACGGTGTCTCAGGTCTCCCGTATGGCACGCAAGGAACCGCTGTCGCCTTATTTAGCGGAGGAATAGATAGCCCCGTTGCGACTTGGCTACTCATGAAGCGAGGTGTCTCCGTTTATCCATTATTCATGGACCAGACACCTTACGTCGGAGAGAGCTACCTGGAAAGAGCTGTTGATGCATTCAAAACGATCAGATGGTATGCTCCAACTGACAAGTTCAACCTATACTTCGCGCCGATGGGTCCTGTAATGGAGCGAATTCTAGATTCTCCTGAACCAAAGTTTACGTGTATTCTCTGCAAGAGAGCTATGTACAGGATAGCGGAACAATTCAACCTCATCAAGAAGGGAAAAGCGATTATCACGGGCGAGAGTCTCGGCCAAGTCGCTTCTCAGACTCTCGATAACCTTTTCGTTCTCGATTCAGCGGTGCACATCCCTATCCTTAGACCGTTAATCGGGTTGGATAAAGTGGAGATAGAAGACATGGCCAGAAAAATAGGAACATACAACGTCACAGCACATAAAACTGGAGGCTGTAAAGTTGTACCTGATTCACCCGCTACGAGAAGCTACACTAATAAAATTGAAGCATTTGAAGCGGAGTTGGGGCTTGTAGATCTTTGTAAAGAAGCTGCTCGGCAGATTCAGGTTAAAGCGATAGATTAAAGCCTCATGGATATTCCTTTTCTCCGATACTGAATGGCGTTACCACTAGATGCACTCACAGATAGCGTTGACTTAGATTTTGAAGAACTGGAAGAGCATTGGAACATCTACAAGCTCAGCGACGGAACGAAGCTTAAAGTGAAACTCGTCCTTCGAGGCGTGAAGAGACTCAGCCAGTTTGAACCGGATGGGACTCCAGTCTACGTTATCAATAGCATGAACGTCGTTCGAGCTGTCGATGTACCCGTCGAGGTTAAGGCCAAACCCAAGAAAAGCAGCATGCCCCCGGTGTAGCTCATTGAAGCTCCAAATCGTCACCGTTACTGATAACCTCGAGGTACTCGTCGCCACCGCGGCTCTCACGACTACGAGCGGAGCTCAACCATCGATTCTCTACGAAAAACTCCTACTTAATCCAGAGAAAACAGCCGACATCGTCTCAAGAATTGAGGTTCAGCACGGCAGTATTATGGAGCACAACAGACTCACATGGATCTTAGAGGCTAAAGAAAAAGAGGTTTTAGAGGTCCTCTTAAAGAATCGGTTCTTCAGTTTTACCCGCCTCACACCTGAAAAGTGGCTTGTAAGTGGAAACCTCCGCACAGTGATAGATTACGCTACATCCAACGAAGGTGAACTAAGCTTGGCGTTGATAGAATCTATTCAAAACTTTGCTCCCCACATATACGATCATTTAAGGAGGAAAACCGATTGAAGGTTGTTCTCCTTTTTTCCACACGTTCCAGAGATCTATTAGACGTTGCACCTGATACTTCCAGAGAAGAGCTGCTAGCTCATATGGGCTTTACCTTCGCCATAGAAGGAATAAGTCGGGCTTGCAGTCATCAAATCGTTCGTCACCGCGTAGCCTCTTTCAGCCAGCAAAGCCAACGCTACATCCAGATTAAACGCTTAGGCGTTCATGTCGTTACACCTCCAATAATAACTGACGTAAATAGAGAAGTTTTTGATGAGTATATTCAAACCGCAAGCAAAGTATACCAGAGACTCGTCGAAGGTGGCGTAGCTAAAGAGGATGCAAGGTTCGTTTTACCCAACGCTTCCGAGACGAGTCTCTTGATGACGATGGATGGTCGGAGTCTCATGCATTTCTTCGGACTCCGACTTTGCACCAGGGCTCAATGGGAGGTACGTGCTCTCGCTAATGAGATGCTGCTTAAGGTCAGGGCATCTGAGCCGGAGCTCTTCAAAGATACTGGACCCTACTGCGTTCAGCTCTTAAAATGTCCAGAAGGTAAATTCAGCTGTGGCCGAATGATGGAAATGAAAGAAAAGTTCACACCTCAAAACCCTAAGTAGCGATCCCTAGGTTATTCGAGTATCCTTAATAGCGAGCACCCTCTAGTATAATGTGGATTTTAATGATATTCAGCGTCCACTACGAACAGTCGAAACTAGGTTTACGCTTTAAGCAAACGTACGAGAGGTCAGAACAATGAGAAAAATGAAAATGCCGACAAACACAAAAAAGAAGAGAAGACACCCGAAAATCTAAACCATGCTCAAAAGTCTAGAGCATAAGCGAGTAGACTTCTTAAAACTCCGCACACATATGCGTCTTAAGTAAACAATCGCATAATAATTTAATTATTCAAGTAACCACCAGGTCTCAAGAGCCAGTAGGCCGGCAAAGACCATGCTGCTCCCAACAGCGAACCATTCTACCAAAGGAATTCCTCCATAAAGATAAAAACCTCCCAACAGTACTGCCAAAATCAAATAAGCAAAAACCGCAATAAACTTGCTATACCTTTCATGAGCTACCAAAGAGGTGTTTAAGAGAAGCATAGCAAAGAAATTTATTATGAAAAAAGCGTAACTCCAAAATCTGTGTTCAGCGGGAAAATCCTCCGGGTATATTCCTATTAACACAAGGGAAATTCCTGATGCCACACCGAGTAACTGAGAAAACATTAGGACAAATCTCCACTTATCTCTAGACCACCAAACCATTAGACTGAGATAAAAAGAAATTATGGAGATCCCAGTAAGTTTGCATCCTAGGTTAAAGAACCAACTGCCTTTAGGATTCAGGACGGTATTGCCAAAATCACTGAGAAAAGTAATTCTCGGACTCCACGGTATAGGGAACATGTAGATTGATGTGGCTGTGAACCCCAAAAAGATGGCTATGGTAGCTATTACCGCGATGATTGTTAATGGAAGAGATCTAAGCCCCACCATTATAATCACTCAGTCCTTAGGCTCAGTATCTCTTTCGATGCTACCACAGGTACAGTGGATGCTGCCGCTATTCCGAGGTCTAACTAGACTAGCGCA
>JBFYNP010000118.1:0-8134 GCA_041304325.1 Candidatus Bathyarchaeota archaeon
ATGATGGTTCTAGCAGTATCCCCGGGATCAGTAACGGGCGTGGGTTATCATTAGAGTAGTAACTCTAGAGCATTTGTTTCAAGTGTGTTTGTTCATTATTTGTTGCGGAGTATAGGGGTTAAACTGCAACAATCGGGTGTTTTCACACTGAAAAAGCAAATAGCGAGGGGGTTATTATATATAATATGTGTAGTTAATCTCTCCCAAATTCCCCAAAAATTGATCCATACTACTAAACACAATAAAAAACGAGGCAATACGCGTCTCCACCACCGTACAGCCTAAAAATATACGCAAAAGCAACCTGAAAACAATACCTGACACCCACACATCAAAGAAAACAACGATAAACAACTAATTCACTTCAAACAGAGAGCCCGTAAACGTTGCGGAGAATAAATAAAATAAGCGCAAAACCAGACTATACACTGCAACACGTAAACCCTAAAACAGAATACCCTCAAAATCAACGAAAACACGTTTACAAAGGAATACTCACAGCTCCTTAACCGGATAACCTGCTCTAAATCATCAACACCAAACAACCGCCAATACGGTAAGGATTCCTACGAATACGCAACACCCTCACACACAGAAAACAAACTCTAAGAACACACCGTTAAGGATCATAAACACGGGAAACACGCCTATGCAGCTCATACACATATAAACACTGAACAAGGCAGAATCAATGAATGGTATGCCTTTATGCATAAACTGCGGAACATCTCTTCTCGGCCAAACAAACTTCTGCCCACGCTGCAGACAGATGACCTCGAGTAATAGATCAGATGATGACCCGCGGAATACAAGTGACTTGATGTTGAGAGGAATCAACCATTTCAGCCGCTTGGAGAAGGCAGTGAAATGCTGGGATAAGGTACTGGAGAATGATCCGGAGAACGTAGTTGCCTGGAAGCTGAGGGGAGTAAACCTCGTGTCTTTAAGTCGCTTTGAGGAGGCTTTAGCGTGTTTCGTTAGGCTGTTGGAGGTGAATCCGAGGGATGCGGATGCTTGGGGTCTTAAAGCGGGTGTTCTCAGGTGTTTAGGTCGCTTTGAGGATGCGAGTTGGTGTCAAGTTGAGGCGACTTTTAGTTAAAAACTGGGTGACATAGATTTATGCAAGATCAAATTAGTCTGATTCTCGTGGCGGTTATATGTCGCCGATGGCTTTCCCGTCCAGCCAACCTCTCACCCACGAGCTTGACGAGATGATGAAAAGAGAGTGGACGAGCATCGAGGGAATAGGTATAATTAATCTCTCGCAAACTCTCCTAAAGCAACTTCATTCTATTATTATGGGATATAATTCGATAGTTCGCGTTTCTATCGCCTTATATCGTTGAGTGCTATAGATGATACTCCGCAACACGTGAACTACCCCATCCAGGTCAGCAAGGTAACTAATAATCAACCTTTCCGAGTTTTGCGGTGAATCGAATATTGAGGCCATATTTTTATGCGGAGGCAAATCAAAATTCTCTAGCTATTGATAACAGTTTTCACGCACATAGGTGCGAAAGATACAAAAAAATTATTTTTTAGTTAGCCTTGCTTTTCTCGTGTTTTCTATCGCTTCTTTTATTTCTTTGGCTGAAAGGTTTCTAATTTCCTCTTTCTGGGCTTCATCGCTTACTTCTCTCATTCTATCCATTTCAGCCCTCATCTCATCCATTTTGATCTTCATATCTTCAATTGCATCCAGTAAGGGTTTTTGAACATAATCTTTCTCCCTTTTATCTTCAATCAACCTAAGTGCAGGGTCCAAGACGTATCCACAATTAGGGCAATGCACCATTAAATCTGAAACCACACCATCGCATTTCGGGCAATGCCCACTGGCTAACTTCCTCTCCGGCGCTTGATGCTCTACCTTTACTTCTACTCCCCGGGTCTTCAGCATTGCAGGTACGGTTGTCTTCCCCGTGAAATGTAGATAGGTTGCAGCCATCGCTGAACTGGGTGTCCAACCTGCAACTTCCTTCAGATCAAACTCAGGTATCCCAGACTCAGCAAGTTCAGTTAAACGTGTGTGTCGAAGTTGGTGAGGGTGAATCATCCTGATACCGGCCCTCTTACAGCAGTTTCTCAAAGTTGTGATGGTTGTTTCCTCAGACATCTGTTTCAGTTTGCCCAATTTATTTGTAACGAAAACGTATTGTTCAGGTGTTCTATCAGGGTGAACCTGTAACCAGCTTCTAAGAAATGGTACGCTATCAACGAGAGCTAACGTCCTCTCACCAGTTTTACCTGATACGTGTATGATGCTGTACTGTTCCCCAAATTGGATATCTCTAATTTTCAAACCCAAAATTTCGCCCTTCCTACACCCACTTTCATAGAGAACCGTGTAGAAGGCTTGTGAACGTGGATGACGCGCCTCTTTAACAATAGCCATCAATTCAACTTTAGAAATAACATTATCCTTCATCTGTTTGCCTTTCTTGGACACTCTTCGCAAATCCTTGAAAGGAATAGGCGCAAACGCCTTGTTTGCTTCCTCTCTCCCATGCTTAAAATCGTAGAGAATCCTCAGTTTTTGCCCATTCAAATCGATGGTTCCAGCTTTGTACCTATCCTTTACAACATTATACCATATCCTAACATCGTCTCTTGTCGCATCTTCTAGAGATACACCGTTAGTGAATTTATCCCAACTTCGAATAGCATCGTAAAAAGTCTGTGAGGTGGAACCTAACTGCCTTCCAGATAGAAAATCTTCAACGAGGCTCTGGTTCTTATCACTTACCCGCCACGCTGTTTCTCCCCGGAAATTCGGCATAGACTTCTAAAAGTTAGTTAATACTTATAACACTATTGTTAAATACCCACAACTATTGCAATATCTAATAAACATACCTTCAAACTCATGGATATAAAAAGAGTCCAAATGATGGAGAACTCTGAAAACAGAAATACTGAGAGATGAAAAATATCAAATGGCTGTTAAAGAGAAAAAGCGAGTTAAAAGCGGATATGATGAGTTAGGTGGAGACCTTTACAATCTTCGATACAGAGAGGAGCAAGAAGTAAAATACGAGATAATTTTCTCATTCATTAATGTTGAGTTAGATGATCTCATCCTTGATGATGGATGCGGATCAGGGATGATCATGGATAGACTTGTGGGATCTACCGTAGGGTTTGATCTCTCTGGAGAGCTTCTTGATACCGCGAGAATTAAACTGAAATCATTTCACTATCTGGTACAGGGTGATGCTGAGCGCCTTCCTTTTCGCGGGGAAATCTTTGATAAAGTCATATCTGTTACACTGATTCAAAATACTCCTAACCCCGCGGAAGTGTTTTCGGAGATTAAACGCGTTTTAATGTCAAGAGGATGTTTCGCCATTTCAGCTCTTAAGAAAGCTTTCACTCTTGAACGTTTTCAAAAGCTTCTGGAGGATACTAATTTCACTAGATTAAATTTCCTTCCCAGTGAAGATAATCATGATTGGTTTAGCTATGGTGAGCGGTGATCCCATCGCAGAAGCTTTTAATAATCTCATTCTCGGCTCATATACAGAATCAAAAGGTGTCGACGGTGGAACCCAGCAAGAAGCCCCTGAATGTATTAATTAAAAGCGTTGGAGGAAACGTCCTCATTAACCTGAAGGGACATAACGAATACTGGGGGAAGATGACCCGTATCGATGGATACATGAACATCATGCTGAAAGGTGCTAAAGAGTATGACCAAAATGGTCTCGTTGCTAATTATGGCGATGTATTCATACGCGGTAATAATATCGTCTATATATGTGTCGACTCTCAAAGTCCTCCACAAACGAATGCTAAACAGAATAATATTGACAATGACGATGACAATTAAATTATAAAGATATTTACAATAGGTTTTTATCAGGTACTTTTAAATCACTTTACCCTAGGCTAAATGACAATAAAATATGGTGTTAAAGAATTAGTTTTGTGATTTTTGATGTAATTTGCTAACCTTCACCTTTTAACTCCCGGTCTAAATGTGTTAGGTAAAGCATCATAATTTTTTTTCGTTCAATAGCTATTTGTTTAGCCTCAGATGTGTTGAGAAGACTATCAAGTTTCATAAGTTTATTATGAAAGTGCTCAATATAATCAGTGATTGGGCGAGGGTACTCCCCACTATAAGCAGCTGTGCGATAAATCCCTAGGGCTCCTAATGCATCTAATTTGTCAGCATCCGAAAGAATCTTAGCCTCTAAACTCTCTGGAATCTCTCCAGCAGTGAAACTGTGGCTAATAATAACTTTCTGAATTCTCTGAATTTTATTCTCGTCAAAGCCAAACTTCTTTAGAATCAATGCTGCTGTTGCAGCTCCAGCCTCAGCGTGATTTTCCTCCCCTCGGCATATATCGTGTAAAATAGCTGCTGGTAGAAGAATGGTTTGATCAGCGTTTAGCACTTTTCCAAGATACAAGCATAGATTGTATACACGCTCAGTGTGCTCATACCCGTGAGAACCGTAAGGTTGCTGACGTTTAGACGACTCTTCTTTTAGCTTTTCGAAAGGAATTTGATTAAGTTTCAATCAACGACCTTCTTAGCGTATGAGTCTCGTCCTACATTTACTTGAAGAACTCCTTTGAAACTTGTTATGAAACAATCTCGAAGTTCTATATTATCTCCTGCAGATAAATTGGTGAATAACTCGATTTTTTCGTTCCATACAGCAAAACCTATTGAACCGGATTCATTCTCAAGCACACCTTCAAGTATTCGATGTTCAACACCTGAAAAAGTTTTGACGTTTCGAATACCAATGATTTTCGACATTTTAACTTTAAAATCGAGGTGCTCCATCCCTGGGCGAAGTTCCTTTAAACTGACTTTATCCCAGCTCATAAATCAAGAATCGCGATATATCTAATAAAAGAGTTGGTCTTATCCGTATGGGTATATAGTTACTATGTCCGACCTTGAAACCTCGCGTAAGCTTAGTTTGTGATGCATGTGGGTATTTTTACTCACCTGAGTCGAGCTTGTCTAAGTGTAGCAAATGTGGAGGTGCTTTGGAGTATGTGTGGGACGATGAATATCTGAAAGCAGTAGAGTTCACTGGGGAGTTTAAATTCTGGCGATATAAGCCCGTACTCCCCCCGGTGCAGAGACAGATAAGTCTTGGTGAAGGGGGAACACCGCTTCAGAAAGCTCAACGACTTGCTGATCATCTTGGTTTTAGAGAACTATATCTTAAAGATGAGACCAGGAACCCTACTAATAGTTTTAAGGATCGTGCGGCTGCCCTTATAGTCTCGGATGCTGTTGGAAAAGGCTTCGGTAGTATTGTTTGCGCTACTAATGGTAATCATGGTGCTTCTCTCGCAGCTTACTCAGCAAAAACAGATCTAAATTGCCATCTTATTGTTCCTAAACGTTTAGATATAGGAAAACTTGCCCAAATGATGGTTTACGATGCTCAAATTGTTGAATCAGGAGAAACCATAGAAGATTCAATTAAGAAAGCAATCACCTTAGAGCATGAAATGGGTTGGTATCAGGCGACAACTGAATTAAACCCATTAAGTATCGAAGCAGTAAAAACAATTAGTTATGAAATTGTTGAGCAAGGTGGGGCACCAGATTGGCTTCTCGTAGCGATGGGCAGTGGCGTAACAGCAACCGCCTTATGGAAAGGTTTCAAGGAAATGGAGATCTCAGGAAAAATTAACAATTTACCTAAGTTAATTGGCGTCCAAGCAGTTGGATGCTCACCTATAACACAGGCCTTTTTTTCATGTTCTGAGGAATATAAACAAAATGAGAAAGGTGAAACCGAAGCCATAGCTATTAGGGTTATCGAACCTATGTTTGGTAGTCAAGCACTTCGAGCTATTCGTGAATCACATGGATTTGCTGTCACTGTATCTGATGAAGAAATGCTTCTAGCCGGTAGGGAAACAGCGAGGCTAGAAGGAATTTTTCCTGAGCCTGCAAGCGCAAGTACAATCGCTTGCTTACGTCAACTAAAGGACGAAAGACGTATTTATGAAAATGAAAAAATTGTGTGTGTCATTACAAGCAGTGGGTTAAAAACCGATGATATTCTTCAAAACATCTCGAAAAGAAGAAAATCGCCTGGTCTAGGATCTATGCTTACGACAAAAGAGAAAATACTTCGCCTAGTATCAAGTGGGGAAACATATGGATACGAAGTCTGGAAAGCACTAGGCAAAGGGATGACTATAGGTGCGGTTTACCAACACATCTCCGATCTTGAGAAACGTGGTCTTGTTTCTAACGCTCTGAAAGGTAAGCGTCGTTACTATGAAATCACAGAAAGAGGCCATCGAGTTCTAGCTGCATTAGATGACCTTCAAGCTCTCCTTTAAGCGAAAAAATAATATACTATAGTTTAAACTACTATACATATGGTTAAATTTGGATCACGGGAGATCGCAGCAACTGCAATAATGGCTTCACTTGCTACTGTAGCTACGATGTTGTTCACATTTCCGATACCTGCCACAAATGGATTCTTCAATCTTGGAGATGTTATAGTAGTCGTTTCTGGACTCACATTTGGTCCACTAATTGGAGGAATTAGCGGAGGTCTAGGTTCTGCTCTTGCAGATATTCTATTAGGATATGGGACTTATGCACCTTTTACGCTTGTTATCAAGGGCTGTGAAGGTTTGATTGTTGGATATATAGCGGGTGGGAAAGAGGATCAGAAGATCAGTAGAGTCATCATAGCTTGGATTGCTGGAGGAATTATTCTTGTCGGCGGATATTTCATCGTTCAGGTGTTTATGTATGGCTTTGCTGGAGCAGTTGTTGAGCTTCCCGCTAATCTGGTTCAGATGCTTGTTTCCGGTCTTGGTATACCCATTTATCTGGGTATAAGAAAGCGCCTCAGGCTCTAAATACCCGCGTTACTTCTTCTATGCGTGTCTTCAGCTGAACGAGCGGCGGAACTCTTGTCCCAGATGGATCCGAGAGAGATCCGGATATTACAATCAATAGAGATGGGAATGAGTCAGTTCGAATTCGTTCCGTTCGACAGAATAGTAAAATTTGCGGGACTCAAAGACTCGGAGGTAGAGTTCTGGATAGATGATCTTGATTCAAAAGACCTCTTATGGAGACAGATTGAAGACTACAAAGGGTATATTCTAAATTACAATAGTTATGATCTTCTAGCATTGAATGCACTGGTGAAAGGAAATGTCATCGATGCGTTAGGTATGTCATTAGGGGTAGGTAAGGAAGCTGATGTCTTCGATGCTTTGAGGCCAGATAGTGGGAGGGTGGCTGTGAAGTTCCATCGTCTTGGTCGACTAAGTTTTCGGGATACCCGTAGGAAACGAGAATTTTTAGCGAACAGACGTCATGTTAGTTGGCTTTACCAGTCTAGGTTGGCTGCAGAGCGAGAGTATTTAGCTTTACAAAAAGCCTTTAGAGCGGGTGTAAAAGTTCCTGAACCAATAAATCAGAATAGGCACCTTGTTGTCATGGAGCGTATTGAAGGACGTCAACTAGGACAGGTAATCAACCTTGAAGACCCTCAGATATTTCTCGATGAGATACTTGATAATGTTAAAAAATCTTTCAAGGCAGGTTTAATTCACTCAGACCTCAGCGAGTTTAACGTTCTACTAGATGATGAGGGTAAAATCTACATTATTGATTGGCCTCAGTACGTCGATAGAAGTAGCAGTAACTCTGAAGAATTTTTAAAACGTGATGTTGCGAATATCCTTATGTTTTTCAAAAGAAGACATAAGATTGATGTGGATCTCGAAAATACTCTCGAAGCAGTAAAATCTAGTTAAGAGTAATTTTTACATCAAGGGCAAGGCATCCATGTCCTTCTTCGTAGACGAGAATGGGGTTGATATCCATTTCAACTATCTCTGGAAAATCCCAAACTAATTGGCTTACTCGAAGTATCGTTTCTTTGAAAGCATTAATATCTGCTGCAGGCTCCCCGCGGATTCCTTTAAGCAGGGTGTAGCTTTTAGTTTCCTTGACCATAATATCGACCTCCCTTGCTGAGAGGGGAGAGATGCCAAATGCGACATCTTTAAGGAAATTGACGTAGATTCCACCGAGACCAGCCATAACCATTGGACCGAATTGTGGGTCACGGCTCATGCCAATGATCATTTCTCTGCCTTTTGGAACCATCTTATC
>JBFYNP010000119.1:0-16504 GCA_041304325.1 Candidatus Bathyarchaeota archaeon
TTGATGCCGTGCTTGTATGGCACCTCCCAGTCTAATCTCCATCGGCGCATCCTATCGACTGCTATGCTAAGGACTACGAAGTCTGCGCCTTCGAGGGCTTCTTCCCTGTCTATGGTCTTCTCAATCTCAAGTTTGGCACCTACCTCTTCACTCATTCTCTCGGCGAGCCCTGCCATTTTGTGTAACCTCCCCTCATCTACGTCATGCAGAACGAGGTTTGATCCTCTTAATCCGGGAAGATTAACAGCATCAAGAACCGAGTTATACCCGAAAACAGCGCTACCCGCCCCTATTAATACAACCCGGTGACCCATAGTCTGACGCTGATCGAATACAGTATTAAAACTAACGAGTTAACTAAAACACAACAAAATACATTAAACATGATAGTATACTTCACGCGCTAAGAAAACACTATGATAATCGTATGATCCCTTCTTTTATCTTCTCAGCCCTATCGTTAAGTTCATTTCTAGATAAATTGATTTTTGGACCCACCGTCTCTACCACTGACGAAGCTGAAGCAGAGCCAATAGCGCAGCACCACTTAATATCTTCACCTGAAATATATTCTCCGAAGAAACCCGCCATAAAAGCATCACCTGCTCCCGTCATATCAACGGCTTCTCCCAGATAAGCAGGCACATTAAACCTATCTTTCAAATGTTGAACATGTGCACCTTCACGTCCTCGAGTCTCGATGGCAATATCTATACCAAATTCAATCATTCTCTCGAGTCCCTTCCATCCCACAGAACCAGCAATGAGACTCAACTCTCTCTCAGATGCCTTAAACACCGATACACGACTAAGCAGATCAAAATCACTCCAAGGGTGAAGACTAATTGAGCCTCCTGACTCCATCTTTCTAACGAAATCCTGGGGATCAAGGCCAATACATGAAGATTCTAAAGCAAAATATGTCTCCTGAGGTATCTCCTGAACTATTGGAGCTAGGATAACCGAGTCGGGAAAATCAATGATATCAGTTGATTTAATTGGTACACATACACTATCAAGGCTTAACCTTCTCTCAATGCTCCTATAGTCAAGAACGAATCGTGTAGTTTTCGCATTCGATACAATGAAATCATTAATATCGAGATCCCTAATCGCCAACTCTGATACGTATGCGTCAGGAAAATCACCCCCCACCTTCGTTGCCACTACAAGTGATCTTCCTAAGAGATGAGTTATTAGAGAAATGTATGTTGGAGATCCACTCATCTGCAGCCTTTCTCCGCTGACATCGATGATCCGATCTATAGCGATGTGACCAATGACTCCGAATGTCTCCACAATAGTAAAACTCAGTTTTGGATTTAAAAAGTAAAAACATTGAAGCCATTAGAATCGATTCCTAAATTCGCACGCTCTGATGGTATTGAGTCGTGCGCGATTAAAATGCATGTACGCATGCGATATAGTTTAACTGGAAAAAGATATCGACGTATAATTAAAATAATACTTCAGACTTTTGCGATTTCTATTTATGTTCTTGATGAAAACACTGACCATCATGAACCCTAGAGGTTTTTGCGTCGATCACCACTGAGTTCCCGCGTTAAAACCCCTATTAGGTCCGAATGTCTTAAAAGTATCTCATGCCATATCTCGCCTTTCTTTGTGAGTTGGTAACCATCATTTTTGTTTCCTATAATTAGTGCGTTTTCTGTAAGATATAGGATGACTTGGTCTGTCTGATACTGGTTACCCGCACGACGATAGATGTCGTACCAGAGGGTTCTGCCTCGCTGCTTTTGCGAGTTTGATAGTATCTCCAGATACTCACGAAGCCTCTCCGCTGCTCTACTTGGAGGAGGGGCTACACGAGACATTCTACTCACCGTTTCTCCAGCTTCTTCTCCAACTCAAGAACGCGTGTGTACCGATTTTTTAACAAATAGTAATATCGAATCATAAGTATGCCGCCTACTAGGCCTGCGATCGTGCCTACCACCCCACTTACCATGTATAAGTAGTCAAATGTACGTGGCACCCCAGTGGTAATCCTGCTGTATGAGGCGTCGGCGGATCCAAGAGACGTTATGGACATGGCCAGTAACATTAATCCAAATAACCCAACCATTCGGATATTATTGGATATGTCTTTAACGAGTGTTCGAGCGTCTTCCCAGAGGTCCGAATATAACTTTTTTAGTTCGGGTAGTTCGTTCTCCATTTGTTCTTCACCAGTGGTCATGGTGGCTCCCAGATCATATTAGGCGTGTTCTAGATATAAATAATAGATAATTTCTACAATCGTGGGTATTTATCTGGTTTTATGTAGCATTTGGTTTCAATAAATATTGTAATCAAGATCGATAAAGTTAAAAATACCTTACGTATGAATTATATTACGTTAGAAATATCTGACATGAGATGGTTGTGATGGATGAAAAAAGAACCGGAATAGTAATTGCCGTATGTCTCTTAGCTGGAGCAATTATAGGATATTTTATAGGGATGACTCGAACCGGTCTCTTAGTAGGGTTTCTAGCTAGTTTAGGTTTAACAGGGTCCTATCGAAGAAAGGTATCTCTCTCAAAAACTCAACGACGTATCGTGGTAACTATCGCCTTTGTCTTGATGCTCTCTGTCGGAGTTGGGTTTGGTCTTCTCACAGGCGACTATATATCAGGTCTCGGCTCCGCAATAGCTCTAAGTTTTGTAATCGTACTTAAGATGGAAAGACTCTTTGACGAGCGGATCGGGTCGCTCTTTAGTAAAGCCAGTAGAGACGGGTTTGTAGCTGTCAACCTCTCCTTGGCAGCTTTGATCTTTGCAAATAGATTAATGATAAGCGAATCTGTACTTTCTGTTTTGTCCTCTAATAATTGGCTCCTTTTGGCTATGGCTATCGGGTGGGCGATTTTTCTGATTAGCGTCATATATCATGCATACATTAAGGGGGATTAGGTTTGAGAACCCGGTTGAAGGAAGCTAGGGAAGAATCTGGGTTGACTCAGGAGGAACTGGCCGCGGCTATCGATGCTACTAGACAGACTGTGCTATTTTTAGAGAAAGAGAAGTATAATCCGAGCTTGCGTCTTGCATGGCGGATATCACGTATTATGGGGAAATCTGTCGAGGAGCTCTTCAGTTTTGATGATGAGGATTGGAAACCGATTACTTGAACTGCACATTCACGCTGAAATATCTGAGTTATAACCTGTTGAGGTCTGCTTCAGCTGCAAGATATCCGAAGGAGCTCCAGAGCTTAGTTGCTAGAACCTCCCTCCAGACTCTAATGGCTTTCTCTTTCTCTCCGTTAAGGTAGTACCAAGCTGCGACACCGTTGCCTGCTGTGGGAAACCCGTTTGCTCCTTGCGATCTAGCCCACGTGAGAATCTCATCTGGCGTATATTCGCCCTTGAACATGAGTATGCACCGATAGTAGTGCTCGTTCTCGACGAGGTCCTGCTTCATATGGAACGGCTTGATAGCTTCTCTGGCTTCAATATGTTTTCCCTGCCTAGAATAGATCTGGTTAAGCCAATAGCAGGTGCTTGTCGCGTTGTCAAGGTTCTGGCTTGCCTTTAGGCACCGCGTGTATGCTTCTCCTGCGGCATGGAGGTTCCCGTTGAGGTACTGGGCTAATCCGAGGTGGTACCAGATGTTGCGCTGGAGACTGCTGAGCTGGAGTCCCTGTGGGTTGGGGGCTCCATCAGGTTCAGGTGTATCGGGGTTACCCTCCTCCAACTTCGCTGCTTTCACAAAGTCGCGGATAGCGAGAGGATAAAGCCTGAGGTTTATAAAGCGGTGTCCGCGATGCCGTAGCATTCGCGCATCCAATGGATACTTCTCTGCACCAATCGATAGGGCTGCAATTGCTTCTCGATGCCTGCCAAGGTAAGCAGCGCGGCGGCTCAGCCAAATTATTGCGTCCGCATCATCGGGCTTCATCTGCCAATCAGCGAGGGCTTTCTCGTAATTGACTAGAAGTGGAGAATTCGGTGCTGGAGTTGAGGGGTAGAGAAGTTCCCCGAGGAGGCTAATAGCCTCAGGTGCTTCAGGCGACTTTGGCTTGGACATAAATTTTCAATACTAGAGGGTATCTGTAATAGAAAAATTTTCTAGATCAAGAGGAGACAGAGTCTCTTAATGTCGGCTTCCGCAGTAAAATTTCAGAAGCTGCACAACGCACATGTGACGTGCTTTTTATTTACTTCTTTCCTGGATCAATAAACCTCACTAATTTAAGCTTGTGAAGTGAGATTACAATCAGTCATTCTCGGTTGATGATAGCATGGGTGAAATCAAAATACTGCTCGGCTTCGAGGTCGGCACTGGTGTAGAGGTCAACATGAACCTTCACCATACAGTCATAACGGGAATGACCCAACTATCCGGGAAAACGACGACCCTCGAAGCTATCATTTATCGTACAAATAAACGTGCTATAGCATTTAAAACGAAGAGAGGAGAATCAGGGTTCAAAAACTACCGAGAGATACAACCATTTTTCGAAGAACGCGCAGACTGGCAGTACGTTTCTACATTGCTTGAGGCGGTAATGCGAGAAAAAATGCGGTTCGAGAGGCCCTGGATCATGAAAGCAACCCATGGAACCAAGAGCCTAAGCGAGGTTCTGGTGAATGTCCAAGATCTCCGAGCTGAGGCAACGAGAGAGCTTCCTGAAAATATTTACACAGCACTAGAGGGGTACCTCAAGATAGTGGTTCCTCAAATTGAAACTCATAAATTCAGTAAAACCCTTGACCTAATTGACGGCATCAACGTGATGGATCTCACGAACATGACGGTGGAACTCCAAGCCCTAGTCATCCAGAGTACAATGCAGTATGTAATCACCAACCTCCGAGATACTATTCTCATTGTACCAGAAGCGTGGGAGCATATACCCCAAGGAAGAAACACACCGGTAAAACTCTACGCTGAGACCTTCATAAGAAAAGGCGCTGCAATAGGTAATTACCTATTCATTGATAGCCAAGATATCGCGGGAATAGATAAGACACCTCTACGTCAGTGCAACAACTGGATTCTCGGGAGGCAGAGAGAGGGGCATGAAGTGGAGAGGGTTAGAGAGCAGATTGGAAGAACCAAGATCGATGCGGAAGAGATCAGGTCTCTGCCTCTGGGCCACTTCATAGCCATCCTAGGGGATGATGTCAAAAAGGTCTATGTTCTCCCAGCAGGGGTCCCACCCGAGATTGGGCGCAAGGTTGCACTAGGCGAGATGTCTGTAAATGAGGTTGGGAAACATATCAACAGTCAAATGGATGTTAGATCCAATAAAGATGAAACAAGCATACGAAAGTCTCACCCAGATCCAACGTCAGATCTAGTAACACACCATATAGAAGAATTGGATAAGAAACTCGCTCACAAGAATAACGAAATTTCGACGCTACATAATGAGATAGATGGCCTCCGGAAAGAGCTTGCTGCAATTACAGCAAAATTTGAAAAGATAATTATTCAGCAGAAAACCTCTGAACCAAAAGCTGCTGATTCCCAAACCTCCCAGATAATTCCTGGCGTTACAGTTAACGATCTTAATCAATTGATTGATAAACGAATACAGCAGATAATTGCATTCGATAAACCTACTGTCTTCACACAGATCGATGTATCAGGGAGGTTTAAGGAGATTATAAAAGAACGTTTCATCCGTGAAGTTGCATTCAGGATGCGATCGATCCTTCCAAATACAATCCACACAGCCATGGTAATTCATGAACGTAAAACCATAAAGAGAGGCGATCTCTTCAGCTTCCTCTATGGAGGAAATAGAAGAATCAATGACGATTTCTATTCTGAAATACAGAGACTTGAGGACCTCCGCCTTGTAGACTACAACAAAGAGACAGGTGTTATACATTGGGCATTAGGCGAGTATTTGAGAAGAGAACTTGGAAGTATATATGATGAGAAAACTATTCAACAAGCGGAAGACTATATAGCTAGCTTACTTCTACCGACGAGTTAACTCCAAATAAGATAAGGCTATAGCTAACTCATACAGAATAAAAATAGATAGAAGAATGGAAACCCTAGAACAATTAACTAAATGTCAACTCTGCGGAAAAAGCGACGAAAACCTAAGCCTCTACGGAGCCAACCATAAAGATCTAGGATGGGTTGATGTATGTAGAGACTGCTGGACAAAGCTTTACCATGAAAACCGACTAGTCGTCGGATCTAGCGGTAAAAGCTGTAACGCTTGCAGCAACTGTCCATACTAATAAGAGAACCGAATATGTCCAGGATTTCTCTTCTTAACATCGCGCATTGTTTTCTATTCATCCCTTTCTGGAAATCTGAAAAAAGATTCCTCTGACTCCTCCGTCAAAAAATAGATGCAGTGTTTGCCTCCAACGCTACGAATAAACATGCGATTCTCTTGAGGCGAACTAGGTTGAATAACATAATATTTCTTGTCTACCTCATTTTCAAAAAAGTTATCCCAATAAGATTGTGACCAACCGCTTTCAGTTGAAGCATGTTTGAAATAGATTTCTTTGAATACTGATTTACTTATTTCTTCTTCAGCTTCAGTTATACGCGTCATATATGTGCACGTGAAGGTGTTATCTAATATTTGGTTTCCCAGATTTCTCTTCTTCAATTGCGAGTGTTTCATTTATTTTCAACGCGCGCGTTAAACATCAAATAAAGCAAGAGTATCCATAACTCAATACTAGCACTTGGAACTACCAAACTTCTTAACCACAACTTAACATAATATGTAATGATTAAAAATGGATCCGATGCTGATCATAGGCTCTGCGGGCAGTGTAGGCCACGACATGATATATCAGATCGCATCAATGCGAAGCGACATCAAGGTAATTGGAGCTGACATCAATGAAGAAAAAGGCATATACGAAATTGAGGAAGCCCTACACTCAGCTCACAACTTCGGCAACTACCCAGACCTAATCTTCCAAAAACTGAACCTATTTGACATTGATGGTACTGCTGAGGTGCTGGCGGAGATTAATCCCAAGGTTATCTGTAACCTCGGCAGCCTGGGGAGCTGGTGGGTCACCAGGCTACTCCCCGACGATGTATACCACAAGATCGGCCCCGTGGGACCCTGGATCCCCAACCATTTCACTCTCGCCTACAAGCTCATGCAGGCGGTAAAGAAATCAAATATACAAACACACGTAGTCAACGGCGCTTTCCCCGATCTCACAAACGTCATCCTCTCAAAGCTCGGTATGGCACCAACCTGTGGAGGAGGTAACATGGATCTAGGAATAAGCAGAATCCGCCGCCTCATCGCGAGAGACATGAAAATACCGTTTAGAGAAGTCTTTGTATACGGTGTCGGGCACCATGGCACCTACTACACGGTCAGGATGGATGGACCTATGTGGTATAAGATCATAGCCGACGGTGAAGATGTCACAGGTAAATACCCCCATAAGAAGCTCGTGGAGATGTACCAGGGTTTTGGCTACGGTAAGTCTACTCAGTCGCCGAGTGCACTTGTAGACCAGTTTAGGACAAGCAGTAGCTTTCTGAAGCATTGCCTCGCCATCTACTATAACACTGGAGAGATATGTGCAAGTGTCGCCGGACCTAATGGTTTACCCGGTGCTTATCCGTGTAGGTTGAGTGAGAAAGGCGCGGAGTTGGTTCTTCCCGGTATTAGTCTCGATGAGGCGATTAAGGTTAATGAAGAGGGCGGTCGAATTGACGGGATTGAAAGCGTGAAACCAGATGGAACGGTGATTTTTTGTGATGAAAATGTCGGGTATATGAAGGAGGTTGTAGGTTATGATTGTAAGGCTCTTTCACCTTTCGATCAGGAGAATCGTCAAAAAGAACTTGAGGCAGGTTTGAAGAGACTCTACGAGAAATATAAGGTTAAGGCATAAAATCCGTTTTCTTCTCTCGTATCTTTGTTGATCAGCGCATCTGTTATCCTTGGAGCTCAAAAGTAAAATGTCTTAATATATTGAAAAAAATCGTGCTGATAAAATTTTTATTAACTTCGTTTTTCTAGCTATGAAAAGTGAGGCCACAAAAATTCCTGATAACACAACAACCCCATACCCATACCCTTCAATACTTTTATTCGGATACTGAACATCATCAATAAACTTGAATATTTTAACCATCTGAACTGTTTCGAGCATAATTGAAACATCCGCATAAACTTTATTGAGATACACCACGTCAACGCTAGGTCGATATCGACTAACTTCAACAGAATATTTTCCTTCAGAAGGAATAGTTACCCTTAGATCAACGGTTTTAATATTATCCTGAGAATCAACGATGTAACCATCATGAGAATCAACGATGAATCCAGTGGTACTATTGACGGTTGCAGATAATGTTCCTTCAGAGATCGATGAATGAATACTAATTACATCTCCTTTAACTAAACCTAGATTCTGAAAATAAAAAATTCCTGTTGACGATAGTTGAGCTTCTACAAGTGTCGAAGAGACTTTTTGACTAACATAAGCTTCATAAGGTATTTTAACCGTAACAGACTGCTGAGATAATACTGATAACCCAATTCCTATGAGAAACATTATTATGCATAGAAGAATTAGTTTGTCAAAATTCTCATCAAGAAATCCTGACATATACTTCATAATTTAAGATAGTGTACGCTTGAAAACCTTTCTTATATATAATGGTTAACAAAATATTCCTCATATACGCCTTGTTAGAGATCGATACCCATCGTGATCAGGCTACTTGATGTGACCTTAAAGCCGAAGTGAGTTATCGCTTCTTGGATATCCGATGCATCCGGTGGGTAGATGATGTTGAGGCGCTCCACCTTCCGTTCCTGCCCCAGCTTAACTGCGAAACGTAGACAAGACTCGTAATCACCACTCATCACCGGGATATTGAGGGCTTGCCAGGGCATCATGCGTGCACCAAGAGCCATGAAGCTACCCGTCATAGGGTCCTCGTAGACCATCCCCTCTTTAGCGAGCCATCTGCAGTTTCCCTCGTTGATCCTATACCATGTTCTGTTGAGAGACATGAATCCTTTCCACTTGCTTCTCATGGATTCCACAAGCGCTACCGCGTGTTCAGTGTCCTCCACAACGCGGAACGCTGGTGTGTTCTTCGCAACCGACACTTCCTTGAGGGGCATCTGGCCTTCCTCATAGGTGCCTCTGACACGGAGCCCGTACCGCTCTGCGAGACCTTTGCTCTTCACGTTGGTGATCCCCGTATACATCGCCATGTACTTCACGCTCTGCTCCGCAGCGCGCTTTACCCAGTGATTGTAGAGAATTTTCCCACCTCCAATCCCCTGCTTAGGGGGAGAGACACGCAGAGTCTCTAACCACGCTGAGCCATCGGGTAGCCGCGAGTACTTGCCAACTCCTATTATCTCTCCCTCGTACTCGACGACACTTAGATCGCCGACCGTCTCCTTTAACCAATCATCATAGACATAAGTCAGGTATCCCATGCCGGGGATCGCCGCTAGCTCAACCTCAACGGCCTTGTTTTTGTCCTCTAATCTTGCTTTTCTTAGGTGAAGAGCCAATATTATTTACTCCTTTTTCAAGTAAGTTGAATACCTCTGTCACTGACTAAAGAAGCTATCCCGAATGAAACCAACCCACTTACAGAAAATTATTATACGAACTTAAATTAGCTTTTTGTATTGGTTAACCGAATAAATTGGAGGCAGACCGATGAAGACTATTGAAAGGAAACCACTTATCGGTGAAAGAGTTTTTCTCAGACCTTTCATCAAAGATGACCTGCCTTACATTCAGAGGTGGTCCAATGACACTGAACTTAGAAGACTGATCGGTGAAGTTGCATCGATGAGTCTAGAGGACACCGAGAAATGGTACCGAGAAATGCTCGCGGATGAGGATCGGGTTTGGTTTGTCATTGTTCTAATGAAGAGTGACCGAGTGATAGGGGAGGCAGGATTGCTGAGAATGTTCAAACCTTGGCGAAGCACGAACATGACCATAATAATCGGAGAGAAAGATGAATGGGGAAAAGGATACGGAACTGAAGTGGGTCATCTATTACTTAACTTTGCTTTTGAACAATTGGAATTTCATCGAGTCTCGATAGGTGTGATCGGTCACAACATGAGGGCACTGAGATTTTGGGAAAGCCTAGGATTCAAGAAGGAGGGTGTCGAAAGGGATGCGTATATTTTCGACAACGAATACAGCGACGGGATAATGATGAGCATTCTTGAAAACGAATTCAGAAAAATCCAAGAAGATAAAAAATAACCAGATTTAACGCATCAAATTTTATATTGAATAGTTGATTCGTTTTTCAGCCTTTTTATGTCTAGGTGTAGGATAATATTATTTAGCGTATGCACAATATAAAAAGAGTCTATAAGTTAGTCGACTATATTAACTTGGATTAAATGAAGAAAGATCCAATCTGTGGTAAGATGGTAGATGAAAAGAAGACGAAATGGAAAAGCGATCATAAAGGTAAGAAATACTACTTTTGCTGCGAAAAGCACAAACTAACATTTGATGAAAATCCGAAACGATTTGCAGCTCCATAATTTCTGCTTTTTTTATCCTTATTTTCGCGAGTCAAGCACATTAAAAATAAGAGTTATCAGCTATATCCCAAAAAAAGTGTATATTGGACGCCGAGGTATACTACCAAGATATTAAAACCTAGGCACTGAAATTATTTACTATGGCTTTTTCTCTGGGTGTGCCTTTGCTACATGAGTATCTCTCTGTTTAGCGCTTGGAAAGGATTCCCCACAGACTTTGCATTTACATGGCATAATTGATCCAAAAATATAGGCATTCAACCTTTATTTATCTTTTAGTACATGATGTTCGCGACGATGTACAATTGCGCGCGCGGATGCACGAATGAGTGCAATCCGTACACTGAAAGCGTTTGGTAAAGCAGCTATCCCTCAACTCATTGATGTTCTTGGAGACCCAAGTCGGAATGCTCACGCAGTGATAATATTAAGTGAAATGGGTGAACCGGCAATACCTGCTTTACTAAATGCTCTAGACGATGAATCTAAAAAGACATTTGCATCTGCAGCTCTAAACGAGATCGGGAGGAAGAAAAACAATACTATTAAAATAATAATCCCCGGTTTAATAGATACCTTAACTAACAAAATCCCACAAACTCGCGCAATCGCGGGTGTAACTTTACTGAATTTTGGAGCTCCTACATTAGAACCTTATATCCCTAACCTAATAGACCTGTTAGGAAGCGTTGATGCTAGTCCATTTGCTGCTAATGTGCTTATCGGAATTGGCCAACCCGTAGTTGAGCCTCTTATGAATGTTGTTTCCGATGGGAGCAAGCAAGAAATGGTAAACGCTATTCTCCAAAAAATATCGAAAAAAAATCCAACAGTAAAAACACTAATAAAAACCACAGAAAAATCCACGAATGCCCCCACTCCAACTCTTAATCAGGTTCATAAACCAAAATTCTGTAAATATTGTGGCAACTCCTTAGCTGCAAACAGCATCTATTGTTCACAATGTGGAAAAAAGGTAGAGTAATTTAACGCACGACTCAAATCTAAAAATTACTAGATCATATATGCAAGTGTTAACGTAAATTTATGGAAATATTTGGAGTTATTTCTCTAATAAAATCTTAAGCTCTTTGAGACCTTCAATAAACTCACTTTCAAGCGCTTCCTGAATCAACAACTTATCCATCAGCTTGCCAAGAAAAGAATAGGGGATCTCATAATCCATAGTTATAGAAAATCTGGTTCCTAAGTCAATTGGAGTTAAAACCATTGAGCCAAACCCTGTGAAAGGTCCTCCGATCGTTCTCCAAGCATACATTTTGTTTTCTATCCAATCGGTTGTTTCGCCATCCCATTCAATCTTTACAATTTCGTAGAGTTCGCTAGTCATATGGTGAGTTGCACCAATTTTATCGTCTTCTTTGGAGGTCAACTCAACTTTCTTGAACAAATCAAACCACGCGGGGAGTTTCGCATGAGCAATCATTATCCATACTTTTTCAGGAGAAGCTTTGATATCGATTGATTCTTCTATTCTCGTCATCGAATCACGCTTGGCGTTAAAGCCATGTTGTATATAAAATATTATAGATCGAGTTTACTAGTTAATTCAGATTGAAAGCACACCAAAATGAACATGATATGCATAGCCTATCTGACACTTAGAAAATTGGTATACCCGTCATTATCAGGATTTTTCACAAAGTTGACTCTCTCATGGTCACCCATCAGATTCGTGATCCATCTAGCTGAAGTACTCAATTATTAGCTAAAACCTCGCTCACGAGAGTGCCTCTGTTGATCTAACCCTTTTCTCAAATGGATTCATCTGGAAGAATCGACGATGATTCTTTCAGAATAACAGTTATCTTTACGTCAAAGCTCATAATGTTTGAATAACATGACCAAGAAAGAGAACATTGATGAGAGGTTAACGAAATGGAACGAGATTTTCCACGATCTTACCCTAGATTCCCGGGATCTAATAAAAGACATCAAGGACATGATTAACTACATAGCTTTCAGCGCCATGTTAATGGTGACGATAGGGGTAGCTGCAATACTGATCGCATTTCTACGCCAACTAGAAACTAGATACCTAGCAGCAAGCTTCATAATCTTCAGCATAATGGTTGGCAATGCCTCGCTGCTAATCAGGAAGTGGTTAAAGCTACGTGCCCGGTACGATAAATTAAGTGCATTACAAAGTAAAATAGACTCAGGTTAGGGATCAACGATGCCTCCTCGTCGAACACCCTCAATGATAGCACTGGAGATTCTAGATTGTGTTGAAGATAACAAGGAGGCTACTAAGTGGGATTTAATAAAGGTTCTTGGGAATGAAGCTCAATTTGGTGTATGGATTGAGAGGTTTTTCTTGGTTGATAAGATACTTGAAGAGCGTCGGGAGGGAAGGAACTATTTCTTTGGGAAAACGGAGCGTGGTGAACTCTTACATAAGCTTCTGAAAAGTGGATACATGATCCGCATCTTGGGAAGGGTGAGTGGAAAGAAACTTAGAGACTAAAAAACCAATTATTGAAATTTGAAGATGCTTTAAAATTACATATTTAGCGTTTGCGATAACGCAAGCAACTCTTTTGGTTGCGCGCTTGTGCGTCATGTAATTTCTGTCTTCTATTCATGATAAAGTTAAATCCTTTGAGGATAAGCTTCATCAATTCCCGTAAAAACATCTTCCATGAGATGAAATAGATCAATGAGCAGCTTAGATAAAGCTCGAGATACCCAACTAAAGAACATCCTGACCAAGACAGGCAAATCTATGGCCGAACTTACAGCTTTAATACAGCGCACCAGCCTCACCAAACACGGTGAAATTCGCGAGATGCTAATGCACGAGCTTAGCTTAGGTTATGGCGACGCCACAATGCTGATTCACTTTGCCCTAAAATCTGATGGGCAAAGCGCTGCTGAGGCTAAGGAATCTTCAACTGAAAATGTGTTGGATGAAATCTACTCGGGTGCTAAGGCTGAATTGCGACCAATTCATGACCTTTTAATGGCGATGATTAACCGATTTGGCGAGTTTGATGTTGTGCCGAAGAAGGGTTATGTCAGCCTGCGCCGAAAAAGACAGTTTGCTATGATCGGTCCTGCTACTAAGTCGCGGGTTGAGGTGGGGATTAACTCGAAAACGCTCGTATCTACCGATCGGCTGGTGAGTATGCCTCCAGGGGAGATGTGCCAGTTTAAGGTTAATGTTAGTGATCCTTCGCAAGTAGATGATGAGCTGATCGCTTGGATCAGACAAGCTTTCGATGCTGCTGATTAACGCGCGCCTCACAGAACTCCATCGCTCACGAGACTCGGTTTGCACAGAGATTTATTGAGATGATCGAAAATGGATATGGATTGAAAGAGGAGTATATCTCAATCATTTATGAAACAGAAACTGTAGCCCAAAGACAGTACAATTGATTGCCTAGGGCGCAATATCATGATAAAAAGAGGCTGTATCAAAGCGCGTGAGTAAAGAAATGGTAATGTTCGTAACCCAAACAAGGATAACTCCAATCCTTAACCACTCTTCCATAAACAAACCACATACAATAGAGAGAAAAAAATAGAGAATAATAGACCTAAAGAAACCTGTTGAAGACTCAACCTACCCAAGAATACCATTAAAACCCCAAAAAAACTCAACAAACCTCCCTCAAACAAGCCGAAGTAAACTGTCGTACTAACATATCTTACATTATTCCTCCTGCTAGCAAAGATACGCCAACCACCTAAAGCCAAGGTAGAGATGCCCATCCTCCTGCTAGATACTGTACCTCAGGCATGTATTGAAAGTTCAACAGTTGGGCTAGATGTTCCGGTGTTACCAGTAGGCTTAATCCGAGAACTAGATCGCCCGTGCCGTTTAATAGAAGAGTTAATTGAGTGAGTCGGAGAATATCATCTTTCAAATCAGCCATCCACGTACCTTTGGTTACTATCGGGTGGAAGTGAGGATAAGATTTTTGCCATTCTCTTGGTGTAGCCCACCTAAGAACACGGATGATTATCTATAGTCTCGTGCTCGACGTCATCATAACCTCAAAACAGGGTGTGAGAGGCGTCGGAAAGGCGATTCTATTACCTGAGGAGATGAAGTCGTTCAAAATTGGCGTTGCAGTGAGGATACGGCGAGGTAGCGAGACAGACGCTTAAACTATTCTTTTCTCTTATGGTAAAGTTTATTCGACTATCTGTTCCATCTTTTTGGAACCTACATGGATTTCTGGAAGCTGATGGAGATACTCCACAAGTATCAGGAGATAATGAATCCTGTCACAGATGAAAAACTCAACAAACTCATCGACTTACTAAACATACAGAGAGGGGGCAGTGTTCTCGACATCGCGTGCGGAAAGGGGACACTTCTGGTGAAACTCGTCGAGAAATATGGAGTCAGAGGCGTAGGAGTAGACAAGTCACCCTACTGCATAGACCACTGCAATGAGAAGAAGTCAGCCAGAGTCCCTAACGCTGACTTAGTATTCCACCTTATGGATGGAGCAGATTTTAAACCTACCACCAAGTTCGACCTGAGCTGTTGTCTTGGCGGAAGCTGGGTCTACGGAGACCATCGAGGTGCCCTTGAGGCGCTCTTTAGGATGACTAGACCAGGAGGCAATATCCTCGTCGGTGAACCCCACTTGCTCAAAGCGCCTAGCCCAGAGTACCTCGCAGCCGAGGGAATGACCCGCGACTCGTTTAGAAGCCACCGAGAGAACGTAGAGGTGGGCGAGGAGCTGGGACTCAAGTGTCTCTACACCGTAGATGGGGACCACGACGGCTGGGATCAATACGAGACTCTACACTGGTGGGCGGTCGAAGACTATCTCAGGGATAACCCCGGGGATCCTGACAATCTCGAGATACTCGCCGCTATTGAGAAGAGTAAGATGACATACCTCTGCTGGGGTCGCGACACCATGGGGTGGGGCATCTACCTGTTCAGAAAACCGTGATATTTGAAAATAACTCGACTAAATAACCAACGTGAAATAATATCCCGACAAAGATGTTATCGCGCGTGCATAGTCATCAGTAATTTATCAGTTATCCATTCTTTCAATATTCATCTCGTTATTTACTCAGGTGGAAGTGAAGATAGGTTATTCGGATGCGAGCGCGCAGGTAAAGTGACTAAATGCGCGTGGTTAAAATTCATATAAATCTGATTTAATGGAGAATGCACCAATCACGCGCGTGATGTATGCGCCTCTCATTTTAAATTATTCGTGTGGTTAATCTCCATCGTGACTCGTAATGGAGCAAATACTTAAGGAAGAAAACAAACCGCTAATCATTACCATAGTGCTTTACATTATAGTTGCACTCTATATATCATTCATGAATTTAAGGACCATGAGTATGGGTGTTCTAGGAATAATACTGGCTATCTCTGTCATGGCCCTGTTCCCAATGCTGATAGGGTTCTTCTCTAAGGACTTTAAACTCTCAGCCATCTACTCGGTTATGTGCGCCACAATTGTGTTTGTACTCGATGGTTCGTTCACTTTTGACTTGGATTTCTTGATTGGTTATGCTGTGCTTATTCTTTTCAGTGCACTCGGCGTCTTTATTGCTAAGAAATTAATAAAATAGATAACGCATGCGTTTATGTTGCTACGTCTAACTATGAGAGATCAGCAATTTCGTACTAGCCGTTTAGAAAATCCTCATAAAAGAAGATCTACACCATCTCAGGAATCTCACCAAGACATAATTTAACACAGCATCACATACTAGACACAAAACAAACAGCTGACACCAAAACTCACCAACACAATCGCACGCATATATACGACTCCAGAGAAGCGAGAACTGTTGAGCAGGCGAAGGAACTCATAACCAAAGGCTACGAGTATGTGACTGAGATGGATGGAGTGAAGCTCTTCCGGAAACCTGACTCCCTATAGGTGGGAGTGGTTCAAATATAGGTGGGAGCGGTGAGAATTGAACTCACGAGCTCGTACGCCCCAGGCACGAATCCTAACCAAGCTAGACCACGCTCCCGTGCCT
>JBFYNP010000120.1:0-2967 GCA_041304325.1 Candidatus Bathyarchaeota archaeon
GGTGTTAGGGTTATGCCGTCGCCTATTTCTACGGTGACTGTGTCGCCTTCTTCTAATCCGACGCTCTCTCTGATGGATTTGGGTAGTATGATGTTGCCTTTTTTCCCGATTTTGAGTTTAAGAGTTATACTAGTCCACCTGTGGTTGAGCTGGTTTATCTTAATTATTAGGTTTTTGTGGGGGTTATCTCTTGAATGCGCGCAGTGGTTTCTGTAAGAAGGTGCGGGGTAAGTGAAACGCCCGGGTTTGCCCTCAAATCCGTTAGGGGGGAATTAAGACCATTTAAAACCACCTTAAACCAATTTAGGGAAAAGTCAGAGCGTGTCTTTATCCAAGCTCTTGCTCATTTGAAGCATACGCATCTCTGTAAATAACATAGCTTTAACCGCTAGCATCTCAGGCAATGTTAGGTACAGGATGCCTCAGGGGTACCTATACTCGGTGAAATGAAAAAATGGTAGTATATATGGATAAAAGAATACCTGGCAAAGGACCAGTAGAACGCTCCCGTGAGGTAACGAAGGTAACTTGTTCGGATTGTGGTAAGGCAACAGAAGTTCCTTTTAAGCCGACAGCGGGTCGCCCAGTGTACTGTAGAGACTGTTTCCCAAAACATAGAAACAGTTAGTGTACTCAGTTCCGCGCGTTTGCCTGTTTAGAAATTAATATACAACCCAAACATACTCTCCATTGAGTATAGGTTGAACGTTAAGCGTGTGTGAAACAGTGCGCGCGACTGAGTTATGAGGAATACATGCTATTTCGAGAATTCCCTTGAGATAAGCCTTAAACCCTCATCGAGTTTTCCCTTATCCCCTACCTCCAACCCATGAAGAGCCTTGTAGAAGGGAATCAACCTCAGGTAGAATCCAGCCCTTTTGAGCATCGATTCGGATCCATTCACTCCCTGAAGAATACTGGTACAGAAACCTGAACCATAGTCACCGAGTAAACCGGTTAAGTCGAAGGCTGGATCACCGAAGACTGAGTCTCCCCAATCGATAACACCTGTGAGCAGCCCTGTGGTCTCATCGTGAAGGATGTGATCTGAGCTGAGGTCGTTGTGTATGAGTTTGGGTTGGAAATTGAAGTTTTTTTCTCCTAGAAACTCCTCGAAAACCTCGTTTATATTCCTTAAAATGTTGCCCTCGATTTTTGTGGAGAGATGAATACTAATCTCTTCGTTAAATTCTGCATATTTCTGCCTCCATTTATCTCCATTTAGAATAGGGACTTCGTTTTGGGCATCCTGAATAGGGAATGAACTTACGGAACTAAGGAAGCTTTTCAGCTGATCTGAATATGATTTAAACGTAGATTCTGTTATGTCAGCTGAACGTAGGGGTGTTCCTGGTATGAATCTATACCCTATGAAGAGGGGTGGAGGTGGTTCAAGTTTAATGAATAGGGGGTCAGGGACTCTCAGCTGGAGATTTTTCGCTAACCTTGGGAGTAGCCACGCCTCTTTCTTGTATTGAGTCATAACGTTGGGGTGAGTGGCGAATCGGAAGACGTATTCATTGTTTACCTCCACCGCGTAGCTGTCCCACCCCTGCTGAAGTGGTTGAATATTACCAACTTTGAGCTGTGGAAATTTTCTCTCAATATGCGATTTGCAGAACCCTACATCCATCAAGGATGAGGTAATGAGCATAAGAGAGATAAAATTATTGCTAAAAGCCAAACCTAAATTATTTAGACACTAATTAGAAACCATGTGATGTCAGCACACGCGCGTGCGGATGGTTCACATTAACGCTAACGCATTTAAGTGTTTAAATTAGTGTACCCTCATCGAAAAGGTTTAGAAAATTTGTGTAGCTTATCAATATCAAAGCAATTCCAATTAAAATGTAATTTACTAATAAATTTTTCATAAACCACTGTCTACCCATATCCTCTTTTTTAATTGAGGCAACGCATATAGGAAATAATATGGTCACTACTCCATTGTACAATAGAATTCGATTCAGACTGGGTAAATTGATGAAGCCATATCCATATGGATATTCTATTAATGAAGCATAGATGTAAAACGCGGATGTGGCTAATATCAATAATAGAAGCAATATTGAGGTACAACGAGTTTGGTGTATCTCTGATGAATGCAACTATCATCACTTTAATGCATGTTTTTTAAGATAATAAACATTAACCTAAAAGCATCTTTGATTTTCTCTGCACGCATCTAACGTTCAACCGCGTGCGCGATAGAGCTATAAAAAAACTCTGACAAGCGAAACGGTTTGATGTATTTAACGTGTTTAATTTGTTGGGATCCATATTCGATTGATATTCTCCGCGTTATCGAGTTCTCTATCTTCGGATGCGATGGTTGAAATGTTGTTTAGTCTCATGGAGGCGATGTGAAGGGCATCCGATGGTTTTAGGTGTGTTTTCATGATTATCTGGGTGGAGGTAAGGTATTCTGGGAGGCCAAGTTTAAGTATCTCAGCGAAGGGTAGGACGACGTTTTCCATGAACTCGAGTGACGCGCGCGGTAGCTCAAGTATTCTCAGGTGATATCTAGATTACGTTTCAAATCTGGATGCGACTTACAGGTTCAGTGACAACTCGGTATGTAAGGTTGCGAGTGGATCGATTCTTCAATTAAAACACTGATAAATACGAGCGTGCGAACATCCTCCTCGACCAAATTCAGGAAAGAACGCCCATGGTTCTCGTAAATCACCTGGCGAAGAACCTCATATATATCTTAATGAGGGCGCACGTCTAAATCCCATCGTTTCCTTGGAGCGGGATCATGAGACTAAATCTTGAGCTCTCTAGGATCCAGTCTCTTAACTCCACTAATTCTGTCATACACCTTATCTGTTGAAATAATGGTGTGATCTGGCACCTTCTCCGTTAAAGCAGTGGCAGCATATATTGCATCAAAGATGGAGGATATGCCGTAGTTATTCATGAGATCAAGAGCTGAGAGATAGATCTCCCTCGTGGCATCAA
>JBFYNP010000121.1:0-17117 GCA_041304325.1 Candidatus Bathyarchaeota archaeon
GCGATGCCTGCGTTCATGTTACAGCTTCCACGGTTACTAAGACGTGGTTCCTTCCCTAAGATCTTTACCGACTCTTCTGCGATTCGGGTTAGAGGGGAGTCTCTAGCACCTGGTATCTGACCTCCTCGAGTATCGACAATAAATTCTAACCATGCTTCCAGTCCTTCTTCTCTAGCTACATCCTCAGCGGACCTTTTGATTAGTTCAGTAATAGACTCCACTAACGATTGGTCTAAACTTCGGAGATCAACACTATGCCACCCATCATCCCCACGGTGGTTGAAAACAGTTCCAGCACCTAGCATGCTTATATTCAAAAAACTATTTGGTGGCAACGGAATTGCGAACATTCGTTGAATCGACTTCGCTACACCTTTAGTCACATTAGGTCCTGGGCCTTCGAGAGTATGAGCTTCCGATCCCTTGTAGTGAATTTTCATCCATCTGATGCAGAGAGCACCGTAGCTTATTCCCCCATAACCTCCCATAATGTCTATTACATAGTTTATTTCAGGATGATCTGAGAGAAAACCCTTAGTACCTGCGAATCCCGTCTCCTCTTCGGTGCAGCCGACGACGTAGATGCGTCCCTTAAAGTCACCTCTGGCGAATAGTTTAGCAAGTATAAGACCCGTGGTACAGATTGAACCAATGTTTGTTCCAGGACCAATCAGCTTTCCTTCTCTTAACTCTCTGGGTTTTTCCCAACTTTTTACTAATTCAGCAACAGTTTTCAGGTCATCCATAGTAACGAGAAATACTGTATTTGGCCCTTGCTTTCTTGAGTCGAATAATGCAACAGCGTTTCCAGTTCTGTCGATGTAAGTGTGGTTACAACCGAATTCTTTGAACTTTGTAACTAAGTATTCGGCACGGAGTTTCTCGTTTCCACTTGGAGAGTAGGTGCTAGCGAGCTTTTTCCAGTCTTCTATTAGCTCCGTTCTTGATTCCTCGACGATTTTAAACGCCTCCTGGACCTTTGGAGACTTATAGTAATTTTCGACGAGTTTTTGGTAATCACAATTAACCGTTGACATTTACAGATACCTCGTGTTTGTGAGTAAATTTCTCACCTTCAATGTATTATTTGTCCCTCACTAATATTCTCGATATGATTCAGCGAGTGGATGGCCTATGTTGGTGAGTGTGAAACTTTTATACCACCCGAATGGGCTCCGGTGCGCCTCGAATTCTTCAGCTATAAGTTTTTCTTGGAGTTTTTTTAGGAAATCCCTCGCAAGCCGAGGGGAGCCTAGCTGTTTACTTAAATGAGCATAGGGATGTATGAGAACTCGTTTAGTCCCAATCCTACTTGTATCCGTTTTGATATTTTGGATATATAGATTCATAATTTCTTCTATCTTATTCTCATCTTGCTTCTCAAAGCATGTGAGACAAACAAGAACATCCTTAAGTTGTTCTTCCTTTGGGTTAGGTGGCTGTTCTGCGACAGGGGTTTCTTTTTTCACCTGGTAGCTGAAATCGCTACAGTGAAGCTGTAGTACGCGCATATTGATCGTTATGGATTTTCAACGTAGCGATTTAAGCCTGACCTAGTCAGTTTTATTCTCAAGGCGGAGGATTTTTCCAGGAGTCGCTCCAGTATGCTTTCCATTTTTAATTACCTGCTCTCCGTTTACAAATACATACTCTATTCCTTTGGGATAAACTCGGGGATGTAATGTGTCTCCTCGGTCGGTAATTGTCTCTGGGTTAAATATGGTGATGTCAGCATAAGCACCAACCTTGAGTATGCCTCGATCGGTAAGCCTGAACTTCTTTGCAGGTGTGCTCGTGATTTTGCTTACAGCCTCCTCTAGTGTAAGAGTTGCGGTATCTTTGACGCATCGACGTAGATACCTAGCAAAACCCCCATAAGTGTTCTCGTTTGGAAAAATCCCTGGGAGTGATTTTATCTCCCATTTTTCATCTACACCGAATGTATCAATACCAATCATAGCAGCAGGATGCTTTACTAACCTGAGGAAATTGGAGTCACTCCCTTTAACTTCCGCTTTAGTATAGGGATCAATGCGAATAATCTCCATAAGTGCATCCAAAGGTTTCATTATGGCGTCATCAGCGATTTGTTGGACAGTTTTTCCTATAAACCCCTCCTCATTACTTTCAATTATGGTGGGTCCCATCGCCCAGAGCGGAGTGAGATTAGGGTTGAGACTATACCACTTACCCGACATTATGGTTTTATTAATCTCTTCACAGAATGCAGGCATTTTTAGGGCTTTAGCAAACTGTTCAAAACCTCCAGCGATACGAAGCCAAGGAAGCAGAGCACTTGCTAAATATGGCATAGAATAGATCCCCCCAGTAGTATTCGGGATGAGGTCGAAGTTGATGTCAAGTCCCTCTGATCTAGCTTTATCAATAACTGCTAGAGTTGCTTTTACAGAAGCCTCAGCCATTAGTTCATTCCCTGAAGGCCAGACATCATATAGAGCGCTGAGGTGACTAATCTCTACAGGAAGCTTCGCTTTTCTCCCAACTTCAATTGCCTCTAAAATACCGTTTATTTTTTGTGGTTGAGGATCCCCTGGGCGCAAATCTTCCCGAAGACCGGTACGGAGGCTGTGACTTGTGTATATTCCTGAAAACTTTGCCGAAATCTCAGCACATGAAATGAGTTCCGAAACCTCAGCCCAATAGCCTGGATTATAATCTCGTCCGACGCTTATCCCCCTACATCCGTCTGTCATTGCTTTACCGATATGGTCCTCCATCGCGTAGATCTCTTTCCTTGTTGCTTTCCGGCGATAGTCCTGACCTAAGACAAGGTACCGTATATCCCCGTGACCTACGATAGGAACTAAATTTGCAGCAGTGCCTTTTTTCTCAACTCTCTGCATCCATTCTCCGAGAGTCTTCCAGTCTATCTCCCATCCATACATCTCTTTATGAAGTTCATTCACTTCCGCGAGAGGTTGAAGACGCTCTCCATAGTACATATCAGGTGCTAACTTCCAATATAGATCATACAGGAAGTAGGCTTGATCTACATATTCCCCGTATGGACCAGGACTAGTACCGCAGTTACCCCCAACGAAAGTTGTTATTCCTTGATTGAGAAAGCTTTCAGCTCGTGGGTAATGAAGGATACTTAGATCACCATGGTTATGTACATCAATGAACCCGGGGGAGACAACGAGTCCCCGTGCGTCAATTATCTGCCCCGCATCACCCTTAACGTCGCCAACAGCAGCTATCCTATCTCCAATCACTGACAAAGAGCCAAAAAACGCAGGAGTTTTTACTCCATCTAATATCTGAGCATTCTTGATCAGTAAATCATAATCAGGCATATTGAACAATGAGGGCTTCGCGCGTATAATCTCTGCGTGAATATCAGGTTATACCCACAGGATTTTAGCTGGCTTCTTCATAGGGGTTTCAGGGGTTCCCTTCTGGTAACCGAGGAGAATTGGCCCATAAATTTCCTCCTTTTCACCGAGATTAAGAATCTTCATTACCTCAGGGTCGTCTTTGATCATTGATCCAAAGACGACGTAACAATTAGCAAGGTTAAGTGATTCAGCGGCAATCATCATATTCTCGCAGGCGAGAGCACAATCGATAGTGCGTGTTCCAATGACGTAAATAATTGTAGGTGCTTTGTAGAAGACTGGATCCTCCATTCGACCATATTTCTCGGCGTCTATCGCAGTTTCCGGGTTACTCATCAACCTCTCATATAGTTTTCTCCATTTCGGATACGCAGCATCAAAAAGACGTTTCCTCAGAGAGGCTTCCTGAATAACGACAAACCTCCAAGGCTGACCATTCATACCGCTAGGCGCCTCATTTGCAGCGTCGATACATAGTTGAACGAGTTCCTTGGAAACCTGTTTCTCATCATAGCTCCGCCAGGAACGGCGTCTATTAATTACCTCAATAACTTGGTTCATACAGACCACAAATTCCAATAAATATTGATTGGGCTTAAAACATTAATGAAAAAAGCTAGCAGAAGTAAAAATGATAATCAGTCACATTTTAGACTCATATTAGAGATAGATAATATAAGCTTAAAGCCAAACATAAAACGATCTAAATGAATAACGACATCAATCTTGAATACGCAAAGAAACTTGACGAAGAGGATCCCCTCGCAGTCTTCAAGAAACGTTTCTATATACCCACAAAAGAGCTTCCAGGAAAACGAAAGCCCTTCCCCATCATCTACATGGACGGTAACAGCCTTGGTCTTGCATCAAAAGATGTTGAATCTGAAATGATCGCCGAGTTTGAAAGGTGGAAAACCCTTTCAACCCGACGCAGTGGAGTCGATAAGAAGACTGCAGAACTTCAAGCAAAGATAATCGGTGCTGAGCCCGACGAGGTCATCGTAACAGGAGGTGCTTCTATCAACCTCCACGCTCTTATCTCAACTTTTTACAAACCTAAAGGTAAGAGAACCAAGATAATAGCAGATGAGCTAAATTTCAGCAGTGATCTTTATGCGCTCGCTGGTCAGATAAGACTCAAAGGAAGAGACCCTGAGAAGGATCTCATCATAGTTAAGAGTCGTGACGGTCGAACCATCGATGAGAAAGATATCATAGCGACTATGAGCGATGAGGTGTCCGTTTGCCATCTCCCTAGCGTTTATTTCGTAAGTGGACAACTTTTAGATATTGAACTCATAACGAAAGTTGCTCATGAACATAACATAATCGTAGGCTACGACTGCTGTCATAGTGTTGGAGTTATCCCACATAAATTCCATAAATGGAATGTGGACTATGCTCTCTGGTGCAATTACAAGTACATGAATGGAAGTACAGGCGCAATTGGCGGATTATATATCCATAGGAGCCACTTCAAAGAAACCCCTGGTCTTCCCACTTGGTGGGGAAACGATCCTAACAATAGATTCGACTTCAATGCTGAGTTCACTCCCTCAGGAACAGCATCATCTTGGCATCTCGGTAGTAACCTTGGAATCGGCTTCGGCGTCTCTCCAGTTTATGCTAGTAGTAAAATGATTATTGAAGCTGGGATCGATAAAATCAGGGAGAAATCCCTCAAGGCTACTGATTATATGATGTTCCTTGTTGACGAAATTCTTAGTACACATCCCTATAACTATTCGGTGGGGAATCCGCGTGTGCCTAAGCGTCGAGGAGGGCACGTCGCGGTTGAGCATAAAGAAGCCCGAAGGATCGCGTTAGCTTTGGCAGATCGCGGTGTCATCCCAGATTTCCGCCCTCCTAATACAATTCGTCTTAGCCCAATTCCTCTCTATACAAGTTATACTGAAATCTGGGAAGTGATTCAGCACTTAAAAACAATCATCGATGAAAAGAGTTACGAAAAATATCCGAAAAACCCGAAAACGGATCAATAAAACCATTTTTTACTATATTAACTATTAGTGATTGAAACTGTTCTAATTTTTTTCTTAATACTAATATACGTAACTAAAAACTCATGTTTTCGATTCAAAATGGAGTCAATGAGATAAACTACCAATAATAATTAATGGGCATGCGTCTCGCATCCCTCTTTAGCGGTGGCAAAGATAGCACATATGCTACTCACCTCGCTGAAAAGAGCGGACACGATGTCTCTATCCTGTTCTCTATGCTTCCTCACCGCTCAGATAGCTGGATGTTCCATAGTGTTAACATTCATCTCACTCGCCTTCTAGCCCAAGCATGGGAGAAACCAATAATTGAGATTCCCACACAAGGTGAAAAAGAGAAGGAGCTTAACGACCTTCAATCAGCACTATCTCAGATCCCTATCGAAGGTATCGTAACCGGAGCCATCGCCTCGACATACCAGCGTAATCGCATTAATGCTGTCTGCTCAAATCTCAATATCCAACATATAGCACCTTTATGGGGAGTCGACCCTACTAAACTCCTTAAAGATGAAGTAAATTCAGGTATGGAAATCATCCTCTCATCGGTAGCCGCCGCAGGCCTCGATAAGTCTTGGCTAGGTCGTCGAATCGATATAGATGCTATCCAAGAGCTCGAAAAACTAAGCCTCCGATTTGGATTCAACATTTGTGGAGAAGGAGGTGAATACGAAAGCCTAGTCCTAAGCGCACCTTGGCTCAAAAGAAGACTAGAGGTCCTTCGAGCGGAAAATAGTTGGGATGGAACCAGTGGATCCTATGTGGTGAAAGAAGCTATTCTGCGAAGTGACTAACAACTTGCAACGTACAAAAGTTAAAATCATTCCTATGATATTTAATATAAAGAGGAGAACGCGGTGATCGCCCGCCAAACAGTTTAGGCCGAATGGCCCATCACTTGAATAGAAATTCTCCACAAGATTCTATGAATGTATATATTATCAGTGATGGAACGGCTTTACGGAAGGAAACTAAAAATGGCTGAAAAGGAAAACAAGCAGGAAGTAATCTCAGAAGCCCTCAAAAACGAGGATAAACTTCGAAGCCAGTGGTACATACTGGACCTAGAAGGCAAATTCAACAAGATCGAAGAATTCGATTTTAAAGGATTTGATAATCTCCGAAAGTTCGCTGGGTATGAAGTGAATAAAGACCGTACCGTCCACAGCGAGCCCCCTCACGTTACAATGATGAAGGCTCTCGAACTAGTTGATTATGAGCCAGCCAGTGACCCAGGAAACATGAGATACTATCCAAAGGGGCGAATGATCAAAGCACTTCTTGAAGAGTATGTTTCAAGTCGCATAGGGGAGTATGGTGGAATGGAAGTAGAAACACCTATAATGTATAACCTCAACCACCCGACTCTGAAGAGTTATCTCGATAGGTTCCCTGCACGCCAGTATGTTATCGAATCAGATGATGACAAATACTTCCTCCGCTTTGCTGCCTGTTTCGGGCAGTTCCTCATGAGCCGAGATGCTACCATTAGTTATAAAAATCTTCCAATGAAACTCTATGAACTTACAAGATACAGCTTCCGTCGAGAGCAGAAAGGGGAACTAACAGGTCTTCGTAGGCTTCGCAGCTTCACTATGCCCGATGTTCATGCATTCTGCCGTAACATCGACCAGGCGAAGGTAGAGTTCGTAAAGAGATTCAAATTTAGTGCCGATGTTCTTGAAGGTATAGGAATCCAAAACTCAGATTATGAGCTTGGCGTCCGTGTCACTGAGGACTTTTACAATGACAATAAGGAGTTCGTTCAGGGGCTTGTTAAGATCCACGGTAAACCTGTTCTTGTTGAAATGTGGCGGGAACGCTTCTTCTACTTTGTCTTGAAGTGGGAGAGAAATTTTGTCGATAACTTGGATAAGGCTTCTGCTTTGAGTACCGACCAGATCGATGTAGAGAACGGTGAACGTTATAATATCAAATTCATGGACGAGGACGGTATGCCGAAACATCCTCTAATTCTTCACTGCAGCCCCAGTGGGGCTATAGAGAGAGACATTTATGCACTCCTCGAAAAGGCAGCCTTCGACATGAAAGTAGGAAAACGCCCAACGCTTCCACTCTGGCTTGCTCCTACCCAGATTCGTGTAATTCCTGTTGGGCAGGACTACCATAATGTCGCAGACAACCTCGCGGATAAATTCACTAAGTCAAAAATACGTGTCGATATTGACAATCGTGAAGAATCCGTTGGAAAGAAAATACGAGACGCTGAAAAAGAATGGATTCCCTATATTATCGTAATCGGAGAGAAGGAAGCTGGGCAAGAAAAGGTCCCTGTACGTGTCCGCGAGGATGGTAAGATGCATGATATGGATCCCTCCGACCTATCAATAGAGATTAAGAAAAAGACTGAAAACAAACCTTGGAGACCTCTACCACTGCCGAGACATTTACAGGAGCGCCCCAAATTCGTCGGCTAACCGCTGTAACGCCACTTCTCTATCTGATCTAATTTCTTTGTACCTTTTTTATACACTTTATAGTGTTCTTCACAGACGTAACAGTGTTTTCCTTCGAATTTGAGGGATGCAATCTTAGCTTTTTCAGCATTAACGCTTCGAGTAGCTTCCTTTCCACAGCCTTCGATACTGCACTTCTGACCTTTATCTATCTTACCCATAGATGTTCTAAATGAATGACTTACGCCTCGTGTTTAAAGGATATTCCCAGAAGCCATATAAACTGGCTCGTATTTCCCCACCACTATGCCGAACCTCAATGTAGCAATCGTTGGATCCTTAGAATACTCTAAAAACTTCGGCAAGAAGAGCACTGACACAGACATAACGTTCTATGATGCAAAGAAAGGCGAGACTACTCTCAGCATACTGGAGCCTAGTAGGTATCCTGAGAAACTCTCAAGTCTTTTCTATGCTTCCTCTTTCGGGGACTATACCTTCTTTGTAGTCGATAAACTGGACCAGTACTTTGGCGAAGTGTTGTTGATGCTTGATGCAGTTGGGGCGAAAAATGGTGCAATAGTACTCCGCAACTACATAACCCCCGACCATGTTACGAAGTTTATCAAAGGTACAGTTGTTGAACGGTATAATGTGAAGCAGGATGATCCAATAATTCTTAGGGATGAACTATTCACCCTTGCCGAGAAACCTAAAAGTATGGTCCACCTTGATTTCGGAACAATAGTCGTAGATCACGCATTTACCGTTAAAGGGATCGGTACCGTCGCGCTTGGTGTTGTCCGAGAGGGAACAATAAACAAGCATGACGTGTTGAAAACCTTCCCTGGAAATAGCAAAGCTGAAGTCAGAAGCATTCAAAAACACGATGATGATTTCGATATTGCCGAAACTGGAGATAGAGTAGGAATCGCACTCAAAGGTATTGAAATTGAAGATCTTCCACGTGGAACGGTGCTAACAAATAATAAAGCCATAAAAAATAGTCAGATAATTACTGCAGAAGCTAGACTAAACCCATTTTGGTCTATCACACCCTACATCGGAATGGTCATCCAAATCGGGAACTGGATGCAATTTAATCTAGCACGAGTATCCAAAGCAGAACCCACACAGGACACTAGGAAGATAGAGCTTACTCTAGAATTAGATAAACCATTAACTCATAAAACAGGTGATACAGCTGCGCTAATGTATGTGGATGGAGGAAAATTACGCGTAATGGGTAATCTGATATTACCTTAATTTCTCCTTTAACTATTTTTATCCTATTTTAGAACACTGAAATTTCCTTCTTACTTCAATTATTGTTCTGAATGGAGTGAAACCTATAATAACCCTTAACGACTGTGATAAAACTCCAGTGGTTCCCGCTGTCTGAATTCCCCCTCGAGAATATTATAAAAATTCTCCACGTTGACGACGAGGATGATCAACTAGAATTTCTAAAAAAATTCTTGCTAGAGATAGATGCCACTTTTATCATTGAATCTACCAACTCTCCAACACAAGTTCTCGATTGGCTCTCCAAAAAATATGATTGTATCGTCTCGGATTATCAGATGCCAGAGATCGATGGAATTTCCTTAGCCAAGAGAGTTCGAGAGAAAAGCAAAATACCTTTCATAATATACACCGGGAGAGGAAGTGAAGAGGTCGCAGAAGACGCATTTGAAGCAGGGGTTGATGATTATATTCGAAAAGAAATGACTCCTGGACATTATCATGTATTAGCTAAAAGTATTCGACAGGTTGTTGAAAAATACCGTTCAGAAGAACTATACAGAGCTATCGCCGAGAGCAGCAGAGATGCACTGATCATCACTCGGGGGGGAAAAGTGCTATTTGCGAATCAAGCTATGGCGGAGATTTTAGAAATCTCATCCCCAGAAAAAATATTAGGGCTCAACCCAATAGATTGGGTTCGTGAATCTGAACGCCGAAGAGTCGAGAAAGCAATAGCTGAGCGCCCTAATAGTCGTCGAGGACCTAAACTAGTCGAATTTAAGATGAAGAAAGATATGGGGGACGAAATATATCTAGAAGCCTCTATTTCACAACTCAATCACCTTGGGAAGCCAGCTACACTCATCTTTTATCGAGATATTACTGAACGCATACTCTCGGAGAAAGCGCTAGTACAAGCCAAAGGAATCACTGAAGAGACTCTAACTTCTGAGCGAGATGTAAGATCCAAACTTATGGTCCTCCATAGCTACACGAGCAAAATTGCTGACGGAAAAACTCTAGAAACAATATACGATTTAACCTTAGATGCAATTGTTGAAGCCCTCGATTTCCAGTGGGTAGGGATTGGCGATGTATCGGCTGCATCAGTAAAGTTTGCACATACTCGAGGAAGCTCAACTCCAAATGATGTGGATCAGCCACTCGAAGGAATGACGACAATAAATAGAGCAATAAAAATGGGTGAATCACAGATCAACCCAGATCCAGATTTTGATAAATCGTTACAGGGACAAAGCCAAGACTCATTCTTATCAGAAATTGTTGTACCCATAATGTTCGAAGGCTATGCTACCAGGGTTATTGCGGTAAAGAGTAGACTTCCTGATGCATTCAGTAATCAAGATAGAAAATTCCTTGAGATACTCGGATTCTTTCTCTCATCCTACTCGCAATCTATTAATAAGAAGCGGATAGATAAGAAGTAATTCTAGATCTCACCGCGTATTTGATAATATGTCCCTGAAATCTCCTCAGAGTGATATCCACAATCGAAAAGTAATAAAATTTTAATTAACTTCTCATAAAATTGAGAACAGAGTTTAATCTAGTAGAAGTATATACGGTTTCGCATAGGTGTCTCACTTGACTTTGCCTGCTATCACTTTATCGAAAACCGATATCGCCGCACAAAATATGCTTACAGCATTCCGTGAGATGGGTTTTAAAGAAACTAAACGGGATGGGGTATTAAGAAGAGCAGAAATATATCTTATAGTAATCGACTCCCCAATTGTACCAACTGAAGAAGATTCAGTTCCATCTGGAATAGACCCATATCCAATTGATTATGATGAAATTGCTCATGAACTTGGGATAGGATACTATGTAGTAGCAAGTCGACATACATCTAGAAGTGGAACACCCACGCTCACCGTCCATGCGACAGGTAACTTCGGCGAAGCAGTTTATGGAGGACACCCCAGAGAGCTACAGCGTGTCATTGCGAATCCACTAAGAAATGTATATTTAGAACTTCTCAGTTGCCCCCCTGATGGATTTACTGTAAGTTTAGAAGCGACCCATCACTCCCCGACTCAGTTTATTACTCCAATGTTCTTTGCAGAGGTAGGAAGTAACCCTGAGGCATGGATGAATCTTGATGCTTGTCGATATATGGCGAAGGGAATACTCAACGGAGTGCAAGCTCAAAGTAAGGCTCCTACAGCGATAGGTTTCGGTGGAGGACACTATTGCCCAAAGTACTCAGAGATGGAGATGAATTACGCATTCGGTCACATAGCTCCGAAATACGTATTCGAGCACTTGGATGACAATCTAATCCGACAGATGGTGGAACGAACGATTGAAGGCGTTGATCACGCTTTCATCGAAGACAGTTCAAAGGGCTCAGATCGAAAGAGGATCGAGGTATCACTCAAAAAGATTGGATTAGATCTAGAAAAAGCCTAAATTCGTTAGCTGAATCTCATTTTCAAGATCGCGCGCGAGATCGAAGGCGAGGTAGCGTTCCACGTAACTTAAACCACTTTTTCATGATATAACGGAGAGCTACTCAAAACTCCAGTTATCTCGATCTTCCCACATTTTCTCAAGTATCCTCCGAGACTGTCCCGGAGGGAGATTAAGGAAGAGCTTGTTTAGGTGCTTACATAGTCTCTTCGAGTCAACACCTTTTCTCCAGTCGTCACAGTCATGCTTCAGCTTTTTTGTTTTAAGATCAAGAGTCATATTATAGTTCTTTATTTCTGCTTCTATTATCTCTGGAGTATTCCGGGTGATCTTAATCTCATCCTCCATATTCTCAGCCCGAGCAAGTCTTCCGCTATCTGTGAATCTAATCAGTAAATCAGCAATGCTCAGTTCCTCTTCTTTCTGTTTGAATGATTCGAGAGGTAATACTCCAACTGGCCGCTTGACTTCGGATCTGCTTTCCTTGATCCTGTTCATCGACGCGATTTGCGGCTCCGTTACTTCACCGAGACTTTGGAGAAGTTCAACAGCATTTTTGACTGCGTTAGCGTTAAAATGGTTATTAAAGTAACCATATGTCCTCTTTGCTTTTCTCCGTACTTCCTGGATCTTTGGCTTCCAATCCTCTATTTGTTGCTTCGAGTATTCATAGTCGTACCAGATCCGTTTACCGTGACCGTGCCAGCGAATGTAAGCGTGGTCTGCTGTTACATGGATATCTGAAGGGAGTAAGGGCTCGTCTACTATTGCGTAAGCTACATTATTTTTATTGAGTATGTTATAGGTCTCTTTTCGCATCCAGCTCTCATTACGGAACTCTACGACCCACTCATGATTTTTAGGGATTATCTCAAGGAATTTCTCCAGATCTCCAACATGCTGTTCATATTCGAATTTGGGTCGTAGCTGAATAAGAATGGGGCCAAGCTTCTCTGAGAGAGGTTGCATTAGGTGTATGAATCTCCACATGTCATCCTCCACACCGTCTTCTATCTTTAGCCATTTATCGTGAGTGATTAACTGAGGAAGCTTTGCGGAGAAAATGAAACCACTTGGCGCGGTTCTAACCCATCCAAGGACAAGCTTTTCCGTCGGATAACTGTAGAAAGTGCTATTGATCTCTGTCGTTGTAAAGATTTTCGAATAAGCAGTGAACATCCCCTGTTTACGCTCATAGAAGGGACCAATCCATTCGTCGTAGCTCCACCCGCTTGTGCCTATAAGAAGGCTCAACGTTGTCACCGATTGAACCTTACCATCAAACAGGATAAACCTTCAGGGCAGAAGAGAGGATAAATATGATTAACAGGTGTGCAGAATGAGGTATTGATTCACGTTGATGAAGGTTAGACGGCTCAAAGAGGAGCCCGGTATTCCAGAGCAGGAATCTGGCTCAACTGGCGTAACAGCTGTTGATATTGTCCTCAAGCGTAGCGACATGGAAGCGTACAGCAGCAGAATGCTCCGTATCGAGCCTGGTGGCCATACAGCATATCATGACCATGTTAGAGAGCATATCGCTGTGATCCTGCACGGTAATTGCCGCGTTGAGACCAATAACCAGACGGAGAATGTCGGTGAAGCTAATGTCATCAGCATCCCCGCTGGAGTCCCTCATCGATTTTTCAATAGCGGTCAAGAGCGCCTTGCTATACTTATCATGAACTTCTTCCCTCCCGAGGTTAAACAAATCGAGCCAATAAAAACCGAAGAAGTAGAGGTTAAGTTCCCACCTGAACTGGAGTCCATAGCGTTAAGGAATTCTGATGAAGTTTCTGCAGCACAACTCCAGGAACAGGAACCTAAAGTCGCACAAGCTCCAGATGAGAAGGATCAAAACCCCATTTCTTAAAATGTTATAAACATTTATTTTTAAAAATAGACTGCACTAGTTAAAGTTTTTTTCTTTAACGCTATATCTACATCTAATACAATGAACCAAGTTACAACTATAAGCTTCGATATGGAAGGCACCTTAATTGATCATATGTACAGCCGTCAGATCTGGGAAGTCGACATACCCAACCTGTATAGTGAGGTTCATCATATAGGGTTTGAGGAAGCGAAGTGTCATGTTCAGGCTGAGTATTCAGCTATTGGTGAAGGAGATCCAAAGTGGTATGACATTGGCTATTGGTGGAGTAAATTCGATCTCCGTGGAGATTGGCGTGAACTCACTATCTTAAGGAAACCTTATTGTAATATTTTTCCCGACACATTTAGAGTACTCAACATACTAAAAGACCGTTACACGTTAGTGGTTACTTCTAATACGATACGTGAGTTTCTGGATGTTCAGATTAAGTGTATAGGTCACCGATTCTCCCATGTCTTTTCTGCTCCAAGTGACTTTAAAACTGTGAAGAAATCTTCAGAGTTCTATACAATGATCCTTTCTGAGCTAGGAATTCAGGCTCCAAACATGATCCACATTGGGGATCATCTACAGTTCGATTATCTAGCGCCTAGAAATATTGGTGTCCGGGCTTTTCTTCTTGATCGGTCTGGGTCACAGAAAGGTGAAGATGTTGTTTCAAATTTTGATGAGTTTGTTGAGCTTTTAATTTGTTGAGACTTGTTTCTCGTACTCATATATCAGGCGGCTTGTAACAACCCATGCTTCTAATGGTTTAGGGTAGATGGAATACTGCTCGTCTGTCTCAGCTAGTGTCTCCGGTCTGTATTCTCCATGGGGGTAAGCTCCAATGAACGCGAGTGGATTTGATTCTACTGCCATTATCTTGCAGAGGTGTTCGAGCTTCAATGGTTTTCCGTGGCTTGTCAATGCGAAGGTTCGACTTGGTTTCAATCTTTCTTTAAGATCATGAAGGGTAAGTTGCTCTGTCTTCATTAGGGGTGCATCTGGCGCTGGGGGGATCTGTCCCTCTATGAGTAGGCGTTCCATGAGTGTTTTGAATCTATAGCCATCGCGGGGTAATCTCACATCCGGGTTAACGTCTATGGAAACTCCGTTCAGTGTATGGATGCCTAGGCGAAGGTTACCTTCGAGGTTAAGAGGTGCTCCGAGTGCTTCGAGAAGACAGAAATGTATTATGTCTGGGCGCCCTTTCTTCTCTCCCTCAGGAAGTTCATGCATTGCATGATGGTGTAGAGTTCTGTCAAGGAGAGTTTCCTCCGGTTTTTTTCCCTCCCTTCTAGCATTTCTCGTGACTGCTGGATGTCGTAGAGTTCTCCCCGGAACTAATCCAAGTGAGGCTTCTACAAATAGGAGGTTAAGCATTTGATCAATTAGAGGGAGTCGGGTTAAAATCTATATTGTTATTTCAATTATTCTATAGTGATCGCACTTTGTGGGCAGCTATTGACGCACGCCATGCAAAGTATACAGTCCGATGCCCTCTCTGGCTTAGCCTTTTTTCCGCCGTCCGCATCAACCATATCATAGACATTCATGGGGCAGATCTGAGCGCATATACCTGCACCATTGCACTTCTTCCAGTCGACTTTAACATCAGCCATTTTTTTGTACCTTTCTAATTTACCTTCTCCGTATTGTTTAAACCTTTACAGAGTACAGGAAAGAGTCAATAACCGGGCACACCAGGTTAACCCGACTGAAGGTTGGCTGAAGAGTTCACCCTTTCTCCAATGCGTCGCCTCATAAAGAAGTTCGGAGACTTAAAGATAAGCGAAGATGCGGCCGAGGAGATGCGTCGAGCTGTAGGTGCTTATGCACAAGACTTAGCAGAGACGGCTGTTGAGAACGCACGTCGAGATAACCGGAAGACTGTTCTGGAAAGAGATGTCAGGGTTGCATGGAAAAAGGAAAAGAAAATGGAGTAATATAAATGAAAAATGATAAGAGAAGCTCATCCAATACAAGTATTGGAGCATATATCTCGTATTTTTCTACGCTTGCTCCTATCATCCTCATATGCACATTCCTCTTTCTCTTCAGCCTGATAGTAGGGTTTTATCTCGGTCCCACACAATCTGGAGACTCACTTAAACAGATCGTTCAAGGATTTCCCGACACCTCTAAAATGAGTGAGCTTGAGATATTCGGATTTATTTTTTATAATAACGTCTCCAAGAGTTTCCTATTCATGATTCTTGGGCTATTATTTGCGCTTCCTCCAGTAATATTTATTGTCTTTAACGGCTTCGTGGTTGGTTGGTTCGCATTTATTTTCTCAAGACAATACTCGCTTCTAGCTTCATTTATCGGGATTATACCTCATGGAATAATCGAGATCCCGGCAATTATTCTAAGTATGGCTATGGGTATGAGCCTCGGTTATCAATTCATCAACAGGATAAGAGGACGCGGAGTTCTTTCAGGAGATGCAAAAATGGCACTTTTGTTCTTCATAACAATAGTTGTACCGATGCTTTTTATCGCAGCAATAATTGAGGTCGCTGTATCTCCTAGACTATTGACTTTAATTATTTCTTAAAAATGAACTAGTGTAATATCGTTTTTTTACTAATATACGATAGTCACAACTAAATACATAATAGCTTCAATATGATTATTTTAAAAAAGTATATATTAGACCTAATGTGTTCTTACCGAGACCGGCGAAGCTAACACCTACGTGTTGAGTCAGGTTTACACCTGAGGTTTGTCGCAGAACCCCGTCTAACCGGTCGTTCTCTAAATAAGCCTCACTTCACCGAAGTATGGAGTTGCCAAGTCAAGAAAACTCTTCATCTCTGTTTCACTATAAGGTTTTACTTCTAAGTACTCCTTTGAGAGCGTATTTCCTGGCTTAAACCGCTGAAGGGTGAATCTTTTCGATCCTGCGAGAAGAATAACTATGTCTTTTAAGTCTTTCTCGGAGACGAGTCCTGGAACCATAGTGGTCTTAAACTCGTAATCTACACCGCTCCTTCGGATCTGTTGAATACTCTCAATGACCTCCCCTGCTGAAATATTATATTGGACAGTTTCTCGATACCTTTCAGGTTGTACTTTTACATCCATCGCCACATAGTCTACGTATCCTCTCATAATCAAAGCGATAAGTCTCTTCGGGTAGCTTCCATTCGTATCTAGCTTAACATTTGTCTTGATTGATTTTAAGCGCATTAGGAATGCAAAGAGCTCTCTATGAACGAGTGGTTCACATCCAGTTACGCAAACACCATCTAGAAATGTAACTCTCGGGTGTAGAACTGATATCAAATCGCTTTCGGGGATTTTTGGTATTGGGATGTAGTCCATGATCATTTCGCCGTTATAACAGTAAGGACATCGGAAGTTACATCCTGGAACATGTATCACAGCGCAAAGCTTCCCAGGCCAGTCGATAAGACTAAGCCTCTCGAACTTTACTATGGGAAGAGCCCCTGGAATTACTCGCTTTTGACGGCGTAGGGTTTGCATATATTCCACTCCTTCTCTGCGGCACTCATATCTTTAAGCGTCTTGATACCACTCCAGCCCAATCCATAGATCTCTAAATCTCCACCGCATATTGGGCAATTCAAACCTTGAGCTCTTAATCCATGGTCATTACATGTCTTGAATCTTGGTGCGAGAGCGATGGCTGGGGTCGTAAACCGTTTAAATATTCTGCTCAGAAGAACCTTTGCCATATCTGGTTCAGGGAAAGGTGCAGCGATGTGAATAGGAAACACAACGCCGTAATCGT
>JBFYNP010000122.1:0-8937 GCA_041304325.1 Candidatus Bathyarchaeota archaeon
CGATTCAACAGAAGAAACATCCCAGAGATTCACCTTCTTTTGAAGTCTCCTAATCACCCGAACTTTATCAAAGATAGTAGTGGGAGCAAGACGCTTCACTTCACGAAGATAACAAGAGTAATCTGTCGTGAATGCAGGCGTGGTGCCGGGAATGGGAATTGAACCCATGGTCTTTATCCGGACTAGGGCGCTGGTGCCGAAATCCTCTGGATCATGAGTCCAGCGCATTAGCCAAGCTATGCTACCCCGGCCCAGCCGATTAGATCATATACAAGAATTTAAATCAGGAGGGTATCGAGAGTCTACTAGACGAGGCTCGTAGATAGCGACAGGGATACCTTTCTCGGTATAGACCCTGGGAGTTAATGGGTTCAAGCCAACCATCAAACTATAAGTCATTATACCTGCTACCTCTGCAACTTTATGGGCGTTGTTCTCACCCTCTCGACTTATTGCTTCAACTGCGTCACCGACTTGAGCATCGGTGTCTGTTAGATCAACAAGGAAGTGGTTAACCGAGACAGTACCGAGTACCGGTTTAATTCTGCCTTTAAGGTTGATGAGCCCTTTCGTTGTGAGCCCTCGAGGATAACCATCGCTGTACCCGATGTGGACTGTACCAATTTTCATCCGTCGATCCGCCGTGAATCGGCGACTATAGGTTAATGATTCACCCGCTTCAACGGTTTTTATCTGCTCTATTCTAGCCTTCAACGCGAAAGCCTGCAATAGTTTGATCCCTGTATCACGATCCTCAGGATCAGGGTAGAATCCGAAGAGCATTAACCCAGGGCGGACGGCATCCAGGAATGTGTATGGTTTATGGAATACTGCGTTACTGCTTGCCATACTAATTTCTCCGAATTTTACGCTGCGTGTCTTAAGCAGATCTCGGATCTTTTCCATGCGTTGTACCTGGATCTTGTCGAGTTCGTCGGCTTCACTCAATGTGCTGAAAACACCGTCTATCCGGATGTTAGGAAGCTGGCTAATCTGTTCGATAAGGCCAGCTGCTTCGCTCCATCTAACACCTACCCGACCGAGGCCAGTATCGATTTTAACCCATAAATTCGCAGTTTTTCCAAGGCGCTTTGCTGTAATGCTGATATACTCTGCTGTGTCAAGGCGGTAGACGGTTTGTGTAATCTCGCGTTTAACAACTGTTTCGAATTGCTCATCTGAGAACAGGGGGTCGAGGCTAATAACTCCACAGTTAAGGTGTGCGTCCCGAATTTGTTCAGCTTCACTGAGCTTTGCAACTAGTACTCGTTTCACACCTTTACCCATTAAGTATGCGACCACTGGTGTGAGGCCATGGCCATAGGCACTCGCTTTGATACACGGAATAATTTCGCGTCCAGTTCTAGCCTTAACCTGTTCAAGATTGAATCCTATCGCATCAAGATCAACTTCAATCCACGACTGAAAGCCTTTTACACGGTTAATAATTTCTGCTGTGGAAGGTTGCCTTTCGAAGAAAGGTTTAGACATGCAGAAGATCCATGTGTGATCCTATTTAAAAAAGGAAGCTCGGTGGGAGTGTGATCTTGTCGATTGGAATCTTTGTCATTGCCTTGATGCGTTCAAGTTCAATTTCTTCGTCTGTTGTTACTAGTGTGATAGCGTTACCTTTTTTTCCGGCTCGGGCTGTGCGACCGATCCTGTGGAAGTACATCGCTGGATCCATGGGTATATCGTAGTTGATGATCCATGGAACATCCGCGATATCGAGGCCTCGAGCAGCTAGCTCTGTTGCGATCATTAGGCTGAACTGTCCCTCTTTAAAACCGTCTAGGACCTGTTGGCGACGTGCTTGCGTGTTATTGCCATGTAGAGGCTCTGCGTTGTACCCTGCTCTCTTAATTTCTGAGTGTAACCTGTCAACTGTGATCTTCATTCTGCAGAAGATGATACCTCGATCTATTTTGTAGAAGTCGATGAGTTTTAGTAAAGTTTCAGTTTTTTCATTCGACGTGACAAGGATATAATGCTGTTTAATTGTTGTTACGCCTATTTCGTCGCGACTGACGTTTATGAACTCGTATTTTGACATATATTGAGTTGCTAAGTGCATTGTTCGGTCGTCGATTGTTGCGCTCCATAGACTCATTTGCCTGTTTTTTGGTGTTCTACCTAGGATCCATTCAATGTCTTCGATGAACCCCATGTCAAGCATGTTATCTGCTTCATCCAGTACGACCATTCGGATGTCTTTAAGGTGCAGAGTTCCTCGGTTTATGTGATCGATGAGTCTACCGGGTGTACCGACTACGATTGTTGGTCCTTTTCGGAGCTCTACGAACTGGTGATCGATATTGACTCCACCGTAAATTGCGACGGCATAAACCTTCGAATGTTTAGCGTAGTTGTTCAGATCGTCGGTGATCTGTTGAGCAAGTTCACGTGTTGGTGCTAGCACTAGCCCCTGAACGACTCTTTTCTCCGGGTCTAGGACGTTTATCATGGGGACCCCAAAAGCAGCCGTTTTACCCGTGCCAGTCTTTGCTTGGCCAAGAACGTTTTTACCTTCCAACATTGCGGGAATAGCCATCTCTTGAATTGGAAACATTTCTGTAAAACCGAGGTCCTGTAACCCTTTTTTCAATTCAGGGCTTATTGGTAGCTTATCGAACTTCATATCCTTCGCTGGCACCTGACTGTTTGCCGTACATAAGATGGAGAACGATATAAACGATTGTAGTCCAAAGAAAAAGTAAATATTCGCATTAGTTTGGGGAAAAATTGTTATTCTAAAAATTAAATATTTAGGTATTTTGAAGTGATCTTTTCTTGTTTTTCACGAAGGTCTATAATACAGTATTACAATTGTACGCTCTTGATCGGTTTGGTTAGGGTTGCGGTCATTAAAGGTGAGCGTGGACTGGAGCCAGTCTATAGAGCGCTCGACCTAGTTGAATATGATAAGATTTTTAAAGGAAAAAGAAAAGCGCTAATAAAAGTTAATTTTATTACTACTAAGGACTGGAGAACTGGTGCAACAACAGATCCGATGGTTGTAGAAGCAATAGTAAACAGGCTTAGAACAATAAAAGTTGAGCCGATGATTATCGAGTCTGACGCTACAGGTACAGATGCCGATAAGGCGTTCATTGCTAGCGGAATGAAAGAGCTCTGTGACAGGCTTGGTGTTGAATGGAGGAATCTTCGCCACGATAATGATCGCGTCGAGATCAAGATCAATGGTGGAGAGGCTCTCAAGAGCATAAAAGTTCCAAGAATCGTCACTGAGAACCCGGTTGTCAGCGCTGCAAAGCTTAAAACTCATATGCAGACTCAAGTAACTCTCGGTATGAAAAACATGTTCGGCATACTTCCGGACAAGTTCAAGGGGAAATTTCATCTTCTAGGCATGGATAAGGTCATCGTGGATGTCTGCGTTGCAGTCAAACCTGCTCTAATCGTTATCGACGGCTTCGTCGGATTGGAGGGAAAGGGTCCAGTGAATGGAACCCCTGTAAAAATGGATGCGATAATAGCAGGGATTGATCCAGTTGCTACTGATTATACAGCTGCTAGAGTGATGGGTTTCGACCCGGAGAGAATTGGTCAAATCCGTCTCGCGAAGGAAAGAGGACTTGGTGACTGGGAAGAAATTGAGGTTGTCGGCGATGGGGTAGAGGCTGTTCGACGTGAGTTTAAGAGAAATTGAGTATTTGTATATAAATTTTAAATAATAATTTTTAGTAAATTTATATTAATCAATATTTAGCCTTTTTCTTGTGTAATACTTGATTGATGGTAATACCTGTAAATTAAGTTAGATTAATGAACTGATTTATAGATCATTGAGGATTTGTGTTACTATGGTTCGTATCCAAATAGGGGAGGAAGCACCTAACTTTTCAATGGATTCCGTTAACCTTGGGAAAGTAACACTCAAAGACTACCGAGGTCAAAAACTCTTGCTCATGTTTAGCCGGTATTTTGGGTGTCCAGTTTGTCAGCTTGAATTTGATGAGTTAACGGGTCTAATTAAATTGCATCCAGAGTTGAAGGTGATATATGTGAATCAGTCTTCTCTAGAATCTGCAAGAAAGTTTTTAGAAGGGAAAGATATTGATTTTCCGGTTATCTCTGCTTTAGGTATTGGAGGAAAATATGAGTTATACGACCTTTATGGTGTGGGGAAGCTTACTCCTTTAGCGTTGCTTGAAATTCTTCAAAAAGCCCGTGTGGCGCGAAAATACGGGAAAGTACATGGAGCATATGAGGGAGTTGAGACACAGAGTCCCGCGAATTTCCTGATAGATGATACTGGGATAGTATTGTTAGCAGAGTATGGATTATTCAAAAAAGAAAAGATACTAAAATATCTTGAAAAATAATTTAATCGGGTATGAAGAGAATTAAACTGGTCTATAGCGATTATTCGTTGCTTAATAATGATAAAACCATATATCGTCTTAACTTGTTTTTCATTTAGGTGCAATGAAGTGGATATCAATCTTTTAAAGCGATTATCTAATGCATTTGGTCCACCAGGACTCGAGGATGAGCCTCGAGAAATATTGAAGGCAGAGCTGGAGAGTTTCGCTGATGGGACCTCCATCGACGCGCTTGGGAACATTATTTTCCGTCACATCGGAGAAAAGGGTGAACCATTGATTATGCTCGCCGCACATATGGATGAAGTCGGTTTCATGGTCACCCATATCGATGATGCGGGTTTCCTCAGGATCCACAGCTTTGGAGTTGTGGCAAATCTACTCCCGGGGCAGCGTTTAACTTTCAAGGGACGAAAGACAAGGCTCAAAGGGGTCATTGGAACAAAGCCACCACATATCATGAGTGAGGTGGAGAGAACCAAACCCATAGTTATTGAAGACCTCTTTGTTGATATTGGTGCGGGAAACAGGGAGCAAGCTGAGAAAAAGGGTGCATTCGTCGGTATGAGGGGAGTATTCGATGTTGAGTTCGTAGAGCTCGGAGATGGCTATCTTCGGGGAAAGGCGTTTGATGATCGCGCTGGATGCTACGTCCTTGCTGAGACCTTCAAGTGGTTGAAAGATAAAAAATATAATATCGCTGCCGTGGGAACGGTTCAGGAGGAGGTGGGTACACGTGGCGCTAAAACCAGCGCATATGCCATTGACCCTAAATATGGTTTAGCTGTTGAAGGTACTTTCGCAGTTGATATGCCTGGAATGCAGGCTCACATGATCCCAGCGTCTCTCAATAAAGGTCCAGTGGTCACTATTGTTGATGCAAGTGTAATTGTTCATCCTAAAATCCTTGATGCACTTACAAGTGCTGGAGATGAGGAAAATATTCCATACCAGTTTAAGAAGATCCCAAGCGGTGGAACCGATGCTGGAAGCATTAGTCTTTCAAGAGCAGGGGTACCTAGTGGCACCGTTGCTGTTCCAAATCGCTACATTCATGGACCCGCTGCAATAACGACCATCGAAGATATTGAAAACACGGTTAAACTCGTTCAAGGGTTCATTAAAAAAATATCAAATTAGCTGCATTTGACGTTACTTTTACGAGTTTTCAGCTATTTTCTTTTTACAGTAGTCACATTTCCAGTACTCATCTGGTTTCTCATGGATCTGTGATGTACCCGCCGCCATTCCACATAGAGAGGCCCCGTCACAATCTGTGAAGAAATGAAGCGTTAGAGTTGCTTTATTCTTTGCTTTACCCCATCCTGCAGACATACTAACCACAATAAATATGGTAAATATAGTATTTATACTATGCGTGTGTTAGTGAGGACGAGTTTAAAAGAGAGATAAATTTAATCTCTTTGATTGAGGACTCCCTTGTCAAGTATTGAAGTAATCAATCTCACCAAACGCTTCAAGTCAACTTTGGCTGTTGAAGATCTATCTTTTGAGGTGGGTTCGGGTGAGATCTTTGGGCTCCTTGGCCCTAATGGTTCTGGTAAAACGACAACGATTCGTATGTTATCTTGTTTGATTTCTCCTACAGGCGGTGTCGCACGTGTTAATGGTTATGATGTCGTTTCTGATGCTGTTAAGGTGAGGGGTTCGGTTGGTGTTCTTACCGAGAGTCCTTCTCTGTATGAGCGTCTTTCAGCTATTGAGAATATGGAGTTTTTCTCTGAGGCTTATGGGCTTAAGGGGGCTAGTAAGGATTCCAGGATCAGGGAGGTTCTTGAGTTCTTCGAGCTCTGGGATAGGCGAAACGAGAGAGTTGGTACGTATAGTAAGGGGATGAAGCAGAAGCTTGCGATTGCCCGTAGCATTGTTCATAGACCTGCGGTCGTTTTTCTCGATGAACCGACCTCCGGTCTTGACCCTAAAGCGGCGAAAGATATTAGAGAATTAATGGAGCGGTTGAGTAAGCAGGAGAAGAGAACGATCCTCCTTTGTACTCATAATATGGAGGATGCTGAAAGATTGTGTGATCGGGTGATGATCCTGAGGAAGGGTAAATCGGTTGCGACTGGTAGTCTTGAGGTTCTTCGGGGGTTGCTTAAAGCTAAACCGATTTTAGAGGTTAAGTTGATGGAAGTTTCTGCAGGTGTTGTGGGGTCGTTAAAGAGGTTTGAGAAAGTTCTGAAGTTTACGGAGTATGACCACAATCTTAGTTTAGAGCTTGATGATCCTGATGAGTCTGTTCCGGAGGTGGTTAAGCGTATCGTTGATGCTGGTGGAAGGATATTATCGGTTAATCTAAACCGGTCATCACTTGAGGATACTTATTTGGAGCTTTTGAAGGAGAGAGAAAAATGAGGTGGGATAAAGTTTTACTGGTTTTCAGTAAGGATTGGAAGGAGATCAGGAGAAATTGGGAAGTTCTTGCGCCAGTGATCATTTTACCTCTTCTGATATCAATCATTCTCCCGGCCGCGATTACGGTTATTCCCTCAGACAGTAGTAGTGATTTAGACACACTGCTAATGAACCTCCCTGATATGGTTAAGGTTGAGATAGCTGGTTTTGATCAGGTTCAGGCGACTGGGTATTTATTGTTAGTTTATGTATTTGCTCCACTTTTCCTACTCATACCCGCTATGGCGTCCAGTGTTATAGCTTCCGACAGTTTTGCTGGGGAAAAGGAGAGAAAAACTATTGAAGGGCTTCTCGCTACACCGATAACTGATGCTGAGCTTCTTCTCGGAAAGATATTAGTTGCTTTCATACCCGCTATGGGTATTACTATTCTCTCTTTTATGGCATATACGATTGTTATCGATACTCTAGCTTTTGGAATTTTTGGGAAAGCGGTTATGCCAACACTGAATTGGGTGTTGGTAATCTTGGGGCTGGCTCCCGCGGTTTCAATAATGGGCATAGGCCTTTCAGTTATGGTTTCAGCTCGCGTAAAAGGATTCAGAGAAGCTCAACAGATCAGTGTTTTACTCATTCTGCCAATCATGGGGCTTTTACTAGCTCAGGTTTCCGGTATACTCCTACTTACACCAATTGTGATTCTTTTAATTACATCTGTTTTCTATATTTTGGATGTTATCATAATTATTTTATCGGTTAAAATTTTTAGAAGAGAAGAGATATTATCCCGTATGAATTAGCAAATTATTTAGTAATTGGTTTACGTGTGTTCAATGGTTTTGGTGAAAAATTTGTTGGATCTGGGTGGAGACATAGTCGTGCGGTAGAGTAATGTGTGAGAAGTTGAAAATAACAATGGAGTCTCGTATACTTGGAAAAACTGGATGTAAAGTAGGGGTCATAGGTCTAGGGTTCGAGCATTTTAAAACTAAATCGGAAAAAGAAGTTGAATCAATTGTCTCAACAGCTTTAGATGCGGGAATCAACTACTTCGACCTAGTCTGGAGCTTCCCCCACCTGCTCAGAGGCATCGGTTCATCTCTAAAGAAACGAAGGGAGGAGGTTGTTCTTGCCGTCCATTTCGGCTCAGGTCACATTAACGGCAAATACAAGCTTAGCCGGGATCCGGTTGAATGCGAAACAATGTTCATGGAAGCCCTCAAGGATCTTGGAACTGATTACGCGAACATCGCGAACATCCACTACATAAAAGATATGAAAACCTGGATACAGATCAAGAAAAACGGCGTGATTAACGCTGCATTCAGCCTCAAAGATAGAGGCATGGTAAGAAATGTGGCGGTAAGCACACATAGTCTTGAAGTCGTTAGGCTCGTTGCCGAGGAGGGGTTATTCGACTCTGTGATGTACCAGATTAACCTCGCGAACCATAGTTTGCCTGATAGAGACACTGTTCTTGATCTTTGTAAGAGGAAAGGAGTAGGCGTTGTTTCGATGAAGCCTTTCGCAGCCGGCAGGCTTCTCAAGGCTGGGGAAGTTACGATGGTTCAAAGATGGCAGAGTGGTGGTCAATATCTTAAGTTGATGATGCCTGAAATTACGACTACTCAATGTCTTAGTTACTCGTTAGCTCAGCCGGGAGTTTGCGTAGTTGTTGCAGGTCCAAGTAACCTCATAGAGCTAAATGATTTGATAGGTTTTAAGAATGCAAAGAAGGACGAAGTATGCTTTGAGCACTTGCTTGATACTTTCACGATTTAATTCTTAATCGCTCGTGATGTAACTGATTAATGTAGGGATATTATTTGGTGGGGTCGGGAGGATTTGAACCCCCGGCATTTGGGTTTCCGCTCCAAAAATTCTTCATACCCCTTCGGGTCAGTTTTTCCATATTCATGGATTTCTGGAGCCCAACGTCATACCTGTCTAGACCACGACCCCATGCGGAAACCGATATGGGCTCTCAAAATATAAAGGTTGCAGACGGTTTTCAAGGGCTTCGAAAATATTGGTTGATTTTGTTTGCCGTCCCAGAATGCACCGAAACGTTTAAGCCTGTGCCACAGCGCCATTTCTTCTGGTTACCGGCCATAGGGCGGGGGACCCACCCGATCCCATTCCGAACTCGGAAGTTAAACTCCGCTCCGTCTACGGTGGTAGTGTTGTCTTAGGCTACGCGAAGCCGCGGAAGCTG
>JBFYNP010000123.1:0-3055 GCA_041304325.1 Candidatus Bathyarchaeota archaeon
AGAAGACCATAGACAGGGAAGAAGCCCTCGAAGGCGCAGACTTCGTAGTCCTTAGCATAGCAGTCGATAGGATGCGCCGATGGAGATTAGACTGGGAGGTGCCATACAAGCACGGCATCAATCAGGTCATCGGAGAGAATGGAGGCCCCGGCGGCCTCTTCCATACGTTGAGAATGGTACCAACGGTCCTCGACATCTGTCATAGCATCGAGCTTTGTTGCCCAAAGGCGCTTCTATTAAACTATACAAACCCGGTATCTAGGCTCTGCCTCGCTATAAGCAGATACACGAAGGTCAAAGCGGTGGGGCTCTGCCATGAAGTGGAGCACGAGATGCAGCGTCTTGCATCTATTATCGGAGTTCCCACAATTCTACTAGATGTCACAAGCGCCGGCTTAAACCATTTCAGCTGGTTTAAAGATCTCAGGTTAAAGAATGGCGATGATGCTTACCCGCTCCTCGATAAAGGACTTAAAAACAATAAAAACTTCCAGCCTTTATGCAGGGCTCTATACAAGAGATTCGGACTTTACCCAAGCACCGATGATAACCATGTAGGTGAGTACCTTGCCTATGCGTGGGATGCGTGTCCTCCACAGGACAGGGGATTTAACTGGATCGACAGGATGGAAACACAAGGGCAGGAGGCTTGGGAGAGAATAAACCGACTCATCGACGGGAAAGAAAAGCTCAAAATCAGAGGAGAGTTATCAGGAGAAGGGGCATTGAGGATCATTGAGGGTATTATCAAAAACTCGGGGCATATGGAGCTACAAGTTAACCTTCCCAACGAGGGGCAGATCCCCAATCTTCTCCCTGCCGCTGTTGTTGAGACTCCTGCGGTGATTAAGAGAAGCGGTGTCCACCCGATTCACGTAGGTGAACTCCCGGAGGGTCTCGCTGCCATCTGCAACATACAGATACTAATACAGAACCTCGCCGTTGAGGCTGCTGTCCACGGCGATAAGAAGAAGGCATTACAAGCTGTACTCGCTGACCCTGTCGTGCAGGATAACATCGCTGCAGAGAAGGCTTTTAACGAGCTTTTCGAGGCACATAGGGATCTACTTCCCCAATTTAGGGAGGCTTAGTGATGCATCTAATCTTCGTCGGTGCTCACCCAGATGACGAGACATATGCAAGTGGTACAATTGCTAAACACGTTGCAAATGGCGGGGAGGCGACTATTGTCGTTGCCACTCGAGGCGGAAAAGGCCACTGGAAAATACCTTCAGAGGAACTATGCAGACTCAGAACGGGAGAAATGGAGAATGCAGCGAAAACCCTTGGTGCTAACCTCGTCTGGCTCGACTATGAGGATGCCTCAGTTCCGGCGGGAGACGAGCTACGGGATACCCTCGTAGATGTCTATAGGAGACTAAAACCGGATATCATCCTCACCTTCCATCCTTTGGTCTGGCGTGACGACCACCGGCGTGTCGGCCTCGCGGCTAGTGACGCCACACTGAAGGCGAGCCTTCCATTATACAGATCAAATCATCCATATCATAGGCCTGAGCCTGATGTCTACTTCTTCGGAGAGCCGATGATACCTCTTGATCCTAACGCTTACGTCGATGTTACTGCTCAGATGGAGACGAAGCATAAAGCCTTCATCAGCCACGGGAGTCAGTGGACTAGCTGGGAGATAGATGGCCCATCAGAACCAGACAACGTTGAGAAGGTTTGGACTAGATTTAGGGAACGTTTCGCTGCTAACGGGGCTAAATGTGGGGTTAGTTATGCGGAGGCGTTCATCGGCAGGGACAAGACCGTAAGAATTTGGCCGATATTAACCTAGAATATAGCCTCCATTCTGATACGTGTGTGTTTCCGAGATTCCAAACTAAAATCAAATTTTAGGTGCAGGTCAATGCTTTGGAAGTTGATACTTTTAGTTACACACATCTCGTTATGTTGATGATGCGTGTTTGTTATCTTTGAAAATGTACAAGCAGGATCAAAGTAAAAGAAATTTGACGGATATATTACCACCATGGACAGTTGATCCTGAAGTCAAAGAGTTTCTAGAGTTTGAGGGATTCGAGTTGGTTATCTTCCAAGACGAAAAGTATAGACGTGGATCATGCAATAAACCTTTGATCGTTCTTCGAAGAATTTATCGTTGAATAAACATCAGATTGTGGGTAGCATAATCTAATAATTATCAAATTTTCGCATAAACATTAACGATCTTTTTCTCTAAATGTCCTCACAGTTCAATTTATTATTCCCTTGACTTACGTTTTATTATGAATAAATCTAAGAAAAAACTTAGAGCCAGAGAACTCGGAATAATCTTCGAAAGCAGCACCGACAGATTTAACGCTATAACCGACGTAGATGTTGTAAAAGTTGGGCAAACAACCATCATCAAAGGCAAGGGTCAACTTAAGGTAGGAAAAGGCCCATCAGAACAGGAGTTACCGCTATCTTAACCCGCGAAAACGTATTTGATCCCGCGCGCGCGATTTATCAGATTTTAGATTATTGTCCATTAAATATAATAACGTAGATACCCCTTAATTGTTTTTCTTCAGCAAGGGGTAAACATAATCAACTATATGTGCGCAAGTTTGAAAATTATTATGGCTTCGTGCGTACGTAGCCTCAGTCAAGTAGCACACTTTGTTTTTTTTAATTTCGTTCGCGAGAGTGAATGTATTTTGGACCTAATCCTAGTATTAAAATAAATATTGTAGCTGAAATGATTAAAGCGAATAGTTGATTCATATCAACCAATCAAAATAACTCTCCTCATTTTTTTCTTCGAGTTGATCATCTTACTATCAATTAGTAAGTGTAATCAATGGTCCATATTTATTATCTATGAACATAAAGTTCATTTTAGGTATTATTTTAGATTCGTGAGTGTTGATCTAATAACATTGATGTTTTAATGTGACCACGGCTCAGTAAATTGGAGTCTGTTATGGTTGATGGTTCTTTGAGGAGAAAAATATGAAGGTCATTGATGTTCATAACCACTTGAACCCGCGTCCGTTCCTGAAGGCGGTGCGAGCTGGTCATGATTGGTATGAGTTCACCTCAGCTC
>JBFYNP010000124.1:0-15315 GCA_041304325.1 Candidatus Bathyarchaeota archaeon
TGCTGTGCTGTACTCAACTCAACTGGATTGCAAGTAGCAAATACGCTTGAGAAAGCTTAACTGATCTGGGTTTCTTACCTCAACAACTTTTCCCTAGCTTATTTCCCAGGTGGGAAATCTATGGTAAGCTCAAAGTCGTTTCAGTTGTCAAGCGCGTTGAGATTAAGACTTTGTGAGCCATTTATGCGTCATGGTTTAGACAATAGTTAGCTCTGTGGATGAAGGGTGCTAGAGCTGCGATTTTAGGAGCGTTAATGATTATTAGTCAGGCTTTGGCATGAAATGAGACCGTCGCGGTTGGGTTTATCTGAGGTCTATCTTCCTTATTTACAAATAGCTGACCAACACGTCTGTTTTTATTGATGTTTTAAAATTGGTGATTTTGGTGCGGTCGCCGGGATTCGAACCCGGGTCGGATGCGTGGCAGGCATCTATCCTACCAGGCTAGACTACAACCGCGTGCATCCCAGAAGATTGGGGGAGAGATATTAATCTCTTACTCCACCTGCCAGTTGAAGAATTTGAGATGTGGCACAGTATGCATTGAATCTCATGTGTAATTAGGCTTGGACAATTCGTACGTTTTTAAAGAGAAAGACTACTATTTTTCTCGTAGTTTCAGGATTTCCTCAGCTGCAGCCTCAGCAGCTATCCCACAGACCTTGAGGCACCCCTGATCACCGTGGCCGCCTGCTGCGATGAATGACTGCCTTTCTACGAGGTCGGTCATCTTCCAGTTTCTTCCATAGATGAGTTGCTGGAGGTCTCTGCACATCATGCTGGGAGGGGGATTGCTCCAGCCATATTCTTGTTGGAGCTTTGAGAGAAATTGGTCGATCACGATATTCGCTTTAGTTACTGTGTCGTTGAGTTTGGGTGTATCCTCTTTTTTCTCTCGACCCATCTCAAGTCCGAGTCCCATGAGGGCTCCGATGAGGGCGCCACAGGTCTCTCCGCGTCTCCCGACGCCGCCAGCGAACGCTGTTGCGGCTTTGTAGCTCTGAAGGTCTCCGATATTGAGGTCTTCCTGTAAAGCCAGAAGAACTGCTTGTGTGCACCCGCTAAAGTTTTCGTAGCTGTGAGCCTTTACCCTGATCTGTTTGACCAGACTTACATCGATCATTGTTTGTGCTACGCGATATCGCGATTTAAACTATCACTACGCTGCATCACATTTCATACAATTTTGAGGTGCGATAAAACTCTGAAACCTTATAAGATGCCTCTACTCTGGTTTCCGCGGTATGATCGGGCTTCACCTTCTTGTCGACGGCGTTATGACTCGCCAGATTGGTAAAGCTGACTTAGAGGCGATCCTGAATGAGCTTCCAGGAAGTGTCGGAATGCATATCCTTGCGGGTCCTCTCATCGTTGCGGGTGTTCCAGAGAACCCTGGCTGGACTGGTTTCGTTATCATCGATAAGAGCCATATCAGCATCCACACCTTCAACGACGGGAACAGGATCAGCATAGACCTGTTTTCATGCAAGATGTTCGACACGAACAAGGTCCTTGAGTACCTTGAGAATAATATTAAGATGACCCAGGTTAGCAGTCGAGTTGTTGAACGCTGTGAAGCTAACTGAGCTTGAAGGTCTCCTCTAACCTAAGGCACGCCCGCAACGCTCTTCTCCAAGTCAAGAATAGGATTAACGCTATGAGCCCCATCACCAGCAGTCCACTTCCCAGCTCTCCGAAGATGTAGTTAAAATTCCTCTGCAGAAGGGGGTAGCTCATTCCTAAACCGAAGATCAGTACGATGCTTAAAGTGACTATGTAGAGGAAACTTACGAGGACTTCGCTAATCCCAATCTGGGTTTTCTGCATGTTTTTCATAATTCCTAGTACTAGTTTAGCAATTAATCCCCGTACTCTCAGAGTTAGGAAGAATACCACAATAACTGTAAAACCTACGGTAAGGAGCTCGGCTGGAAGCCGAATAGATGGGAGTAGGAGTGGTGTGAGGTAGGTTAAGATTATGTTCGCTAAGCCTTGTACGAATAGTATAGCTGTAATACGTTTTAACAGGTTCCAGAGAATTGTACGTATCTCGTATAGGGCTGTGGCTTCTTTATCCATGGCTTTTCTTGATATCTCAAAGATGTTCTCAAGGCGGAGCCGCATTTGTTCCGGGAAAAGCGCTGTCATTCGAGCCGGGATCTGGTTCTCATATTTTATCATTACGCTGCTGAGAATTGCTGAAGCTGCTAGAGCTATGACGCTTACCGTATATAGTGTTGGGCTCGCAAGCCCTTCCTCTGATGCGTTTTTAGCTAGAATCACGCCAAACTCGCTGATGGCGAGCATGTAGAGACCTAGTCGGTATGATGATACCATAGGCATTCCCATTACCCAGCTGCTTAGGCTGAATCCGAAGAACTTTACGAGAACAACCACTAAAGCTGCGATGATGCTGAGGGTAAGAAGCAGAGGGTCCTTGATGACTGGAAGACTGGCACCTATGCTGCTAAAGAATATTAGAGTAGATAGATCTCGGAGACTGTGGAGTTTCTCGGAGACGGCCTCACTAACTTTTAGGTTCGAGACGACGAGGCCTGCGATAAAAGCACCTAATGCAGTGCTTAAACCACTTAGAAGTCCCACGTAAGCGTATATCAGGACAATGGAAAGGCTTACGGCGAGGAATATTTCACTTTCGCGTTGGGCTATCCATTCAAGTGTGTTGGCGAGAACGCGGAGGCCGATATAGACCATTAATATCACAGTCATCAGGATACTTGCGACGAGTCTGATGATTGTTAAGGGGGATGAGGAGTCTACAGCGGCGAGCACTGGAAAGATGCTAAGACCTAAGATAGCGACGATGTCCTCAAAAGCACCAACGCCGAGGATCAATGTGCGAACATCTTGCTCGTTAACTCCCCTCTCTTCCATCATCTTGAATGTAACTGCTGTGCTTGTGTTTACTGCCATAAAGATGAAAATGAGAATATCTCCCCATTGAAGTCTGAGGGCACTGCCCAGTAGGAAGCTTACCAGACTTACGAAGAGGATCTCCACGGCGACGATCCCAGCTGATCGGAAGCCGCCTCGGTTAAGAAAATCCATTTTCACAGTGAGCCCTATCTCGAAGGCTATGAGGATTACACCAAGCTCGCTCAGAAAACTTAGAATTGGGCTCGCGGGGTCAACAAGGTGGAGAACAGGCCCTACGATAACTCCGCCCACGATATAGCCTGCGATGATGCTCAAACCTAGACTTCTGGCGATAAGACCCATGATTGATGCAGCGACGAGTGGAAGCACCAGCAACAGAGTAAGATCCTCGTTCACCGCTCTATCTCCTAACCCTCCTGAATCCGCTTACATGTTTTAAAGAATTCTGGACTCTCCATTGATGACAAAGATTTATTATGTTTGATTCGGTAAAATAGTGATGGTGTATACTTGAGCAAAACTAATACTACTGCAGGAAAAAAGTATTCTGAATTGGCAAAAATGGAGGAAGACTATGCCGTTAAGCTGGGTGTAGATGTACGAGGGTACGGAAACGAGATCTTTAGGCAAATGCTTGACTCCGTAGCTATAGACAGCCGAAAACACGCGGCACTCTACAAGGCTTGCGCATCAATAGCGGAGAACCGAAGCCTCAGCGTGACTGATATGGAGTATGAGGAGATAATGAAGAGCATCAAGGCTCATATTAAGGTTGAAACCGAGATGCTCAAAGTAGTGGATGCAGAGTTAAAGAAGACGAAGGATCCACGCGTAAAGATGATGCTTGAGCACATAAAGGACGATGAGTACCGCCACCACAAAATGCTAAATGCAATGGCTGAACTGGTGGTAAAGACCGAGGTAATACTCGAGAAGGACATCTGGAACCAACTCTTCAAGGATGCGCTTCAACATGGCGCACCTGAGGGCCAATTCGAGGAAAAGTAGCTCCTCAACCCAATCTTCAACCGTTAAACGAATCTATTTTAGCTAAATTTTGTTTAATAAATAAAGTTTTTTAACCTTAAAATACTTGAAAAGTAATAGAACCATGTCTGATAAAAAATATAAGTACCATACTGTAAATCTTCCTGAAAACTTGACGACCAAAATCGAGGATGTGATATCTAGTGGAAAACATGGATACACAAGCGTTCCGGACTTTGTCAAATCTGCGGTTAGAAGGTATCTTCGAGATCTTGGGTATCTAGTTTAGAATATTTCCTCATAAATCCTTTTTACATATAATTAATTTCGAGAATGTCTTGAACAGTATCCGTGTTGTCTAAAACAATATCAAAGCCGCAGGAAGAGATATCTCTGCTTACCCTTTTTTTATACTAGTTAAGCAATAGATAATTGATTCTGACATGAAGTCAGACCTCTTTAGGATCCGGCAATCGAATCTACCCCTTGGTGACCCCCATATTTGTAGTGACTCAAAAAATCGGCTCAGTTTGATAGGTGCAATCTATGAACCACTTGTCAGCCGGGTTAGCCCTAACGGCTTTGAGCCGTGTCTAGCGACTACATGGCACGTCGGTGCCAACGCTCTCATCTGGGATATTCGGCTCAGAGAGAACGCTGTTTTTCATGATGGATCTGAGTTAACTGCAAGTGATGTCGCAGCCAACTTGGAAAGGATCAGGGACCCGAAAGTCGGAGGGGCTTTCGGTACTCAGGGAGTCTACGCCAGCTACATCGGTGGTGCCAGATTTGAGAATGTTACCAGGAGTCGACTAAGGATTCATCTTCGTGAACCGATGGCTGACCTACTTGAGCTTCTTGCTGAGATGCCTATAGTTGCTGAGGATGCCCTTGATGACCTTCCGAAGGAGCATGTAGGCAGTGGTCCTTACGAGCTCAAGGACTTTGATAAGGACGCCATAGAGATGGAGGCGAACAGCAAACATTGGAGAGGGAAACCCGCTTATAGAAACCTAATTTGGAAGGCAGAGGCTGATGAGGGTGAGAGAGTTAATGCGGTAGCTTCAGGGGATGCTGACGTTGCCTCCGGCATAACGCTGCAGGGTGTCAAACGTGCTCACGCAAAAAGCGTACGTGTCTCCCGCAGCTATGGGTCCCTTTGCGTCATCTATATGATCAACTGCACAATTGGAGCCTGCAAGGATAAGCGTGTAAGGCAGGCACTCAACTTCGCCTTGGACCGTAAAGCAATAATTGACCACATAGCGGGTGGAGCAGCGGAACCTTTGACCGGACCCTTAACGCCGCTTCATTTTGGCTGGGATCCCGAAACATCAGGATATCCACATGACCCTGCTGCTGCCCGTCGCCTTCTCGCCGAAGCTGGTTATCCGAACGGCTTAACACTCAAAATGGATATCCCAAGCGAGATGCCTGATGAGGCCATCCCGCTCTCCAAAATGATGGTGGAACAGTACAGAGAAGTAGGATTAGAGGTTGAGATCCGAGTTCACCGGGATCGTCCAGCGTATGCTGATATGGTTAGAGCTAAACAGATAGGAGATCTATGCTGTTTTGACTCAAGTCCGCTCAGCACCTTCCGAGTACTTAGAGAAAAGATTCATTCAGGTATTCAAGGGCCGTGGTGGGAGGGCTATACTAACCGCGAAGTCGATGCCCTCATCGAAAAAGCGCAGCGAACAGTCGATCAGTCTGAGAGACAGCGCATCTACCATAATGCTTACAGGATGATTAGGGACGATGCACCATGGGTCTTCCTATACCGGCCTGAGAATTTCTGGGTGGTTGGGCAGGGAACCGTTTGGGAGCCTTCATGGGACGGAGTCATCAGGATTAAATAAAAACCGGAGATTGTACTTGTTTTTATATGTCTTTTTAGTTTTAATTACTGTTGGCGAGTTTGTGGGTTTTCTAGAGTTTTGTGCATTTTAAACCCTAAAATTGTTTAGGTGGGTGCGTAGTCTTCTTGGTTATGGGTGTTCTTTGCGCGGGGAGCTGGATGGTGGATTTCGTTGCTGCCCACCTCCCATCCATGCCCGGGCCAGGGGATCTCGTCTACGCACCGAAGGGAATCGATTTACGCATAGGGGGGCACTCCGCTAATGTGGCTGTTGGCTTAGCTCAGCTGGGACAGTTGAACGTCACATCTACAGGTTGTATTGGCAATGATGTTCTCGGCAGATTCGTTGAGGATAGTCTTCATTCATCGGGTGTGTCGTCAAGACCTTTAAAGCTCAATGGTATTGGAACTGCGAAGAACGTCGCTATCATAGTGGAGGGGGAGGATAAACGGTTCGTGGCAGAGTTCGCGGCTAACACCGAGTTAACTCCGGAGCACGTTGAGGATGCCTTAACCGAGTTGCAGCCAAGCGTTTTCTATCTTGGCACAGTTGGCGGTTTAAGACATATCGATCCTGAGCTTAAACGGGTACTTAAAACCGCTAGAGAAGGAGGAGCAATCACTGTGCTTGATGTAATTATGCCTGAGAATGGATGGCGTCACCTAACCTCTGCGTATCCCTATATTGATTTCCTTCACTGTAATAATATGGAGGCCACTGGAATTACTGGTTTTACAGACCCGTCTCGGGCAGCGAGGCAACTTACCGGAGCTGGAGTCGGGGTAGCTATCGTTAGCCTTGGTAACCGAGGGCTCGTTGCCCATAACGGAGTTGAGTTAATAGTGGTGCCGCCATTCGATGTACTTGAGGTAGACCCTACAGGGGCTGGTGATGCTTTATGCGCGGGTCTCATCCACAGTATCTCCGCTGTTGGAGTAAGGTTTCCTTCTATGGTGGAGTTAAAGGAGGCTTTAATAGAGGCTTCAGCTGCTGGGGCAGCTTGTGTAATGGAAACCGGTGCAACAACTTCAGTAACCTCTGAGAAAGTTAATTCACTTCTCCGCCTACAGGGTGTATCTCTGAAGAGTCGAATTCAGGTCAAATAAATTGGATTTAATTTGGTGATATTATCAATGACTGATATTCGGACAGCGACAGGGGCACGAGCTCTCGACGCTCTCTTGGGTGGTGGATTACAGTCAGGTGAAGTTACGTTCGTATATGGTGAAGCATCTTCAGGGAAAACAACGCTAGCTCTCTCCATAATCGTCAATCACATTCGCGCTGACCCTGGGGCTCGAGCATATTATGTTGACGCTGACAGAAAGTTCAGTCTTCCAAGGTTTGTTGAGATTGCGAGCGTTGACGCTTCAGAGATCTTAAAACGCTTTACCTATTCCAAAATTGAGAATTTTGAGGGGCAAGCAACTCTGATTGAGGATCTTTCTCTTAAAGTTCAGCGGGGAGATATCCTAGTTTTTGACTCAATTACGGGGCTTTACAGGGTTGAGACAGGCGATTCTCTTAAGACTTGGGCGGTGAACAAAGAGCTTAACAGGCAGTTAGGGCATCTCAAAGAGATGGCTCTTACCCGAGGTATCGTTCTTCTCCTCATTGGGCAGGTCCGAAGTGTCTTGGACACCCCTACACCTCAGGTTGAACCCGTCGCGCAACGACTACTCCGTTTCTGGAGTGACACAATATTAAGGATGGAAACGACACCTCGACAAGGTGTACGACGGGTAATTGTTGAGAAGCCAGAGTCTCGAAGAGGTATAACTAGGATTAATATCGCGGCAAAGGGAGTTATTGATATAGGGGAGGCTTACTGACGGGAGTTATTGAGTGGTTCGTTGGGACTATCTATCTATTTCTCCCAGCATACTTCGCTAATGCAGCCCCTGTGCTCATACACGGTGGTGGATCCATCGATGGTGGTCGAAGCTGGAGTGACGGTCGCCAGATCCTAGGTAACCATAAAACAATCATCGGCTTTCTAGCCGGCGTAGCAGTCGGCACGGCGATTGCATTGCTTCAAGGAAATATCATTCAAGGTTTTCTCTTCAGCCTTGGTGCAGTTTTTGGAGACCTTGTTTTCGCGTTCATTAAGCGTCGGCTTGGCCACCCTCCTGGAGCGCCGTGGCCTATCGGAGACCAGATTGGATTCGTTATATTTGCTATTCTTTTTGGAAGTCTAGTTGAACCTCGTCCTGATCTATTACAGGACCTCACACTTCTCCTTACCACAATACCCGTTCACTATCTTTCCAATCTTTTTGCTTGGGGGCTTAAGTGGAAGAAGAATCCGTGGTAACCTAAAGGACTCTTGGTGATGGGTCTTTGCCAGGTTCTATAATCCGGCCACAGAAGTTAAGGGCAAATGCTTCTGGGTAAGCTTTCCATAGCTCAGCTGCTGCTTTGAATCCGGTGCAGTGGCTTGGTGCAAGAAGACTGATGCCGAAATCTCGAAGTCCGCTGATAGTTGCGTCGAGGTAAGCTTGGTCTCGACCAGCAAGGTGGGTGCCTCCAACGTAGCTGCGGATGTTATTGAAACAGCCTCTCTGTTTAATGTGGTTAAGTATGTTTAATGGGCCACTGTGGGCGCACCCGGAGATCACGAAGCAGCCGAAATCCTTAACGTCAGCGTAGAGGCTGAGGTCATCTTTAAGGGAGTCGTCTTGATCGTCTTCTCCTATTACCCACCTAGTTTTAGTTTTAGGTGCTACCGTCTCGAAGGTTTTACGCGGGACTTCGCCTGTTGTCCAGAGTCCAGGAACTATTTCTACCGAGTCTCGTGAAAGAGCTATTATTCCTCCCGCCTCCTCGATCTCGGTGAGTCCCTGGCCTTTCGGTACTCCCATCACATTTCGCTTCCCATCCGGGTCAACCCGGAGCTTTTCTTTGAAGGCTCCTGGGTGAGCGAATACTTTAGTGCCCCCACAGGATTTGACAACATCAACAGTCGCTGCGGTATGGTCGAGATGACCGTGACTTAATACTACCGTATCAACAGCGAGGCTAAGCTTAAGTTCCTTAACGTTGTGGAGAAACGCTTCTCTGTCATAGCCTGTGTCGAGAAGGACACGCCGAGACTTCGCTGAAGCGTCAGTAAATTCTAGGAGTGCGGAGAATCCCCATTGGCCACGTAAACCCAGACTCATTACCAGGTTATCTGCGATGGTTGTGACTCGTAAATTACTGATTGACCCCATTTTCAACACATTTACTCTAGGGTGCGCGACCTCAAAACATTATCTCCAAACTTTTAAACTCCTTGGATATGCGCCTTATCCCCTAGATTTTGCGGTAGAAGTCAATAAAGTGAAGAACTTGTCCTTATGCTTCGTCCATTTGGTTTATATTCAACCTATTAGACATAGTGTAAGTCTACTAGGTAGTGGTCTATTATATGGTAATGGAATTAGGTCCAGAGGTATTCAAACCAAGGTTGAGTCCAATTCAGTTACTATTATTGGTTCAATTAGAAAATATGCCCAAGTATGGCTATGAGATGTTGAAAACAATCCGGGAGGAGCTTAAGGATGTCTGGGTGCCTAAAACTGGTACAATTTATCCCGCATTGAGGAGTCTTGAGAAACATAATTTAATTGAAAAATACGATAAAGAAGGAGTATCTTTCTATCAAATCACAGATAAGGGTAGAGAAATCCTGTTAAATATCCCGATTCACCAGAAACAGAATTTCCGTTTCGCAATAAAGTATCTTACAAGCATTGTTAATTTGGCTTCGTCAAACCTGAAAAATATTACACTAACATCGATGACTACATTTGATAACGAGGAGGTTAATTTTATGGAAGTCATAATAAATCTGTTAAAAGATAATGTTGATAAGGATATTAAATTAAAAATTTTACGGAAAATGTCAACCGATTTCGAAAATCAGTTACATACCATTAATAAAATGATTCTGGATCTGGAAGGTGTATCATAATAACTTATGCAGTCGAGACTGAAGATCTCGTTAAAGAATATAGTCAAGGCAAAAATACACTTAGGGTATTAGATAAAATTAATATTAAAATAGAGACCGGTGAATTTATGGCTATAATGGGACCATCTGGAAGCGGAAAATCAACATTATTGAATATGCTTGGAGCGCTCGATAGACCGACATCGGGAAAAGTCGTAATAAATGGCACAGATATAGCGGGTTTAAACGATGATCAGTTAGCTACCCTAAGAAACAAAGAGCTCGGTTTTATTTTTCAGCAATTTAATCTAATCACTCGTATGACTGCTCTCGCTAATGTTGAGGTGCCTCTCTCAATTTCTGGGATGTCTAGAAGTAAACGGATTGAGAGAGCTAAAGAACTCCTTAAGCTGGTTGGTCTTGAATCTAGGATGGATCATAAGCCAACACAACTCAGTGGTGGAGAACAACAAAGGGTAGCAATAGCTAGAGCTCTTGCTACGGATCCAAATACCTTCTTTTGTGATGAATTAACAGGTAACCTGGATTCTAAAACTGGTCAGGAAATAATTATGTTTTTAAGAGATATAAATAAGGATCGGAAGAAAACATTTGTTTTAGTCACTCATGATCCTAATGTAGCTCAATCAACAGATAGACTACTTATGATTAAAGATGGAAAAATGACAGGAGAGAAAAAGTTCTAAGTGATAATTATGATAAAAAGAAGTTTATTTGCAGCATTAATATTATGCTTGATCATAGCATCAACTATGTCAGTCTATGCTGACACCTATATACCACACCTCGAAGTATCAACAGAAAACATCTACTTCACCGCAGGAAAACAAAACCAACTCACCATCAAGATAAACAACAGCGGTGGCTACGACGTATTCGAAGTAGAAAACATACTCACATCAAACACACCTGGAATAGCTCTCTTATCAAACACCCATAAAGTCATCAACAAAATAAAGTACCAAGAAAACGCCTCCTACAACGTTACATTAGACATCGACCAAAACGTACCTATCGGCGCATATACCCTTCAGCTACAGCTCAAATACGTACGCCTAGACAGCCAAATCGCGTTAACAATCCCCCTCTCAATTATTGTTAACCAAGCATATATGCCATCAATAAGAGTTATCGCTAGCCCTGAGTCAACGAAGCTAAACGCAAACTATGAAGGAGAATTTACGTATATAATCGAGAACATAAGCAGTACCGATGTTACGAATCTAACCATCGCTATAGCCTCCAGTTCCCCGTTTATAACCATTACAGAAGGCCAGAGAAAAACTGTTTCAGAGATAAAAACTGGGGAGAAACTGAGTGTGGTTATGAAGGTCCGTGTACTGGAGAGCACAACCTTAGGACCCTACAGCATTTCAGCTTACCTTAACTACAATTCAGAAGGCACAAGTCTAAGGCAGAGCTCCACCTTCTCTTTTGAGGTAACTTCGCCGAAGAACCCGATCATCGTGATTAAGAATTTGAGTCCAGGGTTATCTGTGATTCCGGGAACAAACTTTAAGGTGGATTTAAAGATCTTTTGCAGTGACGCAGTTGCTTATAATGCTAAGGCTCAGCTTAGTCTGGATCAGAAGGGGCTTCTAGCGCCTTTAAGCTCTACAACTATTCCGTTAGGTGATTTGAAACCTAACACGTCTATTGATGTGTCTTATGATCTTCAGATAGATGGTAATGCTGCTCCTGGTCAGCTTCCCTTTTTGTTGACTTTATCTTACCTTAATTCTAAGGGTGTACCCATGTCCATGGCTGAAGCTATTACGGTTAATATTGATGAGTTTGTGTCTTTCAGAATGTTTAAGGATCAGGTTTTCTCTCTTGAGCAGGGGAAAGTTGGGAAGATTGAGTCGGATCTTCTGTTGATTGGTTTAACTCGTGTTGAGTTCGCGAGTGTAAGTGTAGTTGGGGGCGGAGTATTCGAGTCAACTGTTGGCAGTAACGATTATGTTGGCGCTATTGATCCGGATAGCCCCGTACCGTTTACGGTGAAGGTCAAGGTTTCGTCGAATGCGGTGCTTGGAGACGATGTGATTCACGCTAAAGTAAGCTATTTGGATCATAGGAATGTTTTCAGAGAGAAGATTCTAGACCTTCATGTATCTATTATTGAGCCCGTTGTACTGAATAATACTGCAAACGACGCTGGTATCTGGGGTTGGATACGATCCATCCTTGGAATTAAGCCTTAGGTGACTGATAATGAACCCGCTGGACATTACAGCCATGGCGTGGGAAGGTGTGAAGTCCAGAAGACTTAGATTTATTTTAAATCTGATTGGAATTCTAATAGGATGCGCTGCGGTTACAGGACTCATCTCAATAACGGCGGGCTTAACCAGCACTGTTACAGGTCAACTTCAAATTTTAGGCCCTCAGAACATAATGATTGTTCCAGGTCAAGCCTCAAATATGCGTTCTATGGGACCCTCTGGTATAGGTACAAGCTCGATCGGATGGAAAGAGCTTCAAATAGTTGAGAGAGTTTCACATGTATTGGAAGTTACACCGATAATCGGTAACAAATTCGTTAGTTACAATATTAAAGGAAAATCTTATAGATCACAAGTTTATGGCATCACTGAAGCTTTCCAGAGGATCAACAAGAACGTCGAGTTAACTAATGGTCGAGAGTTCGAAAATAGCGATTCCGGAGTCGTTATTATAGGCGCAAACGTTGCTTGGCCTTCCAATAAAGATTCTCCAATTATTAGCTTGGGCGATAGAATAATTATTCAAACTAAAGTTAATAACGAAGACAAATCCCTTACCGTCAGAGTCATTGGGATATTAAAAAAGACGGGGGGGAGCTTGATAACCCTAGATGATGCTATTGCGATGCCTCTGAGAGACGCACAGAGTTTTTTTAATACCGGAAATTCATTCACTTATTTGATGGCTCAGGCCGACGATGTCAACACGGTTACTGAGACCTCAAAAGCAATAAAAACTCGCCTTGGTTTGGGATATGTAGTTGTAGACCAAGAACAAGCAAAAAGTAGTGTTGAGGCTGTAACTGGAACCATTTCCGCGGTTCTTGGTGGTATAGCGGCTATCTCTTTGATAGTTGCGGGTGTCGGTATCATTAATACTATGATTGTGAGTGTTATTGAGAGAACGAAGGAGATTGGGACATTGAAAGCGTTGGGTGCTAAGAGCCGGGACATTCTTCAAATGTTTCTTTTAGAGTCGATTCTCACAGGTTTCATTGGGGGATTACTCGGAGCTGTGTTAGGACTTGTCCTCAGTATAGTTATCGGTAGAATAATTGGAGTAGAGATCTCTCCCTCACTTATTCTAAGTGTAGAAGTAATTGGGTTTGCGATTGTAACTAGCATGCTTTCAGGATTATACCCTGCCTGGAGAGCCTCAAAGTTAAGCCCCGTTGAGGCTTTGAGGCACGGTTAACAAAAGTCTTTTACCGGACCAATAAGAGTTGTTTTTTACTAGCCAAGACTAATAGTACTAAGGCTAGACATGCATATTGAATATTTGGGTAAAGATTTTTAATGGTTTAGGGTCTATAGGTAATTAAAAATGAAAGAAAATAAATCGATACAAAGAAAGCTCTTGGCCGCGAGACTTGATCTTACTGAGAAAATCTCCGAGCTAGCTCTAAGGAAAGGTACTTTGTATGATTATGTAAACGATATTTTGGAGCAGACGATAAAGATAGATTCCATGGGGTTAACCCTGAGAGAGATTTACGACGAGATGAGTATTTTCAGGTCAGCTAAAGCCGTTGGATTCGCTCTTCTACCCGAAGCTTTGGTTATGGGTTTAGCAGAAAAAGCATACAAAAGTGAAGGAAAAGAATCTCTTGAGAAATTATTCTTTGAGAATGGTCAATGGTATGGTAAATATTATGGTGAAGTTTCCCTCTTTGAGGCGATGATGAAGAAATACCTATGGTCAACAAGCGAATTTGATATTAAGAAAAACGGTAAAACGCGTGTACTCACCTGCCTAGGGTCATCTTTCTCTGAAGAGTATTCAAAGCTTCTTTGTTTCTTCTTCGAGGGTGCGATGGAGTCTTTAGGTTTCAAGCCTACTTCGAAGGATGTAGCTAAGGGGATTATCCGGATCTCTTTCCATTAGAAGGAAGGATACATGGGTCGAGTGAAGGAAGCTAAGCCTAAAGAGAAAAAGCTCATTCGAGCACCGGAAGACTTAGTGGATGAACTTAGTGATGCTGCGGCCCGTCAAGGTAAAACCTTTTTTCGGTATGTTACCGAAATTTTCGAGCAGGCTCTAGAAGCTAACAAGATGAATAAAACTCTTAATTCGATAATTGATAGCTATAAGCTATCAGAGATAATCAGGAAAACGGGTGTAGTTGCAGTTCCACGGGATTTCTTGGAGTTAGGGTTAGTTCGAATGTTTTCAGAAGGCGAGGAAGATCTTCTGAAGATTTGGTTTCAAACTGGTCGGCTATCTGGTCTTTTATTGAAAGGTAAATTCAATGATGAGATTGAGGCTTTTATTCGATTAGTTAAGGAAGGTCTCTGGCTTGTCAATGAGGTGGAAGTTAAGAACGTTGATAAGTATGTTATTTTAAGATTTATTGCGCCTTCTATCTCTAAAGAACGCAGCATTTTGTTGTTAGGGTTTATTGAGGGTGCTTTGACCTCTTTAGGTTACGAAATTATTGAGAAGAATGATTATAGAGGGATACTTGTTTTCAAAATTGCTCTTATCAGTTAAAAAATGAGTTAATGATTGCTACTAGTTTATACTTTTAGTTAGTAGGATTAGCCTGTATTTTGAATACATATTAACATAATTGTTTATTAATTGACGTTTTTGTCTCAAAAAACTCGTTCATTCCGAAATATCCGTTTTCTAGCCATCTAAAATGGGAGAAAACGATCATTATGTAAACAATAGGTAATGTGTTGTTGACAGAACCTATATATGGAAACCTGAGCAGTTTAAGGTGCCTCAGATAGAGAGGATGGAAAAATGAAAGTAACTAACCGTTTTACAGCGATCTTCATAATTATGATGTTCGCTGGGAACTTGTTATCAATCCTCCCTCTAGCTAACGCAACAGTGACTGGAACACTTGATATCGCTGTTCCTGGCTACAAGGTTGCAGCTGGAGGACCAATACCGGTTGACGCAACCGGCATGACCGCAACAGGCGGAACAATATACTTCTACTTAAGTCTCGATGATGACCCTGAAATCAGCAGTGGCGACATCTACTTCGCATCAGCGAAGACTGAAGATGCCACCGTTGATGCTATTACTACTCTCTTCCTTACCGCGAGTGTCTCCGCTAAAGACTATTATGTTAAAGGCGTTGACATCAAGGGTGTAGGAAAGGCGTGTGTAGTAAGCGTTGACACCATCGAAGTCATTGATGAAGATATTCCCACAATAGAAATTGACGAGGACGACACAGAAGGCCACGTAGGCGCCATGCCCGTGATAACGGTCGAGGACGCCGACGACTACGATGATGTCCTAGTCTCCTGGGAAGATTTCCTCGGTTATGACGCAAATTCACCATATGGCATTACTGATGGTGAAGCCACTATCGATGACTTCGATATTCCTAACGCTTACAAGGGTACCTACAAGATAATTGTCTGGTTA
>JBFYNP010000125.1:0-3311 GCA_041304325.1 Candidatus Bathyarchaeota archaeon
ACCCGAGTTGTCTGTAAGTGAAATAATTGCATCAACTATTCCCTCGAAGAAAGGTGTAACTGTATTGGGTAAAATTGTAATTTGAATTGCCTGCGTTGCCCCTGAAGGTGGATCCACTGTACGCGTAATTTTTGATGATGTGTATCCTGAAGCCGAAGCAGTGATCTCTACAGAGGATCTAGTAATTACGTTGCTTGTAGCATTTAGTATAACGTAATATTGTCCTTGCTTGATGACAGCCGACTTTTGAATCTGAATTATTCGACTATCTGAACATGATAGAGTAACATTAACATCGGTGGAAGCTAAACGGGGTTTCCCTGAAGGATCTTGGAGGCCTAAAAAAAACGCAGGGTGAGGTCTGCCATCAGCTGTGACTGAAGGAGTAGTTTTCGTTAGCATAACTGAATATAGTATGGTTGCTGGGGCGGCTTGAACCGTGATTGATGGTGCTAAGAGGATTAAGAAAATGAATGCTAGCTCAAATCTAATGGAGCGCAACTTACTTTATTTAAAGTTCAAATGGTATTAATAAGTATGTGATTTAACTGTGTTGCATACAATGAATATTTACTTGACTGCGCATATATCCATTTAATAGTCAGATAAGAAACCCATGTTTAACATGATTATACTGAAAGCTGCGGCTGTGATCAGAAATGCAAGCAAAAAGAAAATAGCCGCTCACGCATAGAAGAATAGTTCTATCAAAATAATGCGCCTATCTATTGTAAATTAACCTGTGGAGGCGATCTTAGTGAGATCAGATTGACTAATCGTAACGTTCTCCAATTCTTTGGATAACGATGCAGGAGGTTCACCTAGTTCAGCTGGATCATATTGATAGTTTGGGTCCTTAAACTTTAACGCAATTTCCCAACCCCTATCAAGGGTATTAAAGGAACCTCGTGTAACCTTGTCTAAAATCCCCAATAACTCATTCATCTTATCTTCAACCGCAGCGGCCATAGGCACTACAGCCAATGCAGATACAACGACCATCGCAGCTGAGATAAGAGCGGCTTCTTTTAGTAAGTTCCTTCACCTCATTTCTTAATATGGATTCTAAATCCATACTATCAGAAACCATCTTGTTAAATCGTAGTTATAAGCACTATGAACATTCGGTTCAAACAACAAGTTCACTCATTTTTAGGTTCTTACAACACTTCGCGTGCGCGAGGCCTAAAAAAAATGCGGGGTGTGATCTGCTATCAACTTACACTGAAGGCGTCGTTTTTTGTAGAACAACCGAATAAAGAGGAGTAGTTGGGGTTGGTGCGCTCGCTGCTTGAATTAAGAATGATGGCGTGATGAGGATAAGTAAAATGAATGCTAGCTCGAATCTAATGTAGCGCAACTTTATTTAAGTTCAAATGGTAAAAATAAGTATGTGATTTAGCATTATTGCATACACCCTAGTATCGTAACTGTCAAGTGTTTAGATGTTTTAGTCTGATAAGAAACCCATATTCAATACGATGAAGCTGAAAGCTGCGGCTGTGATCAGCAATGCAAGCAATATGATTATTGCCTCAGGGGCAGTGATGTTTTTTGGCTTAATAACCATATTAATCACTCTTCTCTCAAACGACATATTGTTAACGTAAAGTCTTTTTTCATAATTAACATAATGTGTGTATTTAAAAGCAACACAATAAAATGAGAAAAATTAGCTATCGACTGCTTTATTCAGAAATTCTAGTTTATTTATCACGCTTCAATTTATTTTTATGTAGCGCATTAACTTACATTTAAAATACCGATGGGCTTCATATTCACTGTTTTCTATTGACGATTATTACCATACATATTGCGACAGCACTACCTATTACTATTGTTTCAAGTGGGTATCCTGGGATCCCGCTGGTGTTTCCTGGTGCCGCGTTCTCGGTGAATACGCTGCTGGGGCCATGGATGTTGCATGTGGCTTGCGCTTTTATGGTTTTAGGGTTGGTTGAACCGATGTTTAGAGAGTAGGTTGCTTCATTGGCAGTCGCTTTCATTGGGTCCGTGAATGTCTTCTGGGTTCCGTCTAGATCCAGTGATATCAATGCGATGTAATGTGCTGTGCTGGGGGAGGTGTGGCTTACTTTCAGGTCTATGATTGTATTACTGCCTTCCGTTCTGCGTGTTATGCTGAGAACAGTAGGTGTATTGGCGTGGACGATTACGGAGGGCAGGTAGAAGGATAGTATAATCAATACCGAGATTGCGCCGAGTTTGTTCATAATCTCAACTTAAAATTCGGAAGCGCTTGATATGAATGTTGGCGACTTCGGTTTGCAATCCTCGGTTAACTATCAAAGTTTAAGGTGCGATGACTCGTTTCGCGAGGTTCCGCTCATAAACGAGGTATAATGCACCGTCTCTTCTCTGGAATTCTACGGGTGTGGTTGTGTCTACGCCGTAGATTCTGAACCGCTTCGGCTCACTTTCCAAGTCGACTGGGATTAGTGGCTGAGTATAGGTGCGGGTTCCGAAGCTTGTCTCGAGTTGAAGGATCCCTCCACTCCGTGTTACTTTGTAACTAGAGGTGTTTCGGAACGTCTTATAGGTCCCTGTGAGCGCGCTGAGTGTTTGACCGCGTTTGAAGTATGGTATCTCCATCGGGTCTCTACCCAGCATCAACGCCATCATGTACTCTCCGATGTCCTCTAGGAAGTAGCCGCCGTTCGCGAGAAGCGTGATCCCCATCTTTTTCTCAGGTATTAGACAGATGTATGCGCTCGATCCGAAGACGCTGCCGCTGTGCTGTATGAGTGTTTCTCCGAGGAAGCCTTTCTTGATGCGGAGACCGTAGCCATAGTAGCGGTGCCCAACACCATCGACCGGATCCTCAACTACATGAACTTTCGGCGTCATCATCGCCGCCACAGATTCCGAGCTAACCACTCTTCTTCCTTCAAGTTCACCTTCCGATACAAGCATGCTGAGGAACTTGGTCATATCAGACCCGTTGCTCATCAATCCTCCGTCAGCGATCATCTGGCCATATGGATACCTTGTCGCCACCTTTGTACCGCTTGGCCCCGTTACATAAGGTGTAGCTACATCGTCGTCTTCCTTAACATCCTCTTCATGGAATGTGCTTCTACTCATCCCGAGGGGAGTAAGTATCTGTTCCTCAATGTAATCTGAGTAGCCAACTCCAGCCACTTTCTCAATGATCTTCCCCAGCAGAATGTAGCCTTCGTTGAGGTAGGCGTATCGTTCCCCAGGCTTCGCAATAGCCCATTCTTCTGCTCCGTTCATGAAGACTAGGAGGTCGTCGGGGCTGCAAATTGGGAACCATTGATCAACGTTATCGG
>JBFYNP010000126.1:0-6697 GCA_041304325.1 Candidatus Bathyarchaeota archaeon
GCAGTGCAAACCTTATCAAAGCTATAAAGGGGACGGAACAACTAAGAGATCTAACGATCGTTGAGCATACTAAGAACTCTAAGAGTTTAATCGATGTCGGAATAACTAATAAAGGTACAAAGGTGTTAGTTGAATCGTCGTATGCCGAGGCAAGGCTGAAGATCGCAATCGGGGAGGTTAATGTAAATGCCTACACAGGGTTCACAGGCGCCCATACAGCAATCTTTCCAGGAATTGCGGCACCAACCAGTATAGAAGCAAACCGTCGCCTGTACTTTAAAGGAGATGTAAAACCTGCGGTAATGGAGTTAAACCCTGTTAAAGAAGACGCTTTTGAGGCAGTAAAACTTGTAGGCATTGATATAGCTCTTAATCTCGTTGTCAGCAATCAGGGTAAACTGCTGGCAGCTTTTGCAGGTAGCTTCGAGGAGACATTAGGACAGTCGATCTATCACCTCGGCTCTAGTTACGTGGTTGAGGCAGTCGCAGGAGCAGACATAATAATCGTTAGTGCAGGAGGAGCAAGGTTTGATCACGACCTTTATTCAGCGACATGGGCCCTGCAGGGAGCAAATAAGCTTGCGAAAAAGGGTGCCGCTATCATTCTTCTAGCTGAATGTATTGAGGGCCTAGGAGCTGACAGCTACACCAACCTTGCAGGTGTAGATCAGATAGGTGAGCTCGAACGTAGATATCAAATCGGCTCGGAAGCACTCCAACTTTTAAAGACGATCATAACAAAGAACGACATCTGGTTAGTCTCTAGCTTACCACATCTTCTTGTAGAGCCACTCGGCTTAAGAACAGCAAGAACTGCTAACGAAGCCTATGATAAAGCGTGTGAGCAGCGACGCAGCAGAAGAACACTAGTTATCCCGTACGGGTGTAGTACAGTAACCAATATAACTTCTTAAACTGGATTCATGGAAATAAATGTCAAACCTATCAAAATAAGGTATAGCACTATTCCTAGCTTTCTTCGGTTATCTAAAGGTGAGATGTCATCGAGAGGCTCTACTGACTCTCCTCCTGCAATCATTAAGAAAGCCATGATAACCCCCATAAAAACGAAACCAAATAGCATCAGCATCACTATCCCGGCCGCTGATACGACTTTATGAGTCTCCTTGCCGAGAAAACTCCTAATCACATGTCCACCGTCGAGCTGCCAAACAGGGATGAGGTTAATGAAAGTTACCAAAAACCCCACCCAAGCAGCAAAAGCTACCGGATGCAAAACCGTTACGAATCCAGTAGGTGCAGGGCGAAGGAGATTCTGGAGATACAGCATTATCATCGGTATTGGTAATTGTTGGAACCTTAATTCCGGGTATTTTACCATATATCCACCGATTTCCTGCATAGGGACATTATAGCTTAGAAGAACACCAACTACAGCAATAATAACAGAAGCCAATAGCCCTGATACGGGACCGCTTAAACCTAGATCCCAAAGGTCATCTCGGTTCACAGGGGGTTCTTTCTGAGTGATTAAGGCGCCGAAAGTTCCACCCATCCCAGGCCATGCTGGAATAAAGTAGGGAAAGGAGGAGGGGATTCCATGCCGGTCTGCAATGAATTTATGTCCCATTTCATGGATACCGAATACCAATAAAATCGCAATAGTAAAAACTAGAGCATTAAAGATCGCTGGAGTTCCCTTCATTACTCCTTCTGTAAAGACTGGGTTAATGCTGCGAATATAACCATCTATAAAAATTGTAGTCGCGGTTGCTATGAGAAGTAAATAGTTCCAACGTGTAATATTCTCAGAACTAGGTGATCTCTTTGAGATTATGACATGATATTTTCCTACAATCCATTCCATTTTGGAGATATAGCCCAACGAACGGAGACGGTGAGTAAGAGATCTGAACCCCGTTTTCATTAACTGTATTTTATTCCCAGGTACTAGAGTTGCCACCACAAAATGTGGTTTATCGTTGTCAAGGAACTTCTCTTCAACGGAGAAGAACTCCTCTACTACTGCATCGATCTCGACGCTGATTAGAGGATCCGTAGACAAGTACCTCAAGAGTTGAGCGGATTCGGCAGTTAAGAACCCTTGCAGATCCTGCGAACCCTTTAAATCTCAGCTTGATTAGCGTAACAGAGAATCGAGGTTGAACAATAAAGGTTTCACAGTGAGGCTGTTTCACTTCGAAGACATCAATAGAGTCATGAGTATCAACTTCGAGTGCCTGCCAGAGAATTACAGCAGCAGCTTCTACAGGGAAATATTTACTAAATATCCAGAAACATTCATCGTCGCTGAGGCTGATGGTGAAATTCAGGGATACGTTATGTGCAGAATGGAGCGTGGATTCAGCAAGCTCAAAGCCCTAACTTCCGCTCGAACGCTGCACGTAGTGAGCATCGCCACACGAGACAAGTATCGACGCCTTGGAATTGCTAAAGCATTGATGATGGAAGCAATGGAGAGGGGTGTTGCAGCGTACGATGCAACAGAATGCTATCTGGAGGTTCGAATCGGTAACGAGCCAGCTCTCCGACTATACGAGCAATTACTCTTCAGTAAGGTAAAAAGAAATTATGGTTATTATATGGATGGAGAGGATGCCTGGGTTATGGCCCTTCTACTTCCGAAAAAAGCGTAACTTCATATCTCTCAATCGAATGAAAATGTAGTGCGAATACCATGGAACAGGTAGTCCTCATGAATATCGTGATTTGGGGATTTAGTTTGATTATATTTTTATGGTTTGGTAGGTTCACTATTAACCTCATCAAACAACACAATGATATCTATCCATTTCTCTACGAATTAGAGGAAGCGGAAAAGAAAAAGCAGCGCGGGGAAAGCTAAACATACGTAAACTATATGACCCCTAGAGAATTAACGAAAAACATGGGATTTTAATAATCCATTCTTGGGTTTTTTCTATATTTTACCTATTAATAATCATTGGTTAACAGTGTTTTGATCTGAAATATACGGTAAATTAGCCTTTATTTAAAAAATTAGGAATATGCCCAATTTTACGTTGAATTAGAGTTTTCCTAAAAATTGTAAAGTATCGATATTGATTGATTTCTTTAATTTCATCAATCTATTTATAAGGGCGGTTGTAGACACCTCTTTTGCGTTTGAGGTGTTGGAGGTGAGTCTTCGTGAAGCCGATTGTGAGGAGCCTCCAGAGTCTGGAGGGATTCGTATTCAAGAGAATGGCAGACTCAAAACTGCCGGGGTTAAGCCTAGCGGGCATTGTGGATGGGGAACTGGAGTACAGCCATGGGTTTGGCTTCCGAGACCTTGCCACAGGGGCCAGCGCTACGCCTGACACTTTATATGGTATAGGTAGTGTTACAAAATCTTTTACCGCTTTAGCTGTGATGCAGCTTCAGGAGCGTGGAAAGCTAACAGTTGAGGACCCGGTTGATGACTATGTATATACAGGGCTGCGTCCCAAAGGGGAACATATACTAATCAAACATTTGCTTAATCATAGCAGCGGTATGCCAGCTTTGGCGTATGCAGAGGCGGCATTCAGCCACATAACACATGCTTCCGATATGTGGTTACCCATTAGCAACACTAGAGATCTTGTGACTTTTATGCAGGGTAGTGACAAATGGGCTCATGCTAAACCAGGGGAGCGATGGTTCTACTTCAACGAAGGATACATACTACTGGGCGCTCTAATCGAAGAGGCGTCGGGGATGCGATACACAGACTATATGACTAGAAACATTCTGCAGCCCCTAGAAATGAACCGAAGTTACTGGACGAAACAAAAAGCAGAGGCAGACCCCGATTTCGCGACCCCGTACAACGTAACAAGTGAAAGCTGGGAACCTTCAAGTTACACATATGGAGAGATGCTTAGCGATGGAGGTCTAATCAGTTCGGTCACTGATATGGCCCATTATGTCCAGATGTATCTTAACTGTGGAGAGTATAAAGGAAAAAGAATAGTAGAGTCAGAGAGCATTAAGAGAATGCTCACAGACGTTGTCAGAATACCTGATGAACCCCTTTATGGTGATCAGGTTGGCAATTATGGGTATGGGTTGAATGTCTGGCCAGGTTTCTTGGGTAGAACACTGATTCATCATAGCGGCAGCGTCTATGTTGCAACGGCTTATATGGGGATAATACCAGAGGAAAAGGTAGGTGTTGTTGTTCTCACTAACGCCTCAGGCTATCCTCCGAGCTACCTAGGTAACTACGCTATAGCAACTCTACTCGGGGAGGATCCGAATAGAGTTACAGCAATCAGAACTGAAGCGCTTCTTGAGGATATTACTGGTGTCTACGAGACATTCATGGACACTATGAAGCTCACCGTAACAAGGCACGGTGGATTCCTTAACATTGACGCGAAGGACAAAAATAAAAGTTGGTCTACACCAGTCTTCCCTGAAAAAATGGAAGGTGAACGTCGCGTTTTTAGTCAGATTCTTCAAGATAGGAAGATACCAGTTGAATTCATCAGAGAAGGCGATGAAACGTGGATGATCTACGAGCGTTACAAACTCCGCCGTGTAAGCTAATCCCAACCATTTTCTTTGATAAGGTATATAGGCATCGATTAGAATTAGGCTGAGCAATTGTTATGAGCGATAAACGTCTCATCCCGTGGAGAGAGGTGGCGAGTTGGGCATGCCAAGCTTGCGGGAACTGCTGTCGAGGATATCGGGTACCTCTTAAAATGGATGAATATGCAAAGGTAGCAAACACCTATGGTTCGAGCGTCCTAGAGTATGGTGTTGGAAGAGTCTATCTTAGAAATGGTCGGGATAATAGATGCATCTTTCAACAACCACTCATGGGTCGATGGATCTGCACTATTCAAGGGATGAAACCCACCGCTTGCCGTAACTTCCCATTTCAGATTCACCATCAACCGATCTATTCACGAGGAGACAATAGTGCTTACGTCATTGGCGATAAGAAATTCTATATATACTTAGATCCGGATTGCGAAGGCGTGATACAGGGTCAACCCACCGAGAGATTCTGGAAATATGTCCTTCCTGAGATCCTGAAGAGCAGCCTCGTAGGCACTGCGGGTAAACAGAAGTATACGACAAGCAAGTTCATCCACTGGACACCTCCATAAAAATTTCTAAGTAAAAGACAAGATTTTGTCTCTTCATATCTCTATTAAATAAAATTTAATCCTAAACTGGATTCAGTACTGGAAGAAATAATGTTTCTTTAAAGAAGCTACTTTTTCATCAGGGGGGCTATCTCTTCGTCGCTCGCCCCTTTTATAATCTCAAGTTTTTCTCCGAGAGGCTTAAGATGATTCATGTTTACTCGGCGTCTTCTAACCCCGGTAACTGCTTCGGGTCCAGAGCATATTACGAAGTTTTTATCTAGGGTTTCAACGATAACGCATCTTTTCCCAGCGTCTCGTCCCTCAGTTTTTATACATATCCGTCCAACATCGAAAGCTGACACAAGGTTCACCTGTTGGACTGGTAATCCTCGACTACAGTTTTAAGGATATGTGCGCAGTCTTCGATCCCAAAGAGCCCTGTATTTAGAACAAGGTCGTAGATTGATAAGTCATCTATGTCGATGTTATAGAATTGCTTGAAACGCTCCTTTTCAGCGGCTTCACGTATTCGCGTCTCCTCCTCAGCGTGTTTCATACTGAACCCTTCTCTTTCTGCAATACGTTTTACACGCACTTCAAACGGTGCTTTTAGGAAGATACGGAGATCAGGTTTTTCGGCAATAGATCCGGATAGCGTCGCGTCAAGCACAACATTGCCTTTTAAGGTCTCATTTTTAGCTCTTTCATCAAGCCATTTATCGAAACCGGGGTCAGTCTTGCTCCTGACGTTAAGTTCCTCAAGGCTTATTTTAAGCTCGTTGGCACGATCTCTGAAAAGAGTGCCTGTTGAGACATATTGAAGATTGAATGTTTCAGCGAGTCGTTTGGCTTGTGTACTCCTACCTGAGCCATGGTGACCGGCTACAGTGATAACAAGTCCACGTTTTGAATGGTTATTCTTGCTCATTTTCCTTCACAGCGCTCTCATCCGGATCGATCTCGAACGTGAGGCCGAGTACACGACTAACGATGATGTTACTTCCGAAACTACAGAGGAGATACCAATTAGCAACCGTTAATTCACGTGGAATAAACGGGGCATCGAACGGGAAGAAAGCGATAACCGAGTTGCCAAAAAAGTTGCCGAGTACTTGCCAGATTAAGATGAAGGGAATAAAGAAGAATAAACTGATCTTCATTCGATCCATGCTCATTTTGCTCTGTTGACCCATCAGCTCCTGCTGTCTCTTTTGAGCCCTATCTATACGCCGCTGGTTACCACTCTTCACCGCTGCCATCATCTCGGCTTGGTTCTTCTTTGATTCAAGCATCATCCGTTTGTATTCATCGAGATTCATCATCTTGACGTTGATTATGCTTGTGATAAGACCAAGGATTACAGCGACACCAAGGATAGCATAGGTTGCATTTGGTAGGGTTTTGAGATAATCAAATCCCTCAGAGATGAGTAGGAAGTTAGCGAATGTCATCAGTTATCCTTACCCGCCTAGAAGCATAACGAGAATAAAAGGGGTGTGTTCATTCTGATGGCTCATCAATGAGCTGACAGAGGCGACGCCAGCTAAGGCAGATGGTCTTTGGGTGAGCGGCTTTCGCTTCATCTAGTTTCCCAATCGCTGTATGCAACGGGGCTTTGAGGGCTTCCTCGG
>JBFYNP010000127.1:0-5447 GCA_041304325.1 Candidatus Bathyarchaeota archaeon
AGCTCTCTCCGACGTAAGGTGTCTGGTCCATGAATAATGGATAAACGGAGACACCTCGCTTCATGAGTAGCCAAGTCGCAACGGGGCTATCTATTCCTCCGCTAAATAGGGAGATAGCGGTTCCTTGTGTGCCATATGGGAGACCTGAGACACCGTGGAAGCTCTCAGCAAATACATAGGTCTTCGCATCTCTAACTTCTATGCCGATGGTTTTCATCGGTGCAGTCAGGTTTACTTTGATGCTCCGATCAGTGACAGTGTTGATTATCGCCTCACCTGCCTTTGCAGCCAAATCTTGACTTCCGAAAGGGTGTGTACCCACTACTCGTGCTCTCACCGCCCAGGTGTCTCCATCTTTAAGAATACTAGAACCAATCTTAGCACTTAGTTTGAGGATAGAATCGAGACTTGAATCAGTTTCCTCAGCTGACGTAGCGTTTACTACTCCGAACACCTTTGCTACGATCCGAGCAGCCTCCGACGGTACATCGTCAACGATTATGCGGCCAGAGACACGCGTTACTTTCGCATTCACATACCCCTCCCGCCTAAGCATGAATCCTATCTGTGAGGCGAGACTCCGTTCAAGGCTCGAGCGAACGTACCTGCTCTTTAACGCGATTTCATTGTATGCGGCAAGGACGGGCAAACCTATCAGGTCAACCACGGATCACCGGCTCTTAAACCACTCGGGATTAGCTTTAAAACCTCAACGGAGAAGACACACTTGATATCGTATGACGATCTGGGACAAATGGGAAAAGAAGCGAAAGCGCAGACTTCCAATCTTTCCCGACGTCGAACGGATGATCGACGAGATGGAGAAAGAGATGGCAGATTTTTTTAAGGAAATAGATGAAAAGCTCCCCGACGAATCTGCATCTGAGACGATTCTCCCAGATGGCTCCATTAAAAAGGAACATGGCCCATTCGTTTATGGGTATAGTGTTAAGATAGGCTCCGATGGCAAACCGGTAGTCAGAGAATTCGGCAACTTGAAACCGGATTATAGCGCAGAGGCGAAGAAACCCTACAGCCTCCAGGAAGCAAGGGAACCTATCATAGATGTAATCGAGGAACCTGACCAAATAAAAGTGGTTACAGAGCTTCCCGGAGTAGAGAAGAACGAGATTGATCTCTACACCACAAACCGTACTTTAACTATCAACGTCAACAACCCTCACAATAAATACTACAAGCAGTTAGATCTCCCCTGCGAAGTGGATGAAGCCTCAGCTTCTAGCACATATAGGAATGGTGTTCTTGAGACTATTCTCAAACGGAAAGGGGAAAAGGGACCTGGAAAGAGCATAAAAATCGAGTAGCTTCTACTAAAAAGTGTATTAGGAACGATTATTCTTTTAACAAAGAGGAATAGACGTAAGCATGGAAGGTAAGATCGTAATTATTACCGGAAGTAATTCAGGAATTGGTAAAGAGACAGCATTAGCACTTTCTAAGAAAATGGGAACCGTTGTCATGGTAGTTCGAAGTAAAGAGAAAGGCGAGGCTGCTCGCCAAGAGATTATGAAAGAGGTACCTGATGCCTCATTGGATGTATTGGTTTGCGATCTTGCGTCACGAACCTCAATCACGGGGTTTGTTAAAGAGTTCACCGGGAAGTACAGTCACCTAGATGTGCTCATCAATAACGCAGGCGCTGAGTTCTCTAAGCGCGGTGTTACTCAGGATGGATTTGAGAACAGCATAGGCATCAACTATCTTGGTCCATATCTACTCAGCGATATGCTTACTCCAGTACTGCGCCAAAGTGCTCCAAGTCGGATCATTAATCTCAGTTCGGGTCTCCATAAGTCTGGGCACATCGACTTCAGCGACTTACAAAGTTTAAAGAAATATAATTCAATGAAAGCATACTCAAATGCTAAACTCATGGTTCTCATGTGGACATATGATTTAGCTAAGCGTCTTAATGGAACGGGAGTAACAGTTAACGCGGTTATGCCAGGGTTCGTAGCTACGAATCTTGGAAAGAATAGTGGGAGCACAATGCAGTCCATCATGTTCTCACTTGTGCGACCGATGCAGAAGACGGCGAAGAAAGGAGCAGAGACGTCAATCTACCTCGCCTCATCAATGGATGTTGAAGGTATTACAGGAAAATGTTTCGCGTCATCGAAGATAGTTGAAACCTCTATGGAATCCTATGATTTAGATAAACAGGTAAATCTATTTGATGCCACTTCCAAAATGCTCAACTAGAGAACTCAACCGAAAATTAAACTTCGGACGTAGACATCCCAATGTGAGATAGTAATCTATATATCGTCAGTTTCCTTTCTCAACATAGCCAATGATGTGAAGGCATTTAAGCGAAACGTGAGCGATCAGAGTTACGCTGAGGCTGGGCTTTGGTAAGCCTATGAGGGTGGATGGAAGCCTTCTCCAACTCCATTACATATTGATGTTTTTTATAGATAGTAGATTAGCGGTCATGCGAGAATAAGTGAAATCTACTGGAAATAGAAGAATTAAGAACTCTTGTTATCACTTGATCAAAAGAGTAAGCTCTTATTCATTAATTCCCTTAATTCTGGGGCAAGAGCCGATTTGAATTGACTGAACGTCGAAGACTAATGCAGGTTGCACTCGGTCAGATCCTCCCCGATACAATCATTGAGAACGGCATTCTCGTTGATGTTGCTTCAAAGAGACTCATAAATCAAGTATACATCTCCATCAGTGAGGGTAGAATCGCCTCAATATCGAGAGAGAAACCGAAAACGGGCAAAGATACGAAGATAATCAACGCGGAAGGGAATTACTTAGCACCTGGCCTCGTTGATTCACATTATCACATAGAAAGCAGTCGTCTAAGCCCACGCCGCCACGCGCAGATCACCCTTCCACACGGCACTACCACTATCTTCGAGGGAAGCCATGAGATATGTAACCCTCTTGGGTTAGACGGCATCAAGTACCTCCTCGAGGAAACGGAGGGGCTTCCTCAGAAAATATTCATAGGATTAAGCTCCGCTACACCTCCAACTTCCTATGAAACAACTGGAGGATACATCGGGAGTTTAGAAGCAAAGGAGGCTTTGAAGCTGGAGAGAGTTGCAGGCATTGACGAGGTAATGGATTACACTTCCCTATTCAACGAAGATGAGCGGTTACATGGTGTAATCGAGGCGGGTCTTGCATCGGGTAAAGTTGTTGAGGGGCATGGTGTTCCATCCTCACCACAGGCAGATGCATGGATCGCTGCAGGTGTTTCATCTACCCATTTTTCAGGCGATGGCGCCAAAGCTCTAGCCCTCCTTGAACGTGGATGTTTCCTTGAACTCAAACCAAGGGATAGCAGACAGGCGATACGTGAACTAGTCGCAGAAGGCATTGATTGGCAGATGATTGGCATGTGTGTCGATGATCGACCCGCTGAGAAGATCAGGGAATTAGGCCATCTCGACTATGAGCTTAAAATTTGTATTGAAGAGGGACTGGATCCAGTTACCGCCATACAACTCGCGACTCTTAATAACGCTCGTCATTGGCGAAAAGAACATGAGGTCGGTATAATTGCTCCGGGTAGAAGAGCGGATATACTCTTCTTATCTGACCTCACCAATTTCAAGATCAACAAAGTTATGGCAAATGGCGAAGTCGTAGCGGAGGATGGCAAACTTATTATCGACATTCCGATAAAACCTGCTCCAGATTACGTTCTCAACTCAATAAAATTTGATAAACCTATAACGGCTAAAAACTTCGAGGTTAAGGCTCCCGCTAACAAAAGAAGTGCATACGCTGCTGTACTTCGACCATTCTATTTCAGCACTGAAATTTCACCGATTACCCGAGAACTGGTCATAGAAGACGAGTTAGTTCAGAGGGATCTGAGTCACGCTGTCAATAAGGTAGCTATAGTTAGCCGAGATGGTAAAAATATCGGAATAAGCTTCTGGGAGCTAGGATACCAGTATGGAGCAGTGGCTATGAGTATACTTCACGATTCTCATAATATCAGCGTCGTTGGAGCAACAGATGCAGATATGGCAAAGGCTGTAAACCGAGTTGCTGAGATGGGTGGAGGTATAGCCGTTGTTAGGGATGGAGTAATCAAAGCAGATGTTGCTCTACCCATCGCAGGGTTAATGACAGATAAACCTCTCTCGGAGGTAGTCTCAGGACTAGGCAAGGTCAACGAGGAAGCGGCTAAGCTATCCCCCGGGAAGCTACTTGGGCCAGATCCGGTTGATACCCAGACTTTTATTTTTCTAACATGTTTCCCTTGGGGCATTGTCCTCACGGACCGTGGACTCGTTAATGTTAGAACAGGAGAAACAATTTTATCCGTTTGGTAGCTTGTTAACCATTTCATAAGATAGAGCAATTCATACCGATGCTGATAACATTCATGAAACAGTTAGCAAGCTCGATGATATTGAAATTCATCTATTGATTTTCCCTGCAATCTCAGTTCATCGTGGGCATTTGGTGAGCAGTTACCAAGCTTCTTTTAGTAGTCTGAGGGCATTACCTCCGATTACTTTGGCACATCTGCGTCCGAGTAGCCATACTTCACCATCCACCTAGCCACATTCTGAATGCTGTCGGTTGGGTTCTCCATACTACGAACGTAACGGAGCTTCTTGAGAGCCTCAATGTCCCTATCGATACCTAGATGATGAAGCTTCAATGTCTTTCTGTCAGGACGCTGGTAGTGACCGAGCCCCTTCTTTGCACCAGTTTGGAGACTCCATAGGTAGTTGCAGACATGGTCGTAGTAACCAGTGTCGGGACCGCAGCCCACGTAATCGATTCCGACGAGGTTGATTATGTGTTCAACGTGCTCCATGTAGGAGTCTATGCCGTGAAGTGGATGCTTTTCTGTAACTGTGAGGATAGGTGCAGCTTCGACCCCAATAACCCCCCTTTTCTCGGCAAGAGCCTTGATGACTTCGTCAGGGATCATACGCGTGGTGGGGGTGATGGTGCGAGAGCTGCTGTGACTTATGGTCACCGGCTTCTTGCTCAGGTTGATAGTATTTAGAGCAGTCTGTGGGCTAACATGTGCAGTGTCTATAAGCATCCCAAGCTTATTCATGCGAACAACACAGTCATAACCAAAGTCCGTTAGGCCTCCATCTCCCAGTTCCTTAAGCCCTGAACCGAGCATATTCGACTCGCTGTAGTTGACTCCCACGCAGCGGACGCCTAAACCGTAGAGAATGTCGAGTCGGTCGACCTCGTTCTCAATACAACTGCAACTCTCAACGCTGGTAACCCATGCCAGACGCCCGGTTTCGTGGGCATAGTGGATATCAGCGACGCATTTGGCATGTATGACAAAGTCTTGTTTGGCAATGTCGCAGAGCTTCATGCCAAGGTCATGGATGGTGCTCAACCAGTCCCATCCATGCTTCGTGTTAACGAAATTGCCGCCATTCATCATATTATCGAGGACACAGTCCAGCCCCGACTTG
>JBFYNP010000128.1:0-8422 GCA_041304325.1 Candidatus Bathyarchaeota archaeon
CCCTTCATAAGAAAAGATGAGATGAGTGAGAGGAGACTAAAGCAGAGCTTGCAGGAGTGGCTGTTCAACATGAACGTACCCACCCGCGTAGGCTTCCAAACACCTTTCACAAACATCACCATGGACATAAAAGTTCCAAGCTTCTTGAAGGATGAACCAGTCATAATAGGTGGAAAGATGCAATCCGAAACATACTCCGACTACCAGGAAGAAATGGATCTTTTCAACACATGCTTCGCCGAAGTTATGGAGGAGGGAGATGCGAAAGGCAGAGTCTTCACATTCCCGATAGCGACCTACAGCATAACCGATGATTTCGACTGGGACTCTAAAACATCGGAAAGCATATTCCGCATGACCGCTAAATACGGCACCCCCTACTTCTCCAACTTCGTGAACAGCGACATGAAACCCGATGATGTGCGGAGCATGTGCTGCAGACTGAGAATAGACAACCGGGAGCTAAAGAAGAGAGGCGGCGGCCTATTCGGATCAAACCCTCTAACAGGGTCAATTGGAGTAGTGACGATAAACCTACCACGAATAGCTTACACCCAGAAAAACGAATCCGACTTTTTCGAAAAACTCAACGATTTAATGGACACTTCCCGAGACAGCCTCGAGAATAAGAGAAAAATCCTAGAGAAATTTTCTGACGCAGGACTCTTCCCATACTCATCATACTATCTACGTAACCTCAAACAAGCGTATGGACAGTATTGGCACAACCACTTCTCCACAATAGGTCTCTTAGGAATGGCTGAAGCAATACGCAACCTTCTTGGCGTAGGCATAGCATCAAAGGAAGGCTTGAGCTTCGCGCAGAAGATCCTCGAGCACATGAGAAACAGGCTTGGCGACTACCAGGAAGAGTCCGGAAACATCTACAACCTCGAAGCCACACCCGCAGAGGGAACCTCATATCGCCTCGCGAGAATCGATAAGAAAAAATATCCCAACATAATAGTCGCCAACGAGAAAGAGTTAGCTAAGGGTAGTGCACCGTTCTACACCAACTCTTCCCAACTTCCAGTTAACCAAACTACAGACCTCTTCGAAGCACTGGAGCACCAAAACCAGCTACAGCCCCTATACACCGGAGGCACCGTATTCCACACATTCCTAGGTGAAAGAATGCCTTCATGGAAAGCCACCGCTCAACTCGTCAAAAAGATGACAAGCACCACCAAGATACCGTACTTTACCATCACCCCAACATTCAGTGTCTGTCCTGAACACGGCTACATTGTCGGTGAACACTTCAAATGCCCATCATGTGAAAGCACATGTGAAGTCTATTCGAGGGTAGTTGGATACCTGAGACCTGTGAGTCAGTGGAATGATGGAAAACAAGCAGAGTTTAGCATAAGAGGTACCTTCGACAACACTCTTCAGAAGATAAGCGTGTTCAAGTAATGAAATTCAGCGGAATCCAGAGAACTAGCTTAATTGATTACCCAGATAACATATCCACTGTTCTCTTTACAGCTGGATGTAATCTAAGGTGCCCCTACTGCCATAATTGGAGGATCGTAATCGAGGATACTGAGCCTCTGATATCTGATGATGATGTTGTAGCGGATCTAGAACTCCGTAAAAAATTCATTAATCACGTGGTTATCACGGGTGGAGAACCGACTTTACACGAAGATCTCCCTAGATTTCTTTTTCGGCTAAAGAATCTGGGCTTTAAATTGAAGCTTGACTCTAATGGATTGCTCCCGGAAAAACTTCAAGAATGCCTGCCTTACGTCGACTATGTCGCAATAGATGTGAAAACCTCAATCGAACAGTATCCAGACCTAGGCGCGATTAAACCAAAAGAGTTGATTAAAAGCATAGATTTGCTTCGAGGAGGAGTGATCAACTATGAGTTCAGATGCACTGTGGCACCCGGATTTGTAAACGAAGACACTGTTAGAAAGATGGGTGAGATGGTTAAGGGAGCGAAAACATTTGTTTTCCAGCAATACCGCCCAGAGGATACTTTAGATCCAGCATTTACCAAGGCTACTTATAGTCGAGAAGAAATTGATCATTTCGCAGATTTGATGAAAAAATATGTAGAGGAAGTTAAGACAAGAATCTAAACAAATTTTTGTCGCAGATGCACCTTTAGCCAAAATCTTTACCATTCACAATAAGCTAATTTTAGTATAGACAAGTAGATTACCCTACTAACCGTACACTACTCTCCTTCAACATGCTGTACACGCGTGTATCTGATAATTTTCGTATTCACCCCAATGAATATTAGGGGTTTTTAAGGAATTCCGCGATGTAATCAACGAATAGCTTTATTGGCACTCTGATATATTTCGTGAACTCCGGTGGAGGCTGTAAACTGCCTGATTTTGTTAACTCAAATAGTAGCCCGTCGTAATCATCGACTACTGCGGCACTTATCGTCTTCGCTCCAACGCGTTTAGCAGCCCAGAAACGGTGATGACCATCAAGAACCGCGTATATTTTCTTCGTGGGATGCTTAACAACGACTATCGGCTTAGTCGGTGTTTCACTTTTCTTATCTATTAGATGTTGAACGTAGTCGGGATCAATCTTTTCATCGCACACTATTTCGCTTAAAGTTAATTCGATAGCGTATTTCTCCGGCGTAAGATAAGCATTGATAAAGTCAGTCATCGGAACATATTACAGTTGATAGGACTAAAATATTTGTAGAGCTTACGCGATTTGGTTCCATATCATACTTGCATGAATACATACAATACTCGCTGTTATGTTTCTTATTGAACAATCATCGTTATAGTTCCTTGGACTTTGTCGAGTCGCCTAATTTTTCGGCTGATAACATTCTTCAGTTCAACCATAGCAGGTGTCTCGATTAAAGCAATGATATCATAAGCTCCGTTAAGCATGTGAGCTTCCTTAACTTCCTCTAATTCTCTAATATTCTTCAAGACTTCGCTCTCTAAACCCGTTTCGGCGTTAAGTAACACGAATGCAGTCGCCAAGCTTTTCACTTGTTTACCTGTCTAAATTTTTATGCACTTAGCTTTTATGAATCCAAAGCACTGTATTTTACTCGCCGATCATCATACACGCTTAGGAGAACACTCCTTTATAGGCGCGCTGCGTTAGCGTAGCGATGATCACTACCTAACCAGTGATTCACTGGAGAATCGATAAGTAGTTGAGCTATGTTACCTTGTTTTCAAATAGCTCTATCAACTCTCCGTCAGGTCCCTTGAAGAACGCAATCCGGATCTGAATCGGCGGATCGCTTGATAGAGTTACATCTTTGGTCTCCACTGTAACTTCTGCCCCTGCTTTTCTCGCATGTTCAAGGGCTGCTTTACAGTCATCTACCCTTAGTGCTAAATGACGAAAAACGCCTTCCACATTGACTAGTTCTGGGTCTCCTTGAGAGATCTCAAAGTAGTTTCCGTCCCCAGTGTCCATGAGAACAGTCTTTTTCGGAAGCTTACCCCAAGAAAACCTTTCGATGAAGCCAAGCCCCTCAGAATAGAACTTTATCGAGTTATCCAGATCTTTTACCTTGAGAGAGACGTGGTGAAAGCCACATCCCTTAATTTTCTTGTTTTTTCCAGACATAAACATCCTCATACACTAATAACGATAGAATCATTAAAGATGTATGCAAATAAGCCCCAGATCCACATATAGGTTTGCTAGACTGACCCGGAAAACACGATTCTAGATCTCCACACTATTTCTCTTTTCTATGTAAATATCATGTAGAAGGGAAGATGATGAATCCACAAAATTATCTGCACGTATGAGAGGAATCTAAAAAAAGGTCCTCTAACACTACTTCCCTCTATGGATCAAAGCTTCAACCGAAGTCTCAGGATTCTAACAATATTCGCTATTCTCATCATCACAGGATACGAGATGATATCTAAAAATCCCCAGATATGGTGGGTCTTTACGATCTTTGCAGCTATTGTACTATTCATCTTATTCCTTACTGAGCGAGGAAGAAAATCACTTTAAAATCCTTTTTCACACAAGCAAAGAAATAATCTCCAACTCACCTCGCAACTCTTCCGCAGTTAAAACGTGCATAACTTTTTACCCTTCAAGTAAAAATTTCTTGCGGGTTTATTATGCTGAAGGAAACAGCGTGGAACTGGATTGAGGATAACAAAGATCAGCTAGCCAAAATAAGCGACGATATCTGGGGATTCGCTGAGTATGGACTCCTCGAGGAGAAGAGCAGCAAGCTGATCGCTGACACTCTTGAGAAACATGGCTTCAAGGTTAAACTTGGTGTCTCAGGCATGCCGACCGCTTTAACCGCTGAGTGGGGCCGCGGAAAACCTGTAATCGGCATTATGGGTGAGTATGATGCACTCCCTGGTATCAGTAACAAGATTGTTCCCCACAAAGAAGCCCTCGTTGAAGGAGGTTTAGGTCATGGCTGTGGACACAACATCCACGGAACCAGCGGTATGAGCGCAGCAATCGCTGTTCGATACGCTCTAGAAAAAAGCGGGAATCAGGGCAAGATACGGTTCTACGGTTGCCCTGCTGAGGAGAATTATCAGGGTAAGATCTTCATGGTCGCTGAGGGACTTTTCAAAGACATCGACGCCTGCCTTAGCCACCACCCAGGCTCCTTAAACACAGCTGGACTGTCCAGCAGCACCGCAACTATCCACGCTAAATTCAAATTCTATGGAAAAACTGCGCACGCCGCTGCGAACCCGGAGCAGGGGCGAAGCGCTCTCGACGCTGTGGAGTTGATGAATGTGGGTGTCAACTTCCTCAGGGAGCACATTATCGAGAAGGCAAGGATCCACTACGTAATTGAAGCTGGAGGCGGTCAGCCCAACGTAGTCCCTGACTACGCAAGCAGCTGGTACTATGTTAGAGCGCCTGAGATAGATCAATTAGAATCCATCTATAAGCGTGTAGAGAAAATCGCTGAAGGAGCAACCCTCATGACTGACACCCAAGTCAAGATAGAAATGGACCGAGGAAGCTACAACAAGATCCCAAGCAGGACTCTGAGCGAGCTCGTCGTCGCTAACATGAGAGAGGTTGGTGCCCCAAAGTATAGCGACGCGGAAAAAAAGTTCGCAGCTGAAATAGCTGAGAGTTTTCCGAAGCAGAATAAGGTTGAAACCCTGAAAAAATCCAGAATGCCGAATTGGGAGAAGTACGTGGACGTTGACCTGGTATCCGATATCTTCGACGCCTGGGATGATGGCGATGTATCCGCCGGGAGCACAGATGTCTCTCATGTCAGCTGGAATACACCAACCATGGAGTTTGGAACCGCATGCAACATCTTAGGAGCACCCGGTCATAGCTGGCAGTTCGTAGCTTGCAGTGGCTCAAGTATTGGTCACAAGAGCTTGGTATTCGCCGCAAAGACGATGGCAGGCAGTATCCTGGACCTGATGACCAAGCCCGAGCTAATTGTAAAGGCAAAGGAGGAGCATAAGAGAAGGCTCGGAAACAATACCTACAAACCGGATATGGATAGAAAGCCACCATTAAAGCTTGCCCGAGAGAATGCTGCAAAACTCAAAGGTAAAACCTAAATTCGTGCGCCATATCGAGGACATTCCTCCGTAAATGCGATTTAAACAATAAATTTAACAAACACCCAAATCGCAGGTAGCAAAAAGATGCTAACAATAAGAACACTAGGTAAAATTAGCCAGAGCAAACCACCCAGAGACAAGCAACCCGCCAAGGGCGCTCCACACAGAGACCAGACATCACACAGATTGTTAACTTCCTCAGAGTCATTACTCAGATAATCCAAACTTAGATATATATTCGATGAACCAAATGTTCATAATTGCAGTTAAGACAAACGCAGGACAAACCACTTCATAAACATAAATTTTAAGCGAAGGATGGTCCACGTTCGAAGCTGTGATGCCCCTTTATCTTAATGGTCTCCTCAGCGGAAAGTGTTTCAATTAATTCGTAAGACCTAAAACCTAAGCCATGTTTTTCACCAAACCTGGTAACGTTATATGGGTCTTTCAACAGCCCATAGAGTCTCTGGAAGGGATGCAAGTCCTTTGAGATGTCCCTGTTAAGGTGTTTAAAGTAGGGAGGAACCTTGCCATAGATCAATTCCTCTTTCGCGATTAAATCGATAGAAGCATGCTCCGCAGCCACAATATCTCTACTGCCAACTATCCCTATATCAGGTACTATCTGTGGCTGAATAACACCCATGCAGTCACAGGTGGGGGTCATATCCATGAGGAAGTTCAGGTGAAACACCTTACTTTTATCAAACCTATCCAGGATCTTTTTAGATCCAATAGCGATTATTTCGTGGAACGTCTCGAATATCTCAGGATCCATTTTTAGACACCCAACATCCCCATCAGCCCTCAAACACTCGAAACAATTGCTGTTATAGCATCCACCAAAGCTCACAGCAAGACTATGTCTTCCTTCATCGTATCTGATACAACCATACGGACAAGACTCCACCAGCTTCTTCGCATGCACCGGTGTACACTTCTCCGGATCCCAAACCGGAAATGAGTTGAATATACCATGTATCTTGCTCCATCGATCCGACCCAATGTAGCCACCCACGCCCAAGTTTTTTAATGCCGCCGCGTATCCAACGTTATTCTGTGCCTTCACATGGCTAAGATTCACAAGACCATCCGAGTCGTGAAGCACCCCAGCCATATTCATGAAATCCACATTACGGTAATTGATCTCGGTGCTGTAGCTGTAAAGATCCTTGATCCCAGCTATGGGAATTATGGGGCACCCACAGGTCTCCTGCGTGTATCCCCTCTGAGCGGCGTTGTAAACCGAAGTCGGGTTATCGGTTATGTAAGGGTAAGCTCCCGTTTCCTTGATCTTCTCCACCACCCTTCTCACATAGAATGAAGGTATAGTTTGGGCCCCATCTGTGAAACCTAAATGCATCTTAATCGCAACTTTATCTCTCTTAGCCAGAGTTGAAAAATCGAGACTCGCAATTATCACATCTAATTTGTTAGCCAGAGACGCAAATTGAGCTACCTGTCCATGGTTTATTGACCCGAAATAGACTTTAGACTTATTCATAGATACACTAAATTATCCCCATTTAAAAATAGGTGCAAAGCTAGATTACACACAAGAATTCTATAAATAAGCTTCACATCTCAAGCACACTCATACAAAAAAGTAGACTACTAAACAAGAAAACTGTTAATGACGAGGTAAACTAGCCAGAGCAAACCACCTAGAGACAAGCAACCCGCCAAGGGCGCTCCCCACAGAGACCAGACATCACCAGATTGTTAACTTCCTCAGAGTCATAACTCAGCTCATCTAAACTTAGATATATATTCGATGAACCAAATGTTCATAAAAACCCTTTTAGAAAAAACCAGTAAGCACATATAAAGATCAAAAAAACTAGTTATCTAAAAGATAACAGTCTAGATCACTAAACGAGGATTTCTATCAAAAGCATCCGACATTGTTTTCCATCAAATATTCTCAAGCACCTCAAGTCTGCCCTATTATATGCGCAGCTACCCCCCCACACTTTTTAAGAAATCCTGCAGTAAACATGAAATGTTATTTTCCGTGAGGAGATGCGATGCAACTTATTCGTAGCAACCTGCTAACATATTGCCGATGATCTAATTGTTTAGATGAATAATTTTAAAAAAATATAATGATTAAAAAAATACAAACTCCGAAGCTATTACGACCCACTCATACTTTAAACTAACACATGCGAGAGTACACATTATGCTTATAGCCCCTCAACCCTAAAATCGTCCATGGAGCCGCTTCAACACTTTGTATTACCGCTGGTAGCCCTCCTGCTTCTAGGCTTAAACCTAAGAACCGCTTTCCCTCTTGCGATTCTAGGTATGCTACCCGATATAGATGCGATTCTCCTAATCCACAGAAGTATATCCCATTCAATACCCTTCATAGCTCTACTTTTCCTACCCCTCTTCCTTGCTGCTAGACGCTTTAAGCCCAATCACCAGAAAACAGTGATCCTAGCTTTCCTAGCGACTGCCTCCCATTCCCTCCTGGATCTAGGTGGACTAACCCCCATACTCTGGCCCCTATACCCCTACTCAGTATCAATCAGAGGATCACTCAACGGAGTGATAGGCGGAGGAGTAGGGTTATCTCCGAGATTCGATGTAACCCAAGCCTTACCTGACTTTAGCAGAGTCACAGGCTTCGATTACCCATTATTCACACAGGACGGGCTACTCCTTACCATAATTCTACTGTTACCCGTACTTTACAACCTATTATCAAAAAGAGGTTACTCCGATTAGATAATCTAACTCTTAGCAGATACTGTAAAGAAAAGGCTAAAAACAGAGAACCCGCTAACCCTACATCAGTGCAACACTTATGGACGATAAATCTCTAGGATACACCATCATGATCGTAACCGGTCTAATTATGATCGGGTACTTCATCT
>JBFYNP010000129.1:0-57974 GCA_041304325.1 Candidatus Bathyarchaeota archaeon
ATCTCAGCCGGGCTACCAACATTAAACAATGCTACATCAGAAATGTTGGGCGGCAGGTACCTGTTTCGCATGTACGACTGAATTATATTTGAGTATCTGATTTTGTTTTTGTAATAGTAACTTTTTCACCGAGGGCTTGTCCTGGTAAACCTTTCGGGAATCGAGCCATCAGATTTCCGTTTTTACCGTGGACTCCAAGAATTTTTCCAAATAATTTTGGGTTATTCTCAGGCCAGCTAACGCACCATCCAATAACTTTACTTGATTCAGTGGGTTCGAGATCAGTTATCTTGATAACGCTATTTCGTGCATACTGCTTTTTTGCTCCATAGCTATAAGTAATGAAAACTCCAGCATACTTTTCCATAATATCACTTCTACCACACTATGATGTTCATCGGTTATAAACTACAGGTAATTGTATGAGTTAACTCTGCGCTCACGGCAGAAATTCTCAATAAATTATCTTTAAGCTTTCAGGAATACTGGCTGATTGAATTTACGGATGCTTCGCGCAGAATAGAAGCTGCCTCCTGCATCGCATTCATTATCCGTTCTCTCGAGGCTTTGCTAACATTTATCGACTTTTCGTTCTCCGAATATTTGTTAGCTATATTTTCTAATTCTGTGATTTCTTCTTCGGGGATTAATCCGCCAATATATTTTAAGTAGTTTGATTTATTATGGCCATCCCTAATTTTGTTTCCATAATAAGTAATATCCCAATTCAAAGCTGATGATTTGATGACGAACTCTTCCTCCGATGCATCTCCAATTGATTTTCTAAGGTTTAGTAGTTTCATGCCTTGTTGCGCTGATAGTACTGTTGATTCGTATCCTTTCATTAAGCTGGTAATTTCATTTATGGATTGCTCTCTTCTAGATATTAGACTATGAGTTTCATCAGTTAAGCCATTGAATAGGCGTGTAAAGATTTCCTCAGTCATCTGGCCTTCTTGTAAAAGTTGTACGAGGTTTACTTCATATTTAACAGATTTAGACATTTTCTCTACGATTTCTTTTACGTACAAGTCGGGAGAGTAGCTTTGATCCTTTTCTGTGATAAGGTACGTCTGTTTTTCAGCTCTTTCCGTTCTTTGAGGGGTAAGGTTTTCCACTATTTTGGAGATTTCTATGTCGTCATTCTGTTTTATTAATTCCTGTTCAACTTGTGGCAAGGAGTCTGTACTAGTTGTTTTATAACTCTCTTTTATTTTCATTTCATTTCGGATTGTCTTTAGTTGGTCGTAAGTTATTTTATTTCCGTAAATTGAAGATGATTTTATATTTGTGTCCGATACTTGTTCTTTATCTGGAGAGTATTTTTCTTTATTTATTGAAGGTTCTGATAATGTTTTTGTTGTGGTGTCCAAAAGCGCTTTCCCACATTTACGGCAGTATAGGCGCTTAGGAACGATACTATTGCAATTAAGACATTGAACAATCTCTATTGTCCTATTACTCTCCATGGAACTCATCCAATATCAAAAGACTTTTGCTACAAATTCATATTATATGGTTTATGAATTGGGGATATAGAGGGAGATACTTACCATAATTGCGTATTTATTACTGATTTATATAAAAAAAAAGAGAATTTACAAGTTTAAAAGGATTATAGATATAGATTTAAGAACTATAAGATTTACCTACTATGATGATGGGGGGGGGGTAAGCTTCAAACGAATAATGAAAAATTTATTTGGTTAGCACTCCTTGTTTTCGTTTTAGTGGGTGTCTCTTTTGACCTATATACAACTGAGATAGGTCTATCTATAGGATTAGTGGAGACTCGACCCCTCGGAAATCGACCTGAAATATATTATCCCTGGATGATCATTACAGTATCGATTATATTTTGGCTTGGAAAATATATGTCAATAAAATATGATTCTTCACTATTTAGTATCGGCATAATATCGTCAGTTATACTGAGTTTAACTCCATATTTAGCTATTTACCAGAATGTGATTTTGATAAACAGCGTTCTTAGATTGGTTTAATGATTCTTGGGATTTTGCAGCTCTTTTTAGCGCGCGTGAATTATTCCTTAATTAGTGATTCCTAAAGTTAATTTACTCCAGAGGCAACTATGTGTTAACGACGACCTTGTCTGAAAAAAAGAAGCCTGTTATCGCGTGCATACCGGCTTATAACGAAGAGAAGACTATTGCCAAAATTGTCTTATTATGTAAGAAATATGTCGATGAGGTACTTGTATGCGATGATGGCTCAACTGACATGACCGGTGAGATCGCCACTGCTGTAGGTGCGTATGTGATTTACCAGGAGCGGCGTTTGGGGTACGATGCTTCAATCAAGTCTCTGTTTGAAGGTGCTCGTCAGCTAAATGCCGAGATAGTTATCATATATGATCCCATTAATTTAGAAGACCCTGCTGAAATTCCGAAATTGATTGAGTGCATTAGAGCAGATGACGTGGATATTGTTGTTGGTTCCAGCTTATCAAACAAGGAACGGGTTGGTGAATCGGGAAAGGAAACTACCCCCTCTTCTAAAAAACCTGTTACTAAAACAGGTTTAATAGCATTTTCAGAGAAAGGGATTGAGCATTTAATCATTGATTTAGGTGACAAATCTCAAAGCATGGAATCGATATTGAAAACAGTGAAGACATTAAAGATCACTGTTATTGAGATTAAAAACAATGCGAAGATGAGTTTAGGGGCTTCAAATAAGATTCAGTTAGCACAAAGAGAAGCATCAACTGGAAAATTTGTAGATTTATTTACCAGAAAACCATTCATGTTTTTAAGTTTACCTGGGATTTTATCTATTTTCACTGCTATCGGTTTTGGTTCTCTAGCAATTCAGCAATTTTTATCAACTGTGTCTTTTAGCACTAATTATGTATTGCTTTCCTCCGGTTGTGCAATAATTGGGTTTATTTTAATTACAACAAGTTTGATTCTTTGGTTTCTACCGATAAGGATTAAGGAAATTAATTAATCGTTTGCGAACATATGCAATAGGGTTGTTTGTTCAGTGTAAAAATATGCGAAAGCTGTTTTGAAAATATTTTTTTCTAGATGAGTTGGGATAGTACATAGTTTTTCCTCGATCGATCCTTTTTAACTCAATTAGGAAAGAAAAGGAGTATTTGGATAATCCATAGATTTTAAATCCAGATCGAGGATACCTCTTACTGACCCATATGCTCAGTAGAACTCCTCTTGCGAGATTTGAAGTAAGCGCCTATCTTCTTCTCGTTGCTGGCGTGGTGGGGGATCACTTGTCTACAATTGTTGGATTGAATCGTGAGAATGTTTACGAGTCAAATCCTTTTGCCGCGGTTCTTATGCAGAATGGTCTTTGGGCTACAACGGATTTCGCTTTAATAGTAATAACGGTTGCAATGACATATTTCCTTTTAAGGATGAAAGATAACCCGCTGGCTAAGTATATGTTAATTTATCCTATTTTAGCGGGTTTAATTAGGTTAGTAGTGACCTTCTCAAATCTTTCTTTAATCTTTTGACTAAACGGAAAAGGTATTAACTCTATATTGTGTGGATTTAAAACTAATTTATTTGGTTTATTTTAAGTTGTTTTAAGATCCTTATATAATTAGGGAGAAGTGGATCAAATAATTTATTGAAGATATGTATTGATGATTCATAGAGATTTTAAACTCGAATACGATGTGAGCAGTAGGAAGTAAGCGGACTTGTCTGTAAAGAGAGGCATACTTGTCGTTGATGACGATGCTACTGTGCTGGACACATTAAAAGAATATCTGACCGCTGAAGGTTACAGCGTTGCTACCTCAGAAAATGGTGTTGATGCATTAAAGAAAATTAAGAAAAAGTCTTTTGATGTTGCTTTACTAGATATAAAGCTCCCGGATATGGATGGCTTACAGTTGTTGACCAAGATTCACGCTCAATGTCCTAAAACTATGAATATCATGGTTACGGGCTACCCATCTCTCAATAATGCTGTAGCGAGCCTTAACCTTGGGGCCGTATCATATGTTATGAAACCTATCAATCCTGATGAGTTATTATTCTATATTCGATCAAAGCTCGGGCAGATTGAACATGATGAAAAGTCAAATCTTCTTGACGATACAATGCCAGTTTTCTTCGAACTCCTTTCTGATTGTAATTGGTGGAGTACTGAGACTTTAGCAAATAGAATAGGGGTTTCTAAAGATATTGTTGAGAAAATGTGTTCATTCTGTGCAAGCACTGAGATTGTTAATTATTGGCCTAGTAAACATCTAGTGAAAATTGAGAAGATTGGTGCCATTCCTAAAGCATCCTGATAAGCTTTTTTCGGTTTCTAGCAGATATGCCGTTTGATTATTCTTGGGATTATGAGATATCTGGTTTATTAAAACGAATCTAAAAACCATAATGGTTATGATAACAGATCGAACGTAATACTTTAAGAAGGTCAAGAAGCAATGGGAAAACGTGTAGAAAAACGAAATACAATTCGTGTAGATAAAACTGATGCATTTACCGGTTTACAGAAAATCTTCATGCAGAGACCTATGCTAATCTTTGGTGTACCTGGAATTATTTCTGTATGCTTTGCTCTTGGATTTTTTGGGTGGGCTTTAGATCAATATGTTAAAACTAGTTATTTGAGTACAAATATTATTTTACTTGGGTCGATGGCTATGATTGTTGGGTTATTGCTATTATTTACTGGAATAATTCTCAGGGCGATCACTGCGCGTGCATCTATTTTTCCATGGTCAAGCTAATCGTGTGTATGTGGCATTAGTTTCTATAGCTGTTCCTGAAATAATCATAAGGACTGTGGGCGTGACATTTTAGCGGATCTTTTTGCTAATTATCCAACTTTGCGGATGAACTCTGGATCTGTGGATACTCCTTCAGCAGCTAATAGGGTGAAAAGGTTTGGCTTAAGTAGGGCCTCCTCACCGGGCTTAACGAAGTTTTGGATACCGCTAAGAAGCATTAATGCTTTATCCGCTGTATTAAATTGAGTCGCTTCGTAGTATAACAACTCTGGGTCTTTTTTGATCCATATTTTTGGGAAGATAAAAACCGGTAAACGTTTCTATGGCTTAGCTGTAGACTCTAGGTATTATTACCCCAATATCGTAACATATCTATGATTAGTCTTACTGCTGGGCCTCGGCTTCCTTTTGGGTTGTAGCCCTTGTCACTACTTGACTCATCCAAACCAGCTATATCGAAGTGAGCCCAAGGTGTATCCCCGACAAACTTGCTGAGGAACCTCGCGGCAGTGATTGCTCCTCCGGGCCTCCCGCCTGTATGTTTCCAGTCTGCTACATCGCTCTTAAGCTGCTCATCATAGACATCCCAAAGAGGCATCCTCCAAACCCTCTCACCGCTGTCCTTAGATGCTCTCTCAATTCTTTCCCCTATGGAGTCATCGTTCGCAAAGTAACCCATTGCATGTTCTCCTAACGCCACCTCCATCGCTCCCGTTAGGGTTGCGAAGTCAAACATCGCGACAGGTTTATAGTTTTTAGTCATGTAACTTAATGCGTCGTTAAGGATCATTCTTCCTTCAGCGTCAGTACTAATAACTTCCACTGTTAAGCCACTGTAAGTGTCCACGACATCTCCGGGGTGGTATGCACCACCATCAGGCATGTTATCGGTAGCGGGAACGATAGCTACTATATGTAAGGGAAGCTTGAGCTGAGCTGCTGCCTTCAATGCTGCGATTACTACTGCGCCACCCGTCATATCAGCCTTCATGAGGTGCATACCTTCCCCCGGTTTCAAGCTGATTCCTCCTGAGTCGAATGTAATCGCTTTACCGATTAGCCCTACAGTCACCTTCTTTGAGTCACCATACTCCATAACGATAAATTTTGGTTGCTCAGAAGTACCTTTAGCTACAGCGAGGAAGCTGTGTAACCCAATTTTTCCGGCTTGTTCCCTGTCAAAAATTTTGGTCTTGACTCCCAGTTTCTCGAGATTTTTTGCCTCTTCAGCTAAACGGGTTGGTGTAATATAGTTTGGTGCACCCCACGCTAGTTTTTTGCAGAGGTTGACTGCCTCTGCGATTACACGACCCTGCTCAATGCCTTTGAATGCTTCTTCGGGCTCCTTCCAGATGATTAGATGAAGAGACTTTAGCGACTTATACTTTTCAAGCTCTTTTGTTTTGTGGTAGGGATCATTGAAGCTTCCCATAATGAAGGCCTCGGTTGCTATCTCAGATAATTCAGCTTCACCAAGCTTACCGTGTTTAATGTGAATAAGACTTAGACCGAGTTCATCAACGCCGAGGTCTCTTATCCTCCTGGAAGCTTCACCGAGCATTTGACGTAGTTTCTCGGCTGTGACTTCAGTCTTTTTTCCTAGACCGATTAGCATGATTCTCTCAGCAGCTATTTTTCCTTGGCTGTATAGAAGGGCATATTCTCCACGCGTTGCTTTGAAGTCGCCTAAAGAAATTATGTTTTCAGCTAATTTCTTTAATGTTCCACTGAGCTTTAGCTCTCTATTTTCTTTCGTAGCCTCCTCGGTTACTCCAATGAGAACGAGAGGGTATTTTGCATCAGATAGTTGAACCTTTATTACATCTACGTTCATGTGTACTACATGTGTTATAGGAATATTTAGCGTTTAGAAGAAACCGTCAAGGTTCATGCATACAATGGTTAAGACGTATCTTGAGGAAAAATATTTTATATTAACCAGAAGCCGGGTTCCTAAAGTTTATTTATTATCCTTTCGAATTATCCGAGTATTTTTAATCTATTGAGCTACCGCCTCATTTGAGTGGCATAGTTATACATCCAGTGCAACACAAGCTCTTTGGATGTTTTTTTCTTGTCCGATCATTCATCTTTGATGGAGAAGAAACACTCCTCTTCGACTCAGGGCTCATCTCTGGGTCAGCCAGAATTATTGAGGTGGAGTTGAAGAGGATTGGCAAGAGTCTGGAAGATGTATCAGTCTGTTTTTATCACTCATAGACATAGCGACCATATTGGATGGCTAAAAAGCCTTAAGGAGAAAGGCCGTTTTCCTAACGGCGATACATAGCGTGCGCGTAGAGTTGAGTCGAGAATCGATCACTGTATTAGATGACTCGATATAATGATTTAATGCACGCAGTAACTGTGGAGGAAAAGTTGAATTATTGCTCTACTTTTATTTATAGCTGGGCTTTAATTTTAATTTCCTCTTCTACTTCTATAATGTCTTACGCGCTCATACTCTATCTGGTTATCGGCCTTGGATACGGCTTTAACTGGAGCTGGATCACCTAGATCCAAAGCGTAATGGAGTAGTGTCAAGATGTATGATGTGTTGTAGCCGCATTCATCTCTCATCTTCTGTTTGACGCCTGCGACATCATCAATGTAATCATTATAGTATTTCGCAACTTTCTCGAATTCTGGGAACCCTATCATGCGAATCCCCTTTATTCCTTTTCCATCAATCATTACTCGGTCTGCAGCAGCCCGAGCATAGAAGCTTCCTTCTCTCGGTTCCATTGACCACGTCTTTAACTCTGTAGTACCTTCCTTTAGTAAAGTTTGAATCTGATCCCAGTATTGCTTAACTTTTGTTGACTGTAGCTTAATCAAGTAGTTCTGCTTATTTTATGGGGTTGTGGAATAAAAACAAGCACATTGATTACTCGACTCAAGTAAAGGAGGAGTGAGTTAACAAAGAAGGAAAGAGAGCTGTTAGTGATTTGTTTTCGTTGTAGATAATTTTATTAATTGATAATGTTATTTGGTTTTTGGTGTTCTGATGGTAAAGGTAACTGAGGAGATTAAGGAGATCTTCACTATATAGGCATGCATCCCTATGTCAACAACAGATAAGGTGGGTAACCCCAATGTTGTCTATGTTTTGATGTGGTGGTGGAAAGATGATGAGCACATAGTCGTTGTTGATAATTTCCTTAATAAGACGCGGAAGAATCTTGAAGCAAACCCGAAGGTTGCATTTGTCTGCTGGGACGATAAAAAGGTAAATCATACCAAATTAAATGTGGTACAAAGATAGAAACTAGTGGGCAGCTGTATGAGGAAGGAAAGAAGAAGGCTGTTAATTGGAAGCCTCCGCTTCCTGGGAAATCAATAGTTGTTTGTAAGGTAACAGAGGTTTAACAAGCTCTCTATGGGCCAGGCGCTGGCTCTAAGATAATGTAGAGAAAAAGGTACTTGGAGATTTTGTGAAAATAGAGTGCTTTCTCAGGTTTTCATGAGCTTTCCTTCTGTCTGAACTATTTTTTTCTCACTCAAAAGTTGATCAAGTTTATTTGAAATTGTTTCCTTGTTTTTTGGTGTTTGTTTAACGTGGTAGATGTTAAGGGTCTCTCTGATTGTCGATTCTATGCTTAGACCCATTGAGTGATTGAGTAAATGCAGAATCACGCCTTCAATTTCTTCTGGTGACACGTATTCTAATGGTCTAATTAATGCTTCGGGGCTTTTATCCGGTAGCCTGAGTTTAACTGTTTGGTTAGCGTCAGGCCAAATGAAATTTCCGGTGATTGCAAATCTACCTCTATCGAGCATCGCTTTAACTTCAACTTTATATGCTTCATGGATCGTGGGTGTAGTGCGCTTCAAGTTCAGAGTACTGTTTAACCGTTTATACGCAAAGTCTATGTGAATCGGTCCCTCAACCTTCACAAGTTTTGGAAGGAGTTGTTTGACTTCATTTCGATATAGCTTGATAAGACGATCTTTCTGGGTGTTAGGGATTTTTGATAGGTTCTGACTTGTTTCTAGTAAAGCTATCTTATAAATCTCTGATCCTGGAAGATCAATGCTTTTTTTCTCAATGACTTTCTGATGCTGTACAGTTTTCTTATCTTCTTTACTTCTAGAAGGTATTACTTTCTGCGGCTTTTTGCTTTCCTCAGCTCTTTTTAGAGCTTCATGTAGGCGTTTAATCTCAGATGAGGTTTTCTGCACCCACTCAGGAGACCATATACGGTATATCGTCCAGCCCATGCCCTCCAAAATCTGGGCTCTAAGCCTATCTCTATCCCTAGCGGTAGCCGCTAACCTGTAGCTTTCACCGTCTAGAATGATTCCCATGATGTATCTATCAGGTTCCTCATGGGTTTTTACACCGATGTTAATTTTAAGTGAGCTTTCACCGATAAGCGGGTCAGTTACGTATCCGAGTTTCTGGACCGCATCAATGATTTCTCTCTCGATTGCTGAAATTTCTTTGGGTTTTTCATCTGGGTTATCGGGAAGCTGAGTTTTTGACTCTGCATAGGCGAGGTAGTCGTGAAGATGTTTCGCTCCAGCCGAATTGGTTAAGTTTAGGTTTATGTCGCTAGATTTTATTGAGCTAACAAGAATAATTTTCTCACGTGCCCTAGTTATAGCTACATTCAGTCGTCGCTCACCTCCCTCCTTGTTGAGTGGGCCAAAGTTCATTGATAGGGCACCCTTCTTATCATAGCCGTAGCCGACGCTTAGTATCATTACATCTCTCTCGTCCCCCTGAACGTTCTCGAGGTTCTTAACGAAGAATCCTCTGAGGCGATCCTCATGAAGCATTTTCTCTAACTTAGGGTTCTTTTCCAGGTGAGCTTCAATACGGTCCTTGACTGTATTCATCTGGCTAATGCTGAAGGTTACGACGCCAAGTGTCTTAGAGGGATGATCCTTGAGCTGCTTGAAAACGATGTCAGCTACGGTTTGCGCTTCTTTTTCGTTGTTTCGAGTACCTCCTCGGTCGTAAATGCCATCAGAGATATAGATCTGCTCTAAACCAAGCCCCTCCCCTTTGTGAATTGCGGAAGGGAAGAGCTGGAGCTTACCTTCATAGAAATTGTTGTTAGAGAAAGTTATCAGAGAGTCATGTCGACTCCTGTAATGCCAGTTAAGCATCTTTACTGGAAGTCCAATCGATATGCATTCATCTAAGACACTATCAAATACATTCACATCATCTAATGCTTCATCCCATTCATCATCGGAGTCAATGGTATACTGGAAGAATTGGGTTGGTGGAAGCTGTTTGTTATCACCCGCTACGATGAGGCTGTCAGCCCTGTATATTGACCCTACGGCATCCTCAGTCAAAATCTGTGATGCTTCGTCGAATACGACGAGGTCAAAGTGAAGCCTTCCAGGGATAAGAAACTGGCTAACCGATATCGGGCTCATCATTAGGCAGGGTTTAAGTTTTCTAATTAGGTGGGGAATCTTATCAAAGAGATGCCGCAGAGGCATCTGCCTCCTCTTTTTCGCAGCTTCACGTCGCAGAATCGATATCTCCGAATCCTGTGTTTCGACAAAGACACCTTGAGGCTTATTCGTGTTAGCTGTAGCGATAACCTTTGGAGGCGTCTCTTCGATCAGGTTAGAGTCTAGTGCGCGATAGTCATCTACTATTTGGTCATGCACTTTTCCACGGAATGATTTGAGGTTAATATCACCTTCTAGAATGTGGTTTAGGAGACCTGTGATCATTGATTTCTTGAAAATGTTAACGAGATCCCTTTTCTGTAATCTCTTTTCTATGATCTGATCAACGAATGATTTGAGCCCTAATTCGCTTAGACTAATTTTCAGTGATTTGTAGTCAACCCAGTTTTGAAGATCGTCAACCCGAGAATAGAGGTTCTCCGCTACATCTAGAATCTCCGGAATTGTTAGCGCATATTTTTCTTTTAACCAAAGTCGTCGAGTAAATCTAGAGTTTAATTCATCTATCGAGGTGTAAATGAGAGTATTTTGGTCTTTTATGTTTAGCGTAGGAGGTGATATACTTCGATCCGTCAAGGTTACCTTAGTCTGATCTCCGATTTTCGACGGTGCGGCTTTCAGTAGACTCCGCGTCCAATCGATTGCATCGACGATCTTATCCCATTCCGTTGACATTTCATTGTATAGCGATCCGTAGGTTTCCTTGTATTGGGGAGTTTTCTCGGCGACATTTTCCTCGAAGAGTTTAAGGTCATTTGACTCCCTAAGGTCAGATAGTAGTTCCCTATATGTTCTTGGATGAGGGGTAGACGCGGTTACAAGAGCATCATTTGTTTCTTCCTGCAGTTCCTTTAATTTGTAGGCGAGATTAATGATCCATTCCTTCAATGTGGGTAGTGGAGAATCCAGGATCTTATTCTTGTGGTTTGGAATCTTTTCTGGTAGCAGGATTTCAAATTCTTTTGACTTGTTTCTCCATTTCTGAAGCGATTCTCTAAGTTTCTTAGCTGAAGTAACCAGTTCTTCAGTTGGAGTTGTACCTATACATAGATTATCGCGTAGAGCTTTTGGTGCTCTTGCGGAGCCAGATGTGATCAGGGCTTCTTTTGCGATTCTAACTGCTTTTTCAGCTCCATTGAAGTCAATGTAATCAGTTTTATAGTATGATCCTAGTTTTTTCTCTGTTTCCGCTTGCTCCGTATTAATCTTGGATAGTAGCTCCTTTAGCTCATGAGCAGTTTTTAAGTCACTGATTATTGTATCGGGAACTTGACCATGCTTGGCGGTTCTTGATATTTCCTTCATTATTTGGTAGTAGCTTGGTCTTAGGTACCTGAATATTGATGAACCAGGGCCTTCTAGGTATCTTGCCGTTTCTTGGAGATCAAGTTTCATTACTCCTTCATTGTATTCAGCAAGTTTTTGCTGCAGATCATCTCTTTTTCGGTAATCTTTTTTAGCTCTTTCAAGGTTTTTCTGGGTTTCATCTAATGTGGATTGGTCAAGCCAGTTTCTCTCGGGTTTTGTATTGCTCTCGCACAGTTCTACGAGTTTGACGAGTTGGTGGCATTGATTAAATGTAAGTTCTTTTGGGGTAAGGTTTAGGATCCTTGAAATATCTTCTGCGGTTTTCTCCCACTCATCCGTACTATTTAACGTCTCATCAGCGTATTCTTTCAGTGCATCGATTTGTCTGAGTAGTGTTCCCTCGGGGTCTTTATCTGAGAGCTGTTCTTTTGTGAGGAGTAAAGCTGTTTCGATGCGGTTGGCTTTTCTTATTGTTAGGATTTTAAATCGGGAGTCGTATAGGCTGTTAATTTTGTCTCTGCTGGTTCTGTATGATTTCCATTCACTCTCCAGTTTTTCAGCCTCTTCTCTAATCTTGGTAAGGTCGACGTTTTCAAGCCATTTAATTGGGGGGTATGGGTTGGATGAGACGATGTTTGAAAACATTTGAATGGCTTCATAGTCTTCAAGGGTTTTCGGTGGATCAATCATCAGTGCTTTGCAGTAAGCATGAGCTTTCGCGTCGATAGTTTTGGATGAATCGATTATAGTGGTTAAAATGTTTGCCCATTCTGAGCGTGTTTCGATTGTATAACTTGCGGTTTTACATTCTTTCCATGGAAATGAACTCCCCTCATCGACAACATTCCAGCAGTTGGATAAGGCTCTGATTTTATCCTCCATGTTGAAAATTGTTTTCTGGTCAAGTACGTCAAAGGAGGTGTACCCAGAGGAAACGTCTTGAAACTCTCTTAGCTCCGACACTTCGTTAAGTAGCTGATACACACTTTTATTCGAAGGAGATCGGATTCTATGTAGAGCTTCCGAGTACGAGTTAAGTTGGGTTCTTCTTTTTACAAGGCGTTCAACTTCGGCTTCGCTCATTCCTTTACTAGCCTTAAGGTGTTCAACAAGAACACGGTTAAGCTCGTTTATGACTTCTCTCTTGTTTGCCTTGTAACTGTGCAGCTCAAGGCAGTACTCGTCAAGGTTCTTCTCCTTCAAACGGTTGTAGACGACTTCTAATGCCGCCATTTTCTCGCTTACGAAAAGGATGCTTTTACCTGCGGCGATGTACTCGGAGATTATGTTAGCGATGGTTTGACTCTTACCTGTGCCTGGGGGACCCTGCATCACGAAAGACTGGCCCCTTAAAGCGTACTGTACGCATAGCTGCTGGCTGCTATCTGCATCAAGGATCTGATAGGTAGATTTCGGGTCAATGATAGTGTCAAGATCGTCTACCTTAGGAAGATCTGACTGAACCAATCCATCTTGAGGAATACCTGAAAGGGACTTGATGATAGGATGTTTGGTGATCTCATCTTGATTATCTGTCAGGTCTTGGTAGATTGCTAGCTTTGCGAACGAGAATAACCCGAGGTAGTTGGAGGCTTCAGCTCTCCAGCCAAGATCCTTTACAAGTTCGTTGACTTCGGTAAGGTATTCTGTTGGTGAATGCACCTCATCGTCAAGGAGTACAGGTAGCTCGATCCCGAACTCATATCTTAACTTGAGCATGAGTGCTGGATTCACCAGAATTTCATCCTCTACGAGAGGAACTTTGATCTTGAATGGGCCTCTAGTTGTCTCTTTGAATAGCTCAACTGGGGTTAAAAGCAGGGGGGATATTATTTCCTGTTTTGTCTCTTTCTCAAACCATCTTAGTTCACCAAATGTGATGTAAAGGACTCTGATGCCTCGCTCTGTGTACTCTGAATGGGATCGGCGGATAAGATTCCTTAATGTCTTTTCTAGTTGGTTTTCATCGCTCCATGCGGGAAGCAGCTCGTTACTTTTTCGAAGATAGGCTGTTTTGGGTGTTTCGTCAGGTATATGTGGTGGTGGCTGCCATATGCTCCAAACCCCGTTCTTCGTTAACAGTTTGTTATAGATTGTATCTGTATTTGGCTCGATGAGAGTTATTGTAGATGTTTTCGTTGGCTGAAAGTATATGGCTCGATTTCGTCTCGTTAAATCTATGAGTCTTAGTTTCCAGTCCTCAACACGTTTGCTAACACATTGGGATTGATTAGAGTCTAAAATCGCCAACTCCTATCCGATTCGTTTCAGTGGAGTTATGCTTAATCGGTGTAATAAAACTGGTTATCAACATCTTCAGAGCCAAATGGAAAACTGGGTCATAACAATAGGAAAATAATGTGTTTTTTGTTAAATGAGAATTTAATCATTAGGCAGGATAAAAAAGGCATGGATCTTTAATCATTGTCGAATGCGTTTTGGTGTTGAATATTTAATCTAGAAAAGAGGTTTCCTCGTATTTCTATTGACTGGTCTATTTTCTGATCGTTGTGGTGGATAACGGTTATTGCGTTCTTTTTTCTTTGAAGTGGAGTTGTCATCGACATTTACTTTCTGAGGTGTTATTATGCAGCCGCAGAACACGCAGGTGTGCTCCTTCGCCTTCTCAGCCTCACTGGATTGAATGGGATTTAATTTATGGCAGCTGGGGTTTGAACACCTGATATAAGTTGTTTCGGACATGCATATTATTCTCATTCAGTCTACGAGAAATATGTTTGGATAATGTATGCGTTGAATCTATTTTTATGTGGCTTGGGTTGCTTTCTTCTGTCCCGGGAGGGTGAGCGAGATCTATGTATTTTAATGAGTTTTATGTAAATATGCTGAGGTACTCTTATAAAATTCTGTTAATTAGTCACGATATTTTCTGTTTAAATTCTATGAGCATTTTAACTAGTTTTGTGCCTTCTGAAGTTGGGGAATATATTTTTAGTGAGCGTTTAAATCCTGTGATTTCATTTTTTGTTATAGCTATTGTGATGTATCCTGCTGCTTCTAATCCTTTTAGACAGTTATTTAATGTTAGGTAGGTTGTATTAACTACACTGCGGAGTTTTGTAATGGGTAAAGGGTTATGCACTAGTGTTTTTAGGATATCCATGTAGATTTCGGTTTTATCTCTGTATTTTTTATTTGTTTTTCTCAATTCGGATAAGTGTGTTTTTATTAGCTTTATAAAATTTGTCGCACGATAATTTTTTTGTGTAAAACTGTACTAGATGCAGGCACGCCAGTTGTGACTGGTGGTGAGAAGGGGGTCACTTCTTTTTTTCTTTTGGGTGAGTAAAGCTCATCTACCTTCTCTAAAGTATGAGTAATCAATGAGTTGTTCTCGAAGGGTGAATGAGTTTTGAGCGGCGATGGCTCTATTAAGAGAGCGTTAGAGGGCATTCAGGGTAAAAGAAGAATATCGTTTTCGGGTAGTAAGGATGATTATGCGCATCGAGAGCTCCAGCTGGGAGATGAAATTGAGGGAATGGGTGGTGAGGTACTGAGGGCTCTTAAGGATTTGAATGGAGAGGCACTCGAATCTTTACTGCTTTACACGAGTGCAGGTTATGGTAAGATCACTGTTTTTAAACGGTTTTTCTCTAGAGAAGTGTACCAGTTCATTGAAGAGTACCGAGTTGGGGAGCGGGGGCTGACATATGAGCTTAATGGGCCGGAGGATGGGGCTTATATGTTTAAGGATCTGCTGAACTGCGGCGAATTAATGCTTAGTTCACCTAGCGACTTCAGAAAGCTTAACTTTGACTCGATCCGGAGCCTCTACGCTGAAGTCACTTCAGAGGATTTTGAAGAGAAGCTCGCTTGGAGGTACGGTAGGCAAGGGAAACCGGGTTATACGGCTGAGGGTTTTGATGATGAGCAGCAGACCTGGAAGCTGGCTAACGAGGACCTTCCTAAACGACCCTCCTCTAGAGGTTGTGTTAAAACTTGACAAATTGAATTTCGTGTTCATACTGATTGTATATCCATTAACGTATAATAACTGAAACAGCAAAAAAGAGGCGTGATCTATTTTGGATATACGTTATAAGATAACTATTCTTACTTTGACTACTCTAGCGCTTGGAGTACTTACTGTTGGATACCTTGGATTCATTCCAGGCGTATCCGACGTTATGGGGACTAACAAACCCATTGACCTTGGTGTAGTGTATTCTTCAACAGATCTGAACTCCATCAAGGAGAAGCTTACTAAAATATCTACGGCTTCAAAGCCTACTCAGGTACAGTTAACCTCAAATGAGTTAACCGCATTGCTAGTCGACCAAGCTGAGATATCCGATTCGATTCCTATTCAGCAACCCCAGGTTAAGGTTACGGAGACCGGGATTCAAGTTTCTGGAGTCCTAGACGTTGAGAAATTTAGGAAGATCTCTGAAACAAGCGAAATATCAGCTTCACTGAAGTCTCGGATAGATACAGCTGTTAACTTGGTGAAAACTAACCCGAGCATATACATGGATATCAGTTTAAGCATTCAGGATGGGGAGCTGCAGACTATGATTAATCAGGCAAAAATAGGTCAGATCAGTATCCCTATGGAACAGCTCAAATCTAACGCAGGCTTACTAACTAAAGAGTTAAAGCAAGCGCTGGATTCCTCAGGGGTTAAAATTCAGAATCTTAAAGCTGTTGACGGGAAAATCGATATACAGTCATATCTTAAGTTAATTCCTTAGATTTGTACATGATTTTGAATGAGATCTGGGGTTTTTGCTTCATGTTAGTTTGCTTAGAGCTTTATCCATCCTATCGAGGGCATCTCTGATTATTGTTTCACTTGTGGCGATTAGGATCTTCTGGTGTCCTTCCCCCTGATCCCCGAAGATTGTTCCGTGGTCGAGCCGTACTTTCGCTTCCTTGACAAGGTATTCTTCGAGTTTTTCGCTGCTCATTTTAAAGTTAAATTTGGGGAACATAAGATAGGTGGCCTCAAGCTTCGGGTATGTTATGTTTGGGTTTTTGTCGAACCATTCCTCGCAGATGCCTCGGATCTTTGTGATGTGGGCTACCATTCCTTTTAGCCACCAGTCAAGGTCTCTGCTCAGCATCACTTTTCCTGCGGCTTTCGCTATATTCGTCGGCGCCATATACGCAGCCATCGCTTGAAGCTTCGTAGCCTGAAAGAGTTCTTTGTTCGTGATGCAGAGGTACCCGATTCGGAGGCCAGCTACGTTGAAGGCTTTGCTGAATCCGTACTGGGTCATAGTTAATCTCTCGATCTCAGGGTTAAGTGAGGCGATAGAGATATGTTTTCTACCGTCCAGCAGCACATCCTCCCACAGCTCATCTGACATAACAGTTATTTTGTGGTCGACAGCGACGTCAGCTATGCCTTTGAGCTCCTCTTTCGTCATCACCCGACCTGTAGGATTATGGGGGTTGCAGACGTAGATGAGTTTGGTTTTCGGAGTGATTAATGCTTTAAGCTTCTCGATGTCGAATTTGTACCCGGTCTCATAGTCGAGAACCCATTTCAACGGTTTGGTCTGATGGACCTGACTCATAAGTATGAAGGGGTAATACATAGGGTCTGTTACGATCACCTCGTCGCCGGGTTTGCATGTTACTCTTTGAGCTAACCATATTCCGGGTATCGTGCCATTTGTTATGTGGATGTCATCTTTCAGCGCTGGTATCTTGTTGACTTCAATGAGTTTTTGTGCGCATTTTTCCTCCATCGAGGTCTCTGAGAATTTGTAGCTAAAGTCCTCGTTCTCCACGGCTTGGATAATGGATTTCTTTATCTCGGGTGCTACTCTGAAGTCGGGGTCAGCGACGGTTAACTGAATGACATCAGATGGGTCTTTGAGGTAGCTGTCTTTATGGGTTTTAGCCATTTTTTCAAGTGTCGCTGAGTTGAAGTACCAATCAGACATGGGTTATGGTTAGATCGCAGGAATTTAATGTGTTTTAAGCGGTTTCTACCGCGCGCGCGGCTTCTGGAGCGGCTTAAAGGTTACGAGGCTATGTATGGGAGAATCTTGGGTTCTGCCGAGTCTATATTTGTTGCAGATACTCTTCAATGGGAGGATTACTCCAAATATGTCACTGACGGGTTGGATGAGGAGCATAAGAAAAAGATTGGTCGGGAAAAGTTTCCGAAGGATCTTGAGTTGGTTTATGAGCTGGGAAAAAGGTTGTGTTCACTGCCGTGAGCATCAGGGTTTATCCTCTTAAGTTATCTGCGTCGAATGAGAAGTAATCCAGTGGAACCTAGAATTAATCCTAGAGGGATTAATACGTAGGGTAGCCAGGTTAGCAGCCCTACTTTGTACCCTAGTTGAACGTGAGCCTCAATGCCGCTTGATCCATCTAGATTCATGAGAAAAAGGTAGAATTGACCCATTTGAGGGTTCCAGTAGACTGTTGTTTTATCTTTGGTGTGGCTGGAGCTTTGCCAGAAATTTTCCTGGTTTGGAGGTTTGTTTGACGCGTTTGATGCGCCGCTGAGCCACACTTCTTCAGGGATGTTTATGCTTGTGCTGTAGAGTTGGTAGTTATAGTTCCAGTCCTTTGGAACTACACTTTGAAAACTCTTAAGGTAGTTATATCCATCTATGGATCGGGCTACTCCTACGAAGAGCTCTTTTGCCGGGTTATCATTTATTGTTATCCATTTGAATTCTCTTGCCATTAAACCGTCCTGTGCGTTGGCTAAATCCCAGCCTTGAGGTCCGATAGCGTATGCGTAAGATGTTGTTGATGTTTTGCTAATATTGCTTAAAATGAAGCCTTCTTTGTCTGTTTGTTGGTTTTGAAGTAGAATGTATCCTCCGCTGAGGACAGCGGTTAAGCCTATTAGTATTAGAAGGGTTTCTCCGATTAATCTGGTGGTGGTTTTTTCTTGAGTTCTCTTGGGAAGCTTTCAGTGCTCATGGATTGAATCTAGAATAGAATGCTATAAGATGCTCGTATGTTTCAGTGATAAAAGGTGATACTTTTGTTTAGGGTTACGGGTTTGATCTACTTTTTTGTATTTATATATGGTAGAGTGGATTCTCTGGGATGTGTTATGTTCTATAAACTGGCTACTTGTCCTTTCTTGCTTTTTTTATGTTAAGGATAAGGTGGGTGAAATAAGTGTATTTGATCTAATTAGTATCTGCGCGGAATTGATTATTGCTGCGAGGAGTTAAATGTATGATTGTTTCATCGATTTTTTTCATTGATGGTATGCGGAATGGTGTAACAAGCATCATCCTGTTGTCACGGATCAGCGTATCTTGGGGCAAATAATTGTCTGATGTTGATATCGTCGTGAAGCATGTATGCACTGAAGCGCAGGTTCTTAAGTTTAAGATGGCTGAGCTGGAGGAGACTGAGATTGAGCTTGAATCTCTAAGGTCAGACCTCAGGAGCCTGGAGGTTGAACAGGACGAGAATGTTGGAGCTATAGAGCTTTTGACGAGTCGCCTGGAAGTTGAGGCTGTTTTGATTGAGGAGCTGCGGGTGAAGCTGCCTGTCGATGGGGGTGGTGTCAGGAAGAAGCGTTTGCAGAGTGAGATCGATTCAGCTGAGAAAAAACGTCTGGAGCATGAGATTGAGCTGCGAGGCGTTAAGTTGGATGAGGCGACGCTTTGGAAAGAGATAGAGTTGCGTAGAGGCGAGGAATCTACTCTTGAGGAGCGAATTAAGGATCTCATCAAGGCGCGGGATGGGATCATAGAGAACCTGATTAATTTGAGGATGAATGAGGTTGAACCGGTAGCTATGTAAAGTGTTAAACGGGTTTTGGGGGGCGGGGGATAACATGGTTCTCTTTTTTTTTGGGTGTTTGTATCTGTGTAGTGAAGCTTAAGTTCCTATAAAACTATGAATCGATTGCTTTGAAGAGATACAATGTTCAGGGGTCTTGGCCGGCTCTGGTAACTCCCTTCGACGATTACGGAGAGGTCAACCTTGACTCCCTTAGATTACTTATCGACTTTCATGCAGAGAACGGAAGCAACGGTATACTGCTTCTGGGCTCAACAGGTGAACCCATCCTGCTTACTCGTGGTGAAAGACGGCGGATTATCGAGGCATCCGTTGACCATGCGAATGGACGTATACCTATAATGTGTGGTGTCTCAGCTCCTTCCACGAAGGAGACCATAGAGAATGCTTTGCATGCGAAGGATGCTGGTGTTGACTGCGGTTTAGTTGTTCAGCCACCCTATGTTAAGCCCAGTCAAGCTGCAGTTTACAAGTATTTCAAAGATGTTGCGGATGAGGTTGATCTGCCTCTAGTTATTTATAATAATCCTGATAGATGCGTCGTTAATGTTGAGCCGGAGACTGTGGCTCGTTTGGCTCAGCATCCGAACTATGTTGCGGTTAAGGAGGCGGGGCCTAGCCCGTATGCTGAGATGAGGGTAATTGAGCTAACTAAGGGGGAGTTTAATGTCCTGTGTTGTGACTGCGCGTTTTACGCTCATATTCCGGTTGTGATGGCGAGCGGAGGTAAAGGAACCAGTAACGTAACGGGCTCCATATGTCCGAGAGAGTTCGCGGAGTTAAGCAAGCCCTGGGAGAACTATAACGATGTTCTCAGAATGCGTGAGCACCTCTTTAGGATCCTACCTCTAATTAGAATGATGTACAGTGAGAGCAACCCTGTCCCGCTGAAATCTGCTTTTAACATGATCGGCGCTAAAGTGGGGAAACCTCGGCCACCACTAACCGAGCTATCCGAAGCAAATACAGCTAATCTTAAGCAGACGATGCAGCGTCTAGGTATTTTATCCGAGGACTCGTATCAAATGAGTTTTTTTAATAAGAAGTAAGACAGTGCTTTACGAAGTTTAAAACTAGAATACTTTTTAGACTAATTTTGTTACAGATTCGCGCGCGCGTTGTTTTTTTAGAAGTGTATTGAGTTGAAGAGAGCTAATGATTCCATTTGGGGCTCGTGTAGTAGACTTTTGGTGTCTGAATGTTCAGAGGTGGCTCCCCTTTCGCTACTCTGAGGACATTCCAAACCGCTGTCTCCCTCATCTCCACCATGATTCCCGGTGTGCTTCCGATGTGAGGTACCAGAGAGACGTTATCCAGTGATCTGAGAGGGCTGTCCTTCTGAAGCGGCTCGGTCTCGTAGACGTCAAGGCAGGCTCCGCTTATCCTCTTCTCCTGCAGGGTTTTAATCAATGCTTTCTCGTCGACGATAGGACCCCTGGCGCTGCTGACGAAGATGGCTGTGGGCTTCATGAGTTTGAACAGCTTTTCACCGATCATGTGGTGAGTTTCGCTGTTGAGGGGGACGTGAATCGTAACGATATCTGACTTCATGAACAGTGTCTCGATGTCCACAAGTTCCGCGTTAAATTGCTGCGCTCTCGCTTCAGTTATGTAAGGGTCGCAGGCAAGCACCTTCATGTTAAACGCTTGAGTAGCGAATTGCGCCATTCTACTGCCGATTGCTCCAAGGCCAACTATACCGATTGTGCTGTTTCGTATCTCAACCTGTCGCTCAACCTCAACTCTTGCCCAGCCTCCTTCCCTCATGAGGCGGTTGTGGGATCCGATCCTTCTTGCGATGTCCAGTATCATCCCGAAGTCAAGCTCAACTACGCTGTTGGCGTTGACTCCCGCGACGTTGCTGATGATGACGCCTTTAGCTGCAGCTGCTGCCTCGTCGATGTAGTCGAAACCTACGCTGGTGGTTTGAATCATCTTCAGCTTCGGTGCTGCGTTGATAACCGCTGCTGTGATTGGGCCACCGGTTATGATGATTTCGACATCCGCAACCTTTTCGATTAACTGCTTCTCTTCTCCTGAGAGGGCTACATCAACGGTAGCATGTTTTCTCAGTTCCCTGAGTTTCTCGGATTTGTCGACATCCTGAGCCCAGCGCCCAGCTACAAACAGTACTTTCACTTTTAGTCCTCCTTTTTTTTAATATGATTTTGTTCCTTCGACGCTCTGCTTCCACTTCTGTAAGGTAAATCCGGGGTCCTTGTAGATCTTTGTGAGAGATGACTCTGACTCGAGTAGTTTGGTGGCTCGTTCTAGAACCTCCTCCATCTTGTTTGCTGGGAACTTGACTGCTCCATGTAGATCCATGTGAATCATATCTCCAGGCATGACAGTCATTCCGCCTACTTTAACGGGTACGTCGACCGCTTTGACCATGAAGTCTCCGTGGCCTGGTGTGACTCCGGTGGCGTAGTATTGAAAGTTCATCGGTTTAATTGCGTCGATGTCTCTCATGGGGCCGTTTGTGATAACACCAATTATACCTAGGGCTTTATACTGCGTTGTCATGATCTCGCCGAAGAGCCCGACGCGGTTCGTTAGCTCGGGTGAGAACTGTTGCTCCGCGACGAGGATTACAGGTTTCTTGGTTTTATCTACATGCTCGGGCAGTGCCCATCTACTCATTCCGGTGTATTTCTCTGATTTTTCGCAGAAAACGACGGTGGATACATATCCGACTTTTGGACCCATCTCAGGGTACATGCATTTGATGGTCTGGTCAGTGTACCACTCGCCGTACCATGCGTCGTAGAGTTTCATACAGCTTTCAGCGCGTGGATACGTTGCTACGACGTTGCTTATCGTCGGGGTATCGATCTTTTCGAGTTTAGAGATAATTTCCTTCTCTGTGAGGGTCATGTCAGGGTTCTCTCAGGTTTATACGATATAATTGTATCGTGTGCCCACAAAATTTGAGTTTCGCTTATTCGCTTTTACCTGGGTTTATTGATTCGTGTGTGGGTGGTGTAGGTCCATGATTATTGTTTGTCTCCTGTGGCTTGAGTGAGAATTGTTTTTAGATGGCGAATCGGTGATACAATCCGATAGCTTTGAGAATTGACTACGGCGTTCAAATCGAGCCTCAGTTCGGATACGAGTACCTTTACCTGAGGGATGTCGCTCGGCGCGTAGAGGCGGCGGGATTCGAGAGTCTCTGGGCTTCAGACCACTTCCTCATACGCCCAGACGCTGTAGATGTCGACTGCCTTGAAGCTTGGACGCTTCTCACCGCCATCGCTGTCGATACAAAAAAACTCCGCATCGGACCTATGGTGGCATCACAGAGCTACCGGAATCCCTGTCTTGCTGCGAAGATGGCGGCGAGCCTCGATAGTATCAGCAGGGGAAGGCTCTACTTCGGTGTTGGGGCTGGGTGGAAGGAGGTTGAATACAATGCCTACGGTTACCCATTCCCAAGTCCTGGGGTGAGAGTACGGCAGCTAGATGAGGCTTTGACCATAGCTGAGTTGATGTGGACGAAGCCAGTAGCTGACTTTAATGGTAAATACTATAGTGTAAACGACTGCGTCGCTATGCCCAAGCCTATTCAGAACCCCCTACCTGTCCTCGTTGGGGGGATAGGTACCCACCTTCTCAAGGTAGCTGCGAAGCACGCTCAGGTAGTGAACTTTGCCTGGAACACTGATCTCACTGTCTTCAAGGAGAGGCTAGATGTGCTTGAAAGGCACTGCGTAAAGCTTGGGAAGGATTATAACTCGATACGTAAGTCGGCTGGACTTCACCTCGCCCTCACCGGTGTCAAGTCGGGGACATCTGCGCCTTATGAGAAATACAGCGGAGTGAAGAAGTGGGAACAGAAGACCGATGATGAGGCTGCTGAGTTCGTTAGAGGCTATAAGGAGCTTGGTGTTAGTCACTTCGTCATTGTCTTCCCTTATGGTTCGGAGGCAGAGTCCACAGAGTATTTCATGGATAACGTCGCTCCACTAGTCTAGAATTTTTACGATTTTTATTTCATTTAGCTGGAAAGCATAAACAGTTTACGTTTCTACGTTATCGAAATATTAACGATTATGGTATGCAATGATAGGTTCAGGCTAATTTATTTTATTATTAATTTTTAATAGGCGCGTGTTTCTGATGCGTTTTTTTATTTTACGAGCCCAATCTGCTTCAAGTAATCGTTGAAGCTCTCGTATTCTTTGATAAATTCCAAGCCCTTTTCCGTTACAAGTATATATCTATCATTCTGATTGCATAGTTTTAGGTTGTTTAACTGGGATAGTGTTCGTTTAAACCTGTTATACGGCATGTTTACCTGTGAAGAGATTTTCGTCAAGCTTTGTCTGCTTTTGCCGCTTTCACTATGTTCCTCGGTGTAGAACGTATTGAGGATGTCGTAATATATCTCTAATTTATGGCGTTTATTGTTTTTTCTGGAATCTCTATGAAAATTGAAGTTGAATATCTGTGAGTAAGGGCGACTTGGAACTAGTTCATCCAAAATTATCCCTCACTTTTCCTCATCTATTGAGTTCGTTGATTGTTTTTAATCAAAGTGGAGAGATGATCAATATTCAGAAACCTGAGTTGCATCGTTAACTCGCGCGCGCGAGCCTCAAAAGTTAACCTATACTAGGCTCGCACGGTTTGTATGTGGCAATAATTTCATCTGAGAATATCGTAAATGCATATAATTTATCTCGCTCTGCTTAGAAATACGCATAATACGACTCCGAAAATCGATGCTGCAGCCGCCAATTGGAGGGAGGAGGCAACTCCATATGATTCCGCTATACTTCCTAGTATGATTGGACTTATAACATTGCTAGCATTGGAGAAGCTCTGGTACACTCCCATGGCTGCCCCTCGGCGCTCCACAGGTGCCTCCGCTGTAACGTAGACGTTTCCCGCTGTGAGTGAGATGCCGTACATCACTCCTTGAATTGCAAGTAGAAGGAGGATGATGTTGAGAGTGGAACTCGATGCTAGGAGCGCGATCATCGCAGCTTGAGCTACTAAACCTCCTACCAGGAGTAGAAACGTTGAGCGTCCCTTAGATGCGATGCTAGCGGGGTATCTTATAATCGTTGAGAATAGACCTCTAACGGTGAAGCCAAGTCCAACATCAGCTGAGTTGAAGCCAACAACTAGACCGTATAGTGGGAAGAAGGTGCTGAGGGAGCTGTATAATAGAGAGTTTATGAAGTTTGTTAAACCTGCTGCTAACACTCTAGGGTCGGCTAGTGTCTCGCGTAAGCCAATTCTGTTGATACGAGTGGTGGTCTTTTTTGTCTCTCCCTTGATGAGTAGGATAGTGATGAGCCCACAGAAACCTAGGATGCTGCTAGCGGCGAAGGCAGCGTTGAATCCCCACGACGTAGAGGTGTAGCCTCCGATTATCGGTCCTAATGTGAAACCGATGCCCATTGCGGTCATGTATAACCCTTGGGCGATAACTCTAGCCTCCCCATGTGCTTCTTCAGTTACCCAGATGAAGCCAAGCCCAAAAGTCGATCCCATGGCGATGCCTAGGATGAGCCTTGCGGCAAGCAGGTGGAGCGTTGAAGAAGCAACAATGTAGATGAGGGGTACGAGGATGAAGAGAGTAAATCCCATCAATAGAACTGTCCTTCGTCCAAATTTATCGCTGATTCCACCGATAGGCACGGATAATAGTACCATAGCCACGCCAATGGCTGAACCGTATAGCCCTATCATTGTTAGGCTTGCCCCGTGCGTCTGCGCGAACGTTGGGAATATGGGGATTACTAGGCTATGACTTGCATCAGCGAAGAATATAGCAACGCAGATTAGCGATGCCTTTAGGAGGCTTTGTTTTTCCTCATCTGTGAGACGCTCAAACACCCTTAGAGTTGAATCTATCAAGTAAGAAAACTTTATGGCATGAGGAATATTGTTGCTTGTGAGATTAGGTTTTAATAATATTGACTTTCTAATCGAGGCTGTTGAGATCCTTGTATATGAGCGCACGCGTGCTCGGTTCTAAATGATTGCCTTAATCACATTCATTGAACTCACAATCATGATGACCTGAACCACAAGAAAATACACGTAAATAATCCTGCGGGAAAGCTGAGCAGCATGGACCTCAAAACCATTAACAATGGGAAAAATAGCCCAACGAAGCATAACTAAGCTGAGCGCAACCACCGAAATAGGCATAATTACGCTGAAACCAAGCTGAGAATAAGTTAATGGGGTCACAGTCATCATCAAGAGAGCTGCTAAACCAAGCATCTGCACTTTCCTCCTCCAACTCAAAACCCTCCCCAAGCTATTCACGCCGTACACGCCATCCTCATAAGCGTCAAAGCTGTCGCTGAGTGCAGGCAAACCGAGAAACGTGAAAGCCCCAAACAGTAACCCCGAAAACATAGCTGGCCACGACACGGTGCCAAGAACCGCGTAGCTTCCGACTAGGCTAATAATTGGCCAACCGGAAGAGACGACCAGCTCTTTAACGAACATTATCTTCTTAAGTCGAATCCGTGGGTGGCTGTAGAGGGTAAAAAGGATAAACCAGCCCAGAGTAAGCAGGAATATTGGCATCCCAATCATGTATGACAGCCCGAGTCCTACCGCCCCTGAGACGATGATTGTAAACCAGGCATCAGGTTTGCGGACCTTTCCTGAAGCAATTGGCCTGTTCTTATGAACCTCACTGATTCGATCCATCTCAGCGTCTACAAGATCATTGTAGATGTACGTCGAGGAGCCTACGAGGAGAATTGAAAACAGTGTTAAAGCTGTGGCTTGAAGAGGTGGAGACCCATTTGAAGCAACCATGCAGGCGATTATTACGCACCAGGTCCACATGAATAAGACTTCTCGGCGGGACCATAATAGCAGTGGAAACGCTCTGATGGATCCCATTAAGCTTAATCCATAATCCTTATTATCACTCATGCATTTCGCTAATTGTTATCATACACTAAATTTGTTTATATGTTTTTCCTGCTTTTTCAAAGATCTTAACACGGTTAAGCATTTCTTGAATTTCTATTTGAGTTTACACGAAGAGTTGACTTGTTCTCAAACACCATTTCTTGACCGCCTGTATTCTGCGCTGGCATAACTCTAGGTAGCTTTGTGAGGAATGAGGTTCCACTTCCAAGTTTGGACTCGACGCTTATCTCTCCAAGATGCGCCTCAACCATACGTTTACAGAAGCTTAGTCCAAGACCTGACCCATTAGATTTTGAGGTAAAGAATGGCGTAAACAATTTCTTCTTAACATCATCAGGTATACCTGAACCGTTATCCTTAACCTCGATTAATACGCGTTCATCCTCTACCTTGGTTGAGATCACCAGCGTTCCACCTTTACTCATAGCGTCAAACGCATTCACGACAAGGTTACTGAGTACGCGCTTCATCTTCATTGTATCAATTGATACACAAGCCTGTGATTCAAGTTTCTTTTCAACCACTATGTTTCCGGGGACCACTAACTCATCGATAAACGACGTGATAAAATCATCTAGTTCAACTTCAGAGCGATTAAGGCTGACCTCCTGAGTCTTTAACCGCATCTCGTTAAGCATTTGAGTCGCATCATCAACAGCCTTCTTAATCAAGGGAAGGGTGCTGCTCATCTTCTCAGGGTGATGCTCCAGGAGCCACGTTGCATTCATAACTGTGCTGAGAGGCCCTCTTAAATCATGGCCGAGCTGCGCTGCTATAGCTCCAGCTGCACTCATCCTCTCGGAGGTGAGCAGCTGACGGGTCTTCTCCTCTGCCTGCGCTTCAAAGTACTCCGACTTCTTCTCCAGTTCACCTATGAGGTGTTTACGCTCTGTGATATCTCGCAGTATAGCGAGAACCTCAGCGTTTTCTCCTTCCAGCTTTACAAGGTTGATGTGTGCTTCACCCCAACCCTCAGATCCGTCTTTCCTTATATATACGAACTCGATGGGTTGGGGAACCTTGCCTCGGATGATGTCGGCGAAGATCCTTAGAAACCTGGGCATGTCGCTGAGGCGCATAGTACCCATCTTGGGGAACCACTTTCCTACGAGGTCTTCCTCTCTATTACCTGTCAACATGGCCATTGAGGGGTTCGCAAAGGTAACTACGCCCATGGTGTTAACGGTGGCTATCCCATCTGGCGCCAGATTGACTAATGTTCTGTACCTGAGCTCAGATTTCCTGTAGAGGTTTTCAACTCGTTTCTTCTCAACGGCGTCTCTGATTCTTTTCGCCAGGAGCTGGTAATGGCTTGGGGTTGCTTCTTTGCGGATGTAGTCGTTTATTCCTGCTGCGAAGGCTTTTTCGGCGACTTCCTCGCTGCCTTGACCTGTATATAGAATTACTGTGATGTGGTGTTTTTCTTTGATTCTATGTGCGAGTTCAATGCCGTTCAATTCAGGCATCTTGTAGTCTAGGATGACGCAGTCATATTTTCTGTGCTCAAGCTCTTTTAATGCGGCGTAAGGTGATATATCAGATTTCACTTGGATGCTGTTATCAAGTTGTTCGAGAGACTTTTTCGTTACCTTCAACTGTTCTTCTTCGCCGACATGGAGAACTCTAATGACTATCTTTTCAGATATGTCGTTCTCGGGTAGCTTGGCCAAGTCAAACAAATAAAGTTGAACGTTTACGTTAAAAGCTATTATTGACGCTAAATATAGTTTTGTATATTGTTTGTCTTGCTACCTATTTACAGAATGTAGCTCAAATAATTTCTCGTAGTCTTATCCTGAATCCGCATTCTATTTGTCATAAGAATACTTGTGTGGGCACTTTTTAGTGTTTTAATTTTAACATGATGGAGAGGAAATTGTTTATCTACAATTTATTTAAACAGCTTTGAGAGCTGACCTTAGTAAATCAGTGTTTAAATGTTAAAATCAAACCCATCTTGCATTCAAGGGGGTTTAAAGGTTATCTCCTCGTCCGCCATCGACTAGAAGGATTTTTCCTGTGATGAATCTCGATTTATCACTTGCAAAGAACAGAACCGCGTTAGCGATGTCTTCCGGGGTGCCGGTTATCCCTAAGGATGACCTGTTTCTCCTTCCCTCAAGCACCTTTTCATATTCTTCATCGCTGCGGTTTCCTCTCAACATATCGGTATCTATTGCTCCAGGGGCGATGCAGTTGACATTGATGTTATGTTTTCCGAGCTCATAGGCTGAAGTCTTGGTAAGACATATTACACCCGCCTTCGAGACAGCGTAGCTGGTTTCGTTATCCATAGCTATACCGAACCCTGAGTTTGATGAGATGTTAACTATCTTACCGTAATTCCTCTTCACCATGTGCCTCGCAGCTATCTGGGAACAGAGGAAGACTCCCTTGAGGTTAACCGCTAATTGCTTATCCCATACTTCATCTGTTGTCTCAAGCAGAGATCCTCGCATAGCTATTCCTGCGCTGTTTACGAGAATGTCTACCTTGCCGAACGCGTCTAGAGTTGCTTTGAACAGCGACTCAACCTCCTCTCTTTTTGAGACGTCGCATTGCACAGCTATGGCTTTTCCACCCATCATTTTGATGGATTTGACTACTTCATCTGCTTTATCCCGTCTATTACGGTAAACAATAGTTAATGCACAGCCTTCTTTCGCGAGAGCTAGCGCAACACCCTCTCCGATTCCTCGAGAAGAGCCAGTTACAACTGCTACCTTATCCTTGAAATCTAAGATTTTAAATCACCTTTCCTTATAATAAATGGTTATTGAATATTTAAGAAAATTTCGAATAACTAGTGTGCACGGTTGTGAGTGTTTAAAGCCCAGCAGATGATATTGGGTTTCCATGACGGAGGAGGCCGGGGAGGAGCCGCTCAGGGTATCGAAACCACTCGTGCTCACCGGCAGTTTCCAAGTCTTCTCCGATCAACTCTATAACCGCTTCATACAGCTTCTTGCTATCACCGTCGGAGCCACCGTGGACCAGCTTGGCGTCCTCAACGCGGTGAAAAGCGTTGCAAGCAATCTTTTTCAGATTCTTTTTGGCAGGATGGCTGACAGGTTCGGGAAGAGGAAGTTCATCGCCGTTGGTAGGTTTCTTAACGGCGTAATCTTGGCTTTGGTGATCTTCATCGAGGCGCCTGAGTGGTTGATACCCCTCATTGTGCTCTGCTCCATCTTCGTCTCCATGGCATTACCCTCATGGAGCAGCCTTCTAGGCGACTACGCTCCTGAAGGGAGGCGAGGAGAGGTTATCGGGAATATTAACTCTCTTACACAGATAGGTGGTCTCTCGGCTATGCTGATCGCGCTGGTGATCTCGCTTTCACAGAGCGGGCCGAGTACTCGGGCGAGCTACCTTCCGGTTATGGCGATGGCTTCAGGTGCTAGCTTCCTGTCGAGCGTCCTTGTGCTGTTCACAAGGGAGAAGAAGCACACTCAGATGAGCAGGACTCTCGACTTCTCAAAGCTATTTGTCGATTTCAGGCTTCGTAGATATCTTCTATTAAACACCTTATATGGCGTTGGGATGGCATTCGCATGGCCTCTATTTCCCTTCATTATTACTGAAAAACTGGGAATGCAGGTGTGGCAAGTAGCGATACTGGCGATTACGGAGACATTAGCAAACCTGATTACGCAGAGGTTTGCTGGCAAGCTTATGGATCGTACGGGGAGGAAGCCAGCGATCATCTTCAGCCGTATGATAATGGCTCTTGCGCCGTTATCCTATGCTTTTGCGACAAGTTGGCTCTATATAGTCATCGCTGAGGTTTTCCTAGGTATTGGTATGGGGGCGTGGATGAACTCGGAGAGCACCTATACTATAGACCTCGCCCCGGGGGAGCTGCGGGCAACATACCTCGCTGCCAGTGCAACAGCTTTCGGTCTAGCTAGTTTCGCAGGAAGTCTCCTCGGTAGCTATGTCACAGAACATGTGCTTTCGAGCGGTGGGTTGGAGGCGATCTCCACAGGACTCTTAATTTCCGCTGTTCTAAGGGTCATCCTAGGTTTTGCCTTCGTTACTGCCTATGAGTCTAAACCGAAGATGTGAGGTATGTGCGCGAATGAGTGTAATTATGGAATCAGTAATCCGTGGTATAGCCATGCAACTATTTGGGCAACGATAAGCGTATGAGTTGCAGATACCGTCCACCCGGCACCTTCCTTTTTAGTGTAACCTCGCCACCCTATCGCCGATAGGGGGTAAGCAATTAGACTTAATGCGAATACCGGAGAGGGATATTCGGTGACGAGTAGAGTTGCGAAGCTGAGAATAGTGCATGTTAAATATAGTTTACGGAGGGTGCTGGGTTCAAGTCTCGTTGCTAGAGTTTTTTTCCCAACAGCTTGATCCGCAGCTCTATCTGGCCAGGTGACTCCCAGTAGGTTATTAAAAGCGAGGAAGGTAACCGGCAGAACCGCCAGTAAAACCCAGGTGTCGGTGGTTCTGCTCATCTGAACGAATCCATAAAAAGGCAGTAGCCAGGCTACTAGCAAGGTGTTCCAGGCTTCACCTAATCCTCTCCACGCTAAACTCGGGGGAAGGGAGTAGATCCAGCCTCCTATGATGCCGGCTACTAGGATTAAGATGGTTTCCCATTTTTGATATCCGTAGATTATCGCAATATTTTGTGTAGTTAAAGCTGCTAGCGCCGTTATCACTGCATAGTGTAGAACTGATTGTCTGGTGATGTTTCCTGATTGAATTATTCCGCTGCCGCCGCTATAGAATGTTCGCTTTGTGAGAGCATCAGTTTCGTAGTCGGCGTATTCGTTCACAAAGTGTATTGATGAAGATGCTAGCAGCATCGATGTTAGTCCATAAAAGAAGGAATTCCATTTAAACTCGTATCCAAGGCCAAATGATATGGCGACTCCGAGGAGCCAGGCGGAGAAAGTAGATAGTAGAACTAAGGGTCTAGCTAGTTTGATGATCGAGAGTATTTGGCTTAAGAGATTTGATTTAGGCATTTATTTTCTCCCGTGCGTGTCTTAGAGTTCTCTTAATCTCATCCTTGATGGATGAAGAGTTCTGGGTGTTCGTGGGTTTTTGTTTCTATTTGAGGATGATCTTGTTGACTTCTTTTAGGTTGCCTAGGTTCCAGATCTTTACCAAATTGTTTGAGATAGTGTATAGGTAGTCGTCTATGTATAGGCTGCGTGTTACCATATTGCCGCTGTCTATGTAGTATCCATTCTTTAGCAGCTCTTCATCTGGTATGTGGGTCAGTTTTCCCCTTAGGCTGATCTCCTCTGGGCTGATGGTGAATATGTAGGCTCCCTGGTAAATGTAGTCTCCGTACGCATCATCTGGAGGATTACTTCCGTAGGTAGTTGGGTTGATTTTCGCCTCGAGTATAGGTATAACCAGAAGGTTCCTCGCTTTGTCGAACAGGAAGGCTTTATGGTCGTAGAGTGCTGGTGAATCGGTTCCCCTGTCCCCAACCTCAATCTTCGCTACTTCACGCGGGTTAGATACATCTGTGACATCGAATAGGCTTAACTTGAGCCCTTGATACCATGCGAAGTCACCGATCTCCGCCTCCTTTGCTTCCTTTCCTAAACCTATCACATGGTTTTCATCGTAGGGGTGTAGGTAGTTGCTGAATCCTGGTATCTTTAATTTACCCAGTACAGAGGGTTTAGCTGGATCCTTCAGATCTATAACGAAGAGTGGGTCAACTTTCTTGAAGGTAACTATGTAGCATCTTTTATCGACGAATCTAGCAGAGTATATGTCCTCCCGTGGAGCTAATCCCTCGAGTCTCCCAACAATATTCATCTTCTTGTCTAGGACGTACACTGCGCTGGATTGGTTGGTAGACATGCCTCTGAATCCCCACCAGACACGTCCTGTGGTGGTTGCTACGCGGAAATAGTCGTTACTCTCATCCATGCTGAACTGGTTAAGCACATAGCCGGGGACAGATGCCTCAGCGACTGGGGTTATCAATCCGTTGTAGAGGCGTATTTTCTGTATGGTTGTATTAGCCCGCTTCTGTATGCTCAGGTAAAGGTTTTGCTGACTCACGTAGACTGTGCTGGTTGCACCTAGAAGCAGGGTCTCGCTCTGAGTTGGAATATCCGAGTATACTGTATTCAGGCTCATGATGGTTGTGTACGAGTACCAGGGCTCTGTTGAGTTCCAGTAGTAGAGTACGTCAGATGGGGAAACCTGGATAGTAGTTTTCCCCTCCTGGATCATCGGGGTTTGAGGTTTCCCGTCTATGATATGCGCGCCTTTCTGGATTATTATGTATACGTAGTCGCCTATGAGTCTGCTAGTTATGTAGTTTCCCTCCGCCTTTATCTCCCTCTCCAGAACAGGCTTTGCTATGCTTGAGAGGTCATAGACTCGAATGTTTGTGGTCTGGGTTTGAGGGCGAGGGGGCATGATGCTCGGCGTCTTGGAAACAGGCTCTAAGAACGTGTTATAGTTGTTTGAGAACACAACCAGTTTTTCATCTGCAATGTAGATCTCGCTGATCTGTTCGCTAAGCTCTATCCTCGTGATTACCTTCGCTTCTTCAGGGGGGTAAGCTTTAGCGATAATGACGGCTGTATCCTTAACTATATAGAGGTATTTACCATCGGTCTTCACGGTATCCGCCTCATCGACTCCAGTGACCTGGACGTTCGTGGATGAGTATTCAGCTACGGCGTTTGCCCCTGAGGCCTGGCTTTTAAAAATCACATCGAACCCCAACGCATACATGGGGGGGTAGCTGGCATGGTTTTCCAGGAATGATACCAGGTCTTTAGTAGATCCGAACCGTTTCATTGAACCAAAGTCATTCTTAAGATCTGGTACACTGAACTGTATATCCATCTGAGTTATTGAGCCAATTAATAGAGAACCACATACAATGCCGATTATCACAATCGACATCATTTTCAACGTTTGATACAACATATCTATCTGCATAACATACTGCTTGGAGGGTCTTAATACTAGGGTTTAGTACAGCAAACCGGGGGGTGTTCGTGAGAAGTGAACACACCAACGTATGTCCGCTTTCATTCAGTGCATGTCGAGTATTCGCACTGTAAGCTCTGTGAACAACCCGCATAGGATGGCCTCATTGGAGTAGCTTGGTACTTTGCTTGAGGAGGTTGAAGCTGAGCCTTCTTTCTCGAGAAATTCGTTTCTATGAAGTTGGTCGTCTCTCTTCACCTGTTTCGAATGTCTATCCCCTCACGCGACTAGTTACTTGAAGATTGGTTGGCAAGGCTTCTTCGAATATTATCTATCCCTTTACTCTGTTAGGGTGGGAGAGTGCAATTAGATCTCTCTTGCCATATTCAATGATTCAGGTACAGTTGTTAGGACTAAGATACCGATGATAGCGCCTCCGGCTATCAGCAAGAGGACGCTTTGAGGGCTTATCGTGTTCCAGATGTAGCCGGCGGTGACCGGTATGATTATTCCAACTATGCCTCCGAAGAACCCTAGTATACCACCCCAACTACCGAGGAGGCTTATGGGCACTATCTCTGCTCTGATTGCGTTTCCAGTGACTAACCCTAGCATGTAGAATCCCTGGAAGATTCCTGCCGTAATTAAAATGCGCGCGCTCTTCAGCAAACCAAAAATCAACTCATCATGTAATCCCTACTTGTAGAAGTACCTTTCACTCATGCGTCCCTCAGCGGCGAACTGAACCCTCTAAAGAAGCCTCGTGTGTGGTAATGTCGCATGTCAGTTGGTTCTATAGAGTGCTATTGAGTAGGCGTTTAAGGTATGGCTTCCCATATCCTGAGTCTGTATCGCGTCATGTGTCTCATTGATGAAGTCGATGTGTCCTGATGTGTTTAGTGTATTCAATGTTACTGGTGTTTTGGATTTATTAATAATGAGTAGGAACTCATCACTATTATGTCTCCATGCTACGGTTTGAAGGTTGCTGTTGGTGCTGGTTGCTAAGTGAACGGGGTCGCTTAGGTTGAGATAGGTGTTTATGAGCTTGTAGAAATTGAATGGTTTAAGGGCAGTGTCGGTTCCTCTATTGATGAATCCGAACCCCGATGTAGGGTTATTGCTGAAGAAGTAGTGAACTCTACCTGCCATGTCGAGTTTAAGGGCGTAACTAATTTGCATAGCGTCTATGCAGACACCCTCAATCTGGTTATTACGTGGGTCTGTGCCACCACTCCAAGCTGAGTTAAAGTTCGCTTCACTCAGGATCACTGGTTTATTCCCGAATTTAGTCCTTGCCAATTCTATGCTGTACAAGTTCGTTGAGCCGTAGAACTCCCAGGGCGTTGCACCTATGATGTAGGACATGGTATCGGATAATTTTTGAGCGGGGTAGCTGTGGAAGTCAATCCAATCAACGGTCATTCTGTGACTGAGCATATAGTCGGTTACATTCCTCATCTTACATGAGTCAAAGCTGATCATCACACTCGCAGATGCGGAGTGCATACGGTCATACGCCTGTTTGTATAGAGCCATGAGGTTCGCAACCTTCGCCATGTTCTCATTCCAATCCCAGTAAACGTAAGGCTCGTTGAATATCTCGTAATACTTGACCTGAGAACCGTAATGCTTCACCCATGCGGCGCAGTAGTAGCCCCAATCAACGGGGTCAGGTAAGCCGTTTGAGGCGGTAGCCATGCCTTTCGGTAGCTGGGGGAAGGGTACTGTTTCTGATGCGTGAAGTAGGCAGATTATTGGCTCTGCACCTAACGCTCTGATCTCGTTAACGATCCAATCCATATTCACCCAATCGAATGTCCCTGTGTGAGTTACACTATTCCAGTTAGAGCATGGACCTGTATTCCATCCGTTGACGATCCCCTTGGGGAAAGCGTTATCCTGTCTGTATGGCATTATTCTTATGTATCCTGCCCCAGATTGAGTGATAAAGTTCCGGTAGAGTTGGTAGTCGCTGTTATAGGTGGGGTTCACCTGCTTCCAATCGGCGTAATCCCACTGTACGCCTTGCTTAAACTTGTTAGTGTGATGTGAGGTGGCTGGGATTGTGATGGTGCTTACACTCAAGGTATTCGTATTTGCGTGCTCTCGTGGATTGTTATATGAATCTATTAAAAGCAACACATCATTTGAGTCTACGCGTAAATCACTGTTAAGGTCTATGAGGGGTTGATATTTTTGAGTTAGATATAACTCGACAAATCGAATTATATCTTCGAAACTTATTCTGCCATCCGAGACTCCTTGAGGACCACTAATATCTCCAAGTATTTTAGCTCCAGAATTCGAAGTAGCATCGACGACAGTGATTTGGAATGTGATGATTAAAAAAAATCAGTAATGGTAACAAGCGCGTGCGCGAAATGTGTAATCCCATCTTAGGGTAGTTCTTCGTCGTATGTTATGATGTTTTTCCATATAGAATATCATTAAAACATATTATATTGAGATTCAGTATGTATCGCGCGTAAGGCTGTTTAGAAATTAAATAAGTAAACGTTTTTCTATTGTTTCAGCAAGGATTGAATTCTTAAAATTTGCTTAACGCTCTCAATATTAATTAGCGCGCGCTGGCTTCCCCCGAAATTGATTTCAAAATGGTTTTAAATGGTTTTAAGAGAAAGTAACCTTATTTTAAAAAATGAGCAGAGTGTAAGCTAATAAATAAGCCATTATTTGCTTTGGAATATAATCATCTTATGAGCATATACATGCATAATGTTTTATTAAATTAAAAAAATATTATCTAATCGAGGTGTTAGAAACGAATAAAAAAGCTGGCCGCGCGCGCGGTTTGTTTTCTGGTCTGCTAAGGTAATCCACGATGGATTCATTTATCGGTCGCGCGCGCGATTGGCTATAGACAGAGATAGCGAGTATCATAAAATGAAAATAATGAAAGTGTGCGACTAGTGTGATACAATTACCGAATTACTCATGATAGATTTCAGATACTATGAACCTTATTTTTCCTGTACTGCTTTTTGGGATATCATCAACCAATTCTACCTCAAAATGAACGAAATCGTCAGTCAGATCTAGAGTTTTGTGAAAGTGAGCTATTAAATTCTCGCTAAAACTTGAACTTTTGTTTGGGGTATTCACTAATATTTTAATATAATCTTTCCTTTTCTGTATAACTTGAAACTGGTTGATTGAATCGAAGCCTTTGAACCATCTAACCGTTGAAGCTAGCACTCTAGGAGAAAGTTTTCTCCCATCAGGCAATATAATTATTGAATCTCTTCGTCCCTCAATTGATTTAATAATTGGTAAATTAATACCACAACTACAGGATTCGGATGAGGGAATACCAAAATCTCCCATCGAATATCTTATGAGAGGCATCGCATAGTTGAATAAGCTGGTACAAACTATCTTACCTGATTCACCATCACCAACTTCGTCTCCAACCTCATCTAAAAACTGTACAATCATATTATCAGCATCAATATGATATCCCGATCTCTCACGGCACTCCCATGCTACCCTCCCAAACTCTATACATGAATACTGGTCATAAACTGGAACATTGAAAACAGATTCAATCTTATCCCTATCACTTTTTGTTAATAATTCAGCGCTCGTGATGATCGCTCTCGGTTTTATTCCCTGAGTACCAGTTTTTTCAAGACGACATGCTAATAAATAGATCGCGGTCGCATATCCATCAAGAATATTTGGTTTAAGCCTCTTTAATATCTCTATTTGATAGTCAATATCTTGAAAAACGGATACTGTTTGGAGGTTATAGATTTTAAACATGTTTTGTATGCTAAATTTTTTTTTGGGGAAATGATGAGGAGCTACGATAGTGACCCAGGTATCTCTTATTTTCAAACCTATGTTTTTATTTGCTCTTAGTTGTTTAGCTTTTCTCATTAGGTCTTCATGAGCACTATAATAAATAACCAATGGAGTACCTGTAGTGCCACTAGTGGTTGCTTTATTTAGCTTATTAATATCGTAATCTTTTGAAATTACTTCAATATAATTATCTCTGATATTACTTTTATCAATTATAGGTAATTTATTGAGATCTTCAGTATTTTTTATTTCACTTACATTAATATTATTTTTTAAAAATAAATCATGATAGAATTTATTATTTTCATAGACGTATTTAATAAGTGTCTTTAATTTTTTATTTTGAATAGATAAAATATTGTCTTTTTCTTTTTTTTGTGCATCCATTAATTCATTTAAAAGTCTAAAACCAGTTAAATAATTCACCATTAATAACCATCTCCATTATTGTTAGGAACAATGTTTAGACAATTGTTAAATATATAAAATATTGTCTGTGGAATTGCCTACAAAATTCGCGCGCGCGTTTAATTACATGAGATAATTTATCTTTAGGTTTTACTCCTCCATGACCATAAAAATTATTAGTTCTTAGTCGTACGCGGGTTTGGGGAAAATATTGTTGTCCAAACTTAAACAATTTATCGTCAAAGGCAACTCAGGTTAAATATTGGAATGCGGCTGTTGGAGAATACTAAAACCGATAAGCATGCCTTCATATCTCCCGGCAGCTATTGAAGTTGGTAATAATGACCCCCTCTAAAGAACATAAAGGCAAAGCAATCTCTACTACAATTGCAGCAGCCAATGAAGCTCAGGCTCACCTTATGGGTATCGGCGATCTTGATCGAGCCAGCGACAGAAACTTACTACTGTTCAACCAGGACAACATCCATAACGGCTACCTGAGAAACTCCAAAGACTTAGCTACGAAACATCTGATCAGCAGGGGACTTATCGATAGTAACAGAGGATTATCAACTGTAGATGGTTACAAGCTTACGCAATATGCCAATGAGCTGCTCAGCGAAGCTCCGCCAGCAAAAGTGAATAGCAAAAGAAAACGATCCTGATCTCGAAACGAGCGTGAATATCATTATAACGGAAGTAACTCGTATCTTAGCACTAAATCAAAATACTTACTATAAACCGTAATGTTCTCACTGAAACGCTGACAAATAGTGGATTGAAGATCTTTGCTCCTCGCATATTTCTTCGTGAAAAGCAAAAGATACGTGGTTAAATCTCATAGACCTGCTTTGTCTTCCCTACACATCTCACCGTGAGTAGAACATGTCGGAATGATGATCGCAGAAATCTGGTAAGTTCAGGGTTCTGCTATGTGAGGTGTTGCTATGAACTTTATGTTCATAATCTATTAATATAGTTTGAATCTCATGTTTTATGAATGAGTTCAGGAGTGGGGGAGTTTGGTGAAAAGTTTAGAGTTGAGGATGGAGATTCCTGATAGGTGCCCTAGGTGTCAAAACCCGAACAGTAACGTAGAAGGCTCTATTTATTCAGAGGAGTTTAAAGTCACTGTCAAATGCATGCAGTGTGGCTTGAGGCATCAGCAGATAAGGTATAACTTGTAAATCTCGGGTTACTTTTGACATGTTGAGTACGCGTGCACGCCGAGTGAGGTTATTTGGTTGTGTTAGATTTGAAGATTTTTAAATGAGAGTTACGCCGAGATTTACTCAATAAGTGGAGCTCAGAAAACGGATTTTGAAGCAAAGTCTTCAACTCAACGCGCTGGATACGGTGAATAGCATCTAATCTTTTTTTGAAATAGTTTTCTCGTGTGCACTTAAAGCATATAAAACTCTATTGAGAATGAAGTTACGGAGAGATTAATTCAATGAACGGAAATATTCGACTCATAATAATCGGAGTCATGGTTGTAGCCATGATTGGAGCTGGGGCTTTCTATTATTTCACTACACAAAACAAACCCACGTACAGTTTAAGCCTACAAGTTACTGGAAGTGGCTCAGTTTCAAGGAGTCCAGATCAGCCGTTATACGCACAAGGTACCGTTGTCACATTGACTGCAACCCCTTCTGTTGGGTATACCTTTACGGGTTGGAGTGTAGACTCCACCGGTTCAACCAACCCCACATCGATTACGATTAATGGAAACAAATCTATTACCGCAGCTTTCACGCAGAATCAATACACTTTAACTGATTTAACAGTCGGAAGCGGTTCGGTAGCTAAGAACCCCAGCAAAAAGACGTACACATACGGAGAATCTGTACAATTGACGGCATCTCCAGCAGCTGGCTACTCTTTCTCCGGTTGGAGCGGAGACCTCTCAGGGTTAGCTAACCCTACGACGATTAGGATTGATGCAGCGAAGAGCGTCACAGCTACATTTGTCGAGGAATCAGCGGTGATTACTTTTACAGCTCCGATTCAGCTTCTAGCAACATCCTTCTCGTCAGAATCAGCTCAAACCACATCTTACCAAGTTTACGCATACGCTTCATGGGACCCAGCTCCGTACGTTAGATACTATGAGGTTTCATTAAACTATAATAACAACAGTAAACCATTACAGAACACTTGGGTAAGTGCCGATTATAATGTCTGGGGATCTCCAGGAAATGAGTTAGGTCCGTTTCCATGGACAGAAAACATGATCTACGTTATCGGACCAGAAGGAGTCCAGCACCCATCAGGACAGCCGTATAGAGGGAGATATGATGGCGAGGCTGCTGGAACATGGCTCACAGTCAAAAAAGACGGGACAAAAGTCTTTGGACCTAATATGTGGGAAAATAGTAAACACGGCGTAAAGATATGCGGTATAACAGCCACATTCAAAAACGATGGAAGCGTAAGTAGTGCAAGCATGATTCAGGTAGCTACTGACATGCAGAAATTCCTTACAGACTATACGCGAGGATGGGTAGTTACGCTCAAAAACGTCAGCTAGGTTTCCTCACCTTCTATTCTTTTGACAAGTTTCATACCGCGTACGCGCGAGTTCAAAGTCACAGTAAAATGTAAGCCGTGTGGATTGAAACATCAGCAGGTAATCACTCTCGCTCGTGAGTGAGATTGAGTTCATGAAAAACATTGATTGTTTGAGCGGTCGCGCGCACAGGTACCCACGGTTTTCTTGTTTCTTATGAGTTTTTAATGTATGTTTTTATTATCTTCTTTTCGCAGCGTTAAACTTTCATTAATTGGGTTTGGTTCGACAAGTATCGTTAAATTTTGTATGATTTTGTTAAAAACGTTTTCACGAGATATACGCGCTCTTCGAGCATAGGTTCATTGTTGTTTGTTAAAGGAGAAGAAGCCAGAGTGCGTATAATGCTGCTGAGGTTAACGCGAGTGCACCCCACGCAGCTTTATTCCAGTCGTAGATGTCTCTGCCATTCATAGGGGTTAGAGGTAGTATGTCGAATAGGGCCATTAGGAGGCACATTGCGAGTCCAATGCTTCCAATGTATGTGTAGCCTATCTGGAGGAGTAGATAGAATACGGCTGCAAGAAGCAGTGAGATGACTACTGAGGAAGATGATATGAGCCCAAGTTTGTGTGGAGTGCTCTGGGAGCTGTGGCTCACAATTCTGCTTGGTGAGGAGAAAGGTGTCTTGAATATTAGGGTGGTTAAGGTGAATGTCGCTATTCCAAATAGCCAAACCCTGTGCTCGGACCATACACCGAGTGCTCTGGCGATCATCTCGTTAGCCAAGTTCTTGAAGACGCCGACAATGACGCTTGTGGCGAGTACGGTTGGCATGAGTATAAGCAGGTCGCTGAAGGTGCTGGAGCCTGCATATGAGAAGGCGAGGGTCAGAGTAATCAAAGCTACAGCATAGGCGATTAACTCGACTCGGGTGAGAATGTAGATTGGACCCCTCTTCGCCTCCAGAGATGATGGGTGCTTGGAGGCGAGGTAGCTTTCAAGCCATCCTTTTACTCCTTCGGGGAGAAGCTCACTGAGCTTATTTCCCAGCCAACCAGAGCTTGAGCTTACCGTGCTGGTCGCGGCGGTCGCAGCGATAGAGACCGCGCTGAAGACGACCACAGATACTATTGTGGAGGCAACGGTGTTTGTTGCCTGTGGAACCCAAATTGTTGTCTCAAAATGAAGAACGGTGGCATCTATTGTATTGTTGTATTTATCTAGAGCTCTGATTTGGATGGTGTGGTTCCCGAGAGTAAAACCTGATGAGGTGTAGGTTTTCTGTGTACCTATGGTTATCCATGCTTTGTCGTCTACTTTTACTTCATATGTGGAGGTTCGCGGATCCTTGTTCTCGAAGGCTAAGGTAACCCGACTTGAGGGGATTGTGGTTCCGTTAGAGATGTTACTGGTAATTTTCGTCTCTGTAGATTGTTTTTCAGTGAATGTCGCAGTTATGATTTTGTTAGATGTCATGGTCACTGTTATGGGGTTTCCGGTGTTTGTGTAGTCTCCACTCCATCCAGTGAACATGAAGTTAGGAGCGGGGGATGCGGTTAGCTGCACCGTTTCATTTGCGTTATACCTTGTTTTCTCGGGGTTGATGATTATACTTCCATTACCTACCTTGTTGGTTGTGAGGGTGTAGCTTACTGGTGTCGGTGTGATTCCTTCGTTGGGGTTCGGGGTGTAGGCACTCATGTAGATGTACTGGTGCTTGGTGTCTGCGGGTGAGGTTAAGGAGACGGCGGTTACTCTCGAGGGTGCGTTATCTGGTTCTATGTAGCTTGCTATGTGTTCACCGTTGCTGTATAGGGTGAAGATGTTTCCGATCCTCATAATTGTCAGGTAAACTGGCTCTCCATCTTTCTCCGTGTATCCTGGGGCTGTTTTGGCTGTGGAGCTGTCTCTCAGCAGGATATATCTTTGATTTCCGCCGTCTACAGCCCAGATATATGAATGGCGTTCGGTCATCATCTGGATGTTTATGCGACTGTGTCCTGCCCCAAGCCAAGCTGCTTTCACATCAATCTTCCAGTCATAGATGTCTTCGGATACATCGACGCTGTATGTGATTTCAGCAACTCCCTGAGTTCCGTCAATCATTACTCCTTTGTCTGGGTAGAGGATGGTTTGCTCAGGTTTGGTAACTGTCCAGCCTTCGGATATCATCTCGTCAACATCTGTGAAGTTGAAAGCTGTAAATCTGGTTCTACCATCGGGGGTTCCGAATGCAAATATGTTCTTTGTATCATAGGTACCTACGTAGAGTACACCGTTAGCGATCACTGGAGACGCGAATACTCTACCGGCTTGATGGCTCCAGACCATTGTGCCATCTTTGGAATCCAGAGCGAGAACGGTCGCTGCGTTGGGGTATCCCGTTGCGTCCCATTTGCCAAAATATATAGTTCCATCCGCCACCAGAGGTGATGAATAAACAGACCATGTTGACTGGACCTCCCACATCTTTGTGCCCGTCTGGGCGTTAAGCGCGTAGAAACTGCTCCCCTCTGAACCGATAAATACCACATCGTTGTAGACCGCGGGGCTGGACCCTATTTTTCCCCCAGTAGTATAGCTCCATCTCTGTGTCCCGGTTTTCGCATCGTTTGCGTAGACTTTTGTGTCGGTGGATCCGTAGTATATTACACCGTTAACTACTGCAGGTGCAGAGTCTGCGTATGTTGCTGAAGGGGCGGAGATACTCCAGAGTTTTTGACCTGTTGCAGTGTCAAGGGCATATATCTGTGCAGAATCAGCAACATCTCTGAAGTAAGCGAAACCATCCGCAATAGTTGGAGAAGAACGTTTACTGCCTCCCGCAGGGGTCTTCCAAATTACTGCCCCAGTATCAGCATTAAGCGCGTAGCAGTAAGGATCCTCAGAAGCAAGGTATAACACGTTGTCGACCACAGTCGGGCTGCTAAATATTCCCCCAGCTACTTTGAATCTCCATATCTCTTCACCGGTTACTGCGTTGAGTGCGTAAAGATTACCATCCATTGAGCCCACGAATAGTTTTTCATTGTTAGCTGCAAGAGAGAGCCAGTTTGTGCCCAGGTTCTTTCTCCATAAGGTAACTCCCATTAATGAGTTGAGGGCCAGGACAGTTCCATTATAGGATCCAATGTAGAGGATACCGCTACTGACGATTGTTGTCCTTACCTGCAGGCTCGGTGATAGACTCCATAGTTGAGTGTCAGTCTTTGGCCCCAAGGAGAGTGAATATCTGCTCTGTTGAGGGTCATGGCCGAATAAAGGCCACCAATCTACACCTGTCTCCCCGAATACAGCTAACTGCTGGGTGGTGATACAGAGTGCGAGGATTATTATGAGTAGGTGCCTAGAACTCGAGTTTTTATCTGCCAATCAGATGTGCCCCAGAATTGTTGTGTATCTGAAGCTTATGATTTTTCCTTGTACTCGCGTGTATGCGGTGCGTGCATATTTGATTTTCAGAGAGTTTACTCCTGAGCGTTCAGATGCATGGATTTCAACAGCTTCAACAGTAAGATCAATCCATCCCCCCTGAGGAAGATGATTAAGTTGCGCTTCTAAGAATGGGTTTGATCGCGTGATTATTTGAGTGATATCCTCAACAATTAGTTTACGTGTTTATGCGTATGTGGCTAATATGAATATTTAAATAATAATTACTTCTATGGTAATGGGTAAGGTGAAAAAATGAAACTCCCAGAATATGTGAAAAGTGAGGATGTCATTGAAGTCTGCAGCAAGCTAAAGATTAGAGACTGGACAAAGCTGAAGAAACCAGAAGTGACGATAGCGGAAGCGAAAAAGATACTGGCGGAGCTTGATGTAGGAGATATGAAGATTTCCGTCGAGAATTTCCGGATAGGTTTAGAAGTGGAGCTTGAGCATGGGATCCGCTTCCCGGAAGCCAACGTCACCAACAACCATCCGATTCTCACGGGCAAGATCGTTTTAGCTCACTTCAAAGAGACCCTAGATTACTATCAGCGACTTGATGTGGCTGAGATTGAGGGGGATCTACTGAAAGCGCTGGTAGCTAAGAACGACGCTAAAGTTGCTGCACTCTACCGGAAGCTGCTGAAGGCTAAACATGAGTTAGTTGAGGCCGAGAAAGAGATGCTTTAACACACGCGTGTGTGCTCTCCGTTTTCACTTGCTTCTTAAGAACCTATTTTTCGGCGATGCGCGCGTGATGTCGATGGTTGGAGCTTAAAAAGTCTCGGTGGAAAGATATTGTAACTTCACTCGTTTGCGTGAATGGGAATTAATTCATATGTTGGATGAATGTCTTTTATCCATGTTTACGGGTCCATTGAAGAGCTTAAGAACTAAAGTATTCAGGGGATGCTTAACTTTTGAATGAGAATCCCTACCGTCAAACAGTCAACATATGGGTCATATTAACGATTGTAGCAGTCGTGGTGATCTTTCTACCTGGACTGGTAGGCGTTGATGGAATGTCTGGAGGATACGCCATCAGCTTTGTGAGCTTCTTCGGAGCCATAGTTGGCGTAGTAGTAATCCTGGTCTATGGTGGGCTCTCCTCGAGGTTCGACGCTATAATCGGGGGAATGGAGGTGCTGGCCCACTGGGTTTACCCAGCTGAGCTCTGGAAGACGTTTTCAGATGCAGAGTATGAGGAAAGTATAGCCGAAGTCAAACCCCTCTTCATTGTTACTTCGACTATGTGCCTTATAGCTGGAGTGACGGCTTTTCTATGGGATCCCGAGCCGGGCATCTATGTGTTTGGAGTCATGATCGCTGTAATCATTCTCATGGCGCTCGCTGCATTTCTCACCCGAATGCATCTTCACAACGAGAACCTCCGTAAACCTGGGGAGGTGATAATTTCGAAGAAGGCGGTGTTAGCTAATAATAGTCTCTTTTACTGGGATTACTTCGGCTCAAGGCTTGAGAGCGTTGAGGTTAGAAAGGACAAAGAGTACTCTGTGCTTATTTTCACCACTTGGGCTCCCACAATACAGTTCGGGCAAAGCTATAGTCTTCGAGTACCGGTACCGCATGGAGAGGAGGCTAAAGCGTCGGAGATAGCCTCAGCTTTGAGTATTAATAGGGAGTCCAGGTGAGCGATAAGGTTTCTCAGAGCTAGATAATTTGTTGGTGTACACACGTTGCCCTGTCCCTAAATTATATACACACCCAGCAACCAGCCAACGCGCGCGCGGTGATCTAAGAGAATGATGATGGTGTTCTTTCCCCGAGTCAATTCATCTAGATATGATCCGAGGAACTGCTCGCTGATGCATACTCTGAGAGCCTCCCTGACGACTTTATATTTGTTAGTTTGTATGCTGGTTTGATAGTTGACACCTAGTAGAGTGGTGGCTATCAGCAGTGTTGCCACCGTTATGGTTAGCACCCCATCACGTGTCATAGGGTTAAACTAGGATGAAGTTGACTTAATCTTATGGTTTAACACAATTGGATGTTGTTGCCTAATAATGGGGTAGAAAATAGCTCCAATTTAATACGAAGATAACGGCTCCGATTGATATAGCGATTAAAAACAGGTCAAACGCTGAAGCAGCCTATCCAAGAACTTCTTAGATAGCGCGCGCGTTAAACTTGTGTTTAACAATCTCTACTAATGTATTAGATGATCACTGTTTAACGATGTAGTATACTCGAAGCGCAAGCGTTCATTTAAGCCGCGGGGTTTAGCACATTTAATGGTTTAGATTCCGCCAGGGGCGCGTTTAATGTGCGTTTTTAAGTATATGTTGAGTCTATAACTGGGGCGATTGTTTAAGGTTGAGATTAGTGATCATTTTAAATAGTTGGGGTTAGCGTGCGATAATTATAAATATCCATTTACTCATTTGTTTTCTAGCTATTTTCATCGCTAAAACATATTCGGAGATATACCGATGGATAAGATGAAGACCATAAAAGTAGCGACATGGATGGTAACTGCGGCTACGTTTGTTATCTTCATAGTAAGCGCTTATAACCTCGTTAGTTTCGTTGGGGGTCTCCTCTCCCCTGCATCTGCACCTAATCTTAAACTAACCCCGAACCCTGGGGCGGAGGATTATATTCTCAGTTTAAGAGCTAACCCAACCAATGCAGGGTTTCTCGGTGTTGACCTTTCAACCAGGTTGACTATCTTCGACGCTGATGGCAAGGTATTGGACTCGAACGCAACAGCGGTGAGTGTTTCTCCGGGTCAAAATAGATCCTGCTACGTTAGCCTGAGGGTTGCGAAAGCCATGGCTCCTGATGGTAACCTCCAGAACATGAAGGTCTCAGTTCAGAGCGAGTTAGAGGTAAGGACGCTGTGGAGCTTGGTGGGCTTCAAGAACGTGATGAAAACGGGGGTGGACAGGAATGAGGCTGAGAATTAGAACAGTTATAGTCGCTGTCGTGATTCTGGGGCTCTTCTCGGCGCTTCCTATTCTAGGTCAAAGTAGTATACCTGAGGAGGCTTACATGTCTCTCTCTACGACGGGTGGGATAGATCTTAGGGCTGTTTTGAACAAGGTTGCGGTTTTTGGTTTAGTTATTGCCTTTATTGTTGTTTTAGGTGATGTGTTTGAGAAGTACACTGTTGCCTGGCTTGCTGCGTCGAGTGTTACACGGGTTATCTGGGTTATGGTGATCGCTTTGATTCCGAGTTTTGGTGATCTTCAGCATTTAGGTTATGCTATAATCGGCTTGAGCGGTGGCGCTTCTTTTAACATGGTGGAGATTGATCTAAGGTTCTTTGTGGTGATGGTTGCTATCATTTTTGCGTTGAAGATAGGTTATTCTGTTCTCGAGTACAGAAAAAATATTGTTAAAATATCTGCGAGTTAATCCGGTTGTTAGAAACCCGGGTGTAGAGGTCATGTGTGCTTTGGGGGTTTTGGTTCACTTTGTTTGGGTCGATGTGTTCGGTTTCGTATCTTTTAATAGAAATTCAATATTCAGAGATGCTCTCCCGGGGGGTTATCGTTGAAGTGGGGCGACTGGGGCTTCGGAAGAGTGCGCGTGATGTAGTAGAATGCGGCTACTAGTACTCCTGTTGCGGCTACCATGTAGTATGCGGTCTGAATCTCAGCCAGTTCAACAATAAATTAGTCACTGGATAATGTCAGACATATGTGAAGAAAAGATTATTGCCCAAACCCAAACCCAAACGAGTTTTTCGCGAAATCAGTCGCGCGCGCGGTGAGGCAATACAAACCTTAACGCATCTGAAAAAATATAGTGTGTTAATAGATAAACCTCTTATAGAATTCAGTTTAACTTATAGTTGAAAGGCGAGTATTGATGGGTTTTTTCCAGAAGGTTGGTGAGTTTGCTAAAGTCCAAATTCAAGAGCAGAAGCAACGTGCAGATAAGCAGAAAGCTCTCGAAAACCTCAACAAGGATCAACTGCTAGAACTAGCTGCTGAGCATGGTGTTCCAGTTTCAAAATCAGATTCAAAAGAGGATATGGTTTTGAGTTTAGCCTCCTGTAAGGAACTTACTGTCAAAGACATCATGAAAGAAGCCATCAAGAAGTCGAAAACCAGAGAAGTTGTTTCTAAATCCATTAAGCGAAAAGTCAAAGAGGAAGATCTCGAAATCGAGCAGGAAATTGAGCGAACAGAGAAAATCAAGACAACAATTAAGAAAAAAACACGGGAAATAGAGTACGACTCAGAAGTTTCTAAAATTCTTGATAACTTTGACATAGTCGCCAAGAAGGACATGAAGGAAAAAGATATTGAAGGCCAGCTCGTTCAAGCATTAAGGGCAATCATTCCTAAAGAGAAAGTTGATTATCAACAACGAGGTAAAAGTGGAAGAGCCGACATAGTCATCGGAAAAGACATCGCAATCGAACTCAAATTAATCAGTGGCACCTCACAACTTATGGCGTTAAAAGGACAGCTACATAGCTACTCGCAGGAATACGATAAACTCTATGTATGGATGTATGATCTAAATAATGTCTTGAAGCCTCAGGCCCTGAATAAATTTAAAACTGATTTAAATGAGATGGGTGTTAAAAATATAGAAGTTATTAAACGTCCATAAATTATCCAGCAAAATATTTCAACTAACCCATATAGTGCTCGTTTTCTTTTTACGTGTTTGTAAAAGCCTATATTTATAATAACTCAAAAGATAATGATTGAACCCTGTCACCAAAAGCTACCGAAAACTATAACCTCGCTTTACTTTATCCAGACATCGCTAAACATTGGCATCCAACAAAAAACGGCAACTTAACACCCTATGATGTGACCCCAAAAAGTGAAAAAAGAGTATGGTGGATCTGCGATAAAGGAGATGAATATGATTCACCCATACATTACAGAACCTACAATCATTATAGATGCCCATATTGCGCAAATATGAGAGTTAACAAAAGAAACTGCCTCGCCACTTTAAACCCAGAATTAGCAAAAGAATGGCATCCAACACTCGCGCGCGCGTATGGAGTCGGACGTGTGTTATTTTATGGTTGGCGTTCAATAAGTAAATCATCGACATATATCAAGCCGTATAAGCCACCGACAGTTGTGTCGCCGATGTAGAATCTCTCAGCATTCACGTTAGGATTGTTTGGCAAGAACCAGCCATAATCAACATCGTCTAGAACCACTTTACACCGCCTAGTAGCGTTTGACCAGTAGAGGTCAAGCTTGTGCCATGAATTCTCAGATACCTTTGTGACCGTCTCATAATTACTCGGATTATATCCGTTTCCTGGTAGCCAGTTGAGCAGGTAGCAGCTTCCACCATAGTCAGTTACCATGAAGGCAAACGAGTTGTATTCGGCTAGGTCTCGGCATCCTGCGATTGAGAGGTGATCTGGTGGCAGGGAATAGTCGACATAGAACCAGAGTTGAACATGGAAGTCTATGTTGGCGACGTATGGCATGTCTGTGTATGCGTAGGCGTTTGTGGTAGCCTCGGGGGACGAGAAGCGGGCGGAATAGTTGCCTCCGTGTTTCTCCGCTTGTGATCTGGTTATGTCGCCGCCTCGTGTGTTGATGGTCCAGTTGCCTGGGAATGATTCGTAACTGTCAGTGATCTTCGCGGATGTTAGGGTTCTCAGTTCCGCTTCGAGCTGGGCTATCCGTTGATTCAGTGCCGTTGTGTAGCTTGGTGAGGAGGTCAGTCTATCTAGCTCGGTTCTTAGCCATCTGATCTCTTGGATGGAATAGAATTGGTTCTGCTGGTATGTTATCGTTTGATTCATTTGGGTTAGCCGGGTTTCTAAGTTGCTCCTGATCTCTTGGAGGGAGTAAATTTGGTCCTGCTGGTTTGTTATCGTTTGATTCATTTGGGTTAGCCGAGTTTCTAAGTCGCTGATTCTTGGTTGATAGTTCATTGATATGAGGAGGTACCCGGCTCCCCCGCCTAGGGAGAGTCCGAGTATGAGAGCAGCGATGGTTAGTGTTGTGACCTGAATCTTGGCCATGTGTTATTTATTTTTACTTCATCTAATAAGCTTACTTTCATGTGCGTAGTCTTTTTTGAATTCCTTGTTGTTGATCTGATCGATTATCCGCATGAGCAGTTGAGTCTGCCTTGTCGTGTGTGTGGATGAGACTATTGAGAATTAACATCAGGCTTGATGATGCTTCTCTCGTACTCATTCCAGCCATCCGTCGAGATAAAACCGGGGTGCTTCTTCCTCGCCTCATCAGCAAGAAACTCAAAGTTCTCCCAGGTATGAGGACTATGCATCTTCTCTCTAACTGCGTAAACCCACGGCTTCACCTTATCCCATGATAAAATGATCTGTTCACGAAGCTCCTCTACGACCAGATCAGAATCGATAAGACCTCTCCTGACCAGGATCCCGGTGCCGTCGAAGAATCTTCCAACCCTCGCCCATGATGCCCAGTGTTCCCGGTTAGTTTGTGCCCCGTATTTCTTGAGCCAGTCCTCAAAGCTGTCGTATTGTGTGTCGTATGCGATCTTTGCGTAGTCGTTCATGAAGTCCTTGTTGTCGTATAGTGTGAGTAGTTGCATGAATAGTTGGGTTTGGGTTTGGGGAAAAGATTATTGAGTGAATCGTTAGCCTACACTCTCGTAACATTGTATATGACTTTGAACATACCCGTCTTCTTCAAAAGCCTCATCATACCACAGCCATTCTCATTCAGATACTTTATCACCTTATCTAACTCAGATGAATACTCTTCCGCGACAGATACCTCAACATTGAATTCAAGAATCTCTTCATCGGGATTCTCGGTATCCCGCGCGAATCCATGAAGTTTCTTAATCTCAACATGGCGAGGAAGTTTACCTTCAATAGATGACATTAAACAATGGAGACAAGCCCCCATAAACAGGTCACCCACAGTACTTGCACGAGATTGCGCGAACTTCGACTCTTCACCCTTGCTATCTAAACGGGCTTTAGTATACAAGATTTTGACGTTATCTAGGTACTTATTATCAAAGTCGATTTTATAGTTTCCATCAGCGCCTCGAGTTTCAGTAATCTCTTTTACGGTCATCTAATCCCCGGATATGAGATAGCATGAAGTGAGGATAAAAATTATGTGCTGTAAGAGTTGATGTAGATTGTGGGTTGAACAGGTTCACTCATCAGCCTACTTCCTAACGCTGTCGATGCTTTATCAGTGAATCAGCTCACCTGATGCCTGAAGTTGAGACTCTTCATACCCCACGCACTCGCGCACTTAAAGGATCAACAGATAATATCTGAAAAACAATCGCCGCAGATAGCATCAAAGCGCCGAGAGTAACCCCGACCAACTCATACCCAAAGACCAGTAGCGACCACCCCCCAACTACTGCGCCGATAGTTGAACCAAACATAGATGCAGCTTGACTGATAGACATCATCGAACCTCTGAACTTAGGAATCTGCTCAAGAGTGAGAAGATTCACAGACGTAACCAACACACCGGTGAAGAAACGCCCTAAAAACATCGCCCCCATTGAAGTCCAGGGATCTAAGAGGTTAGTAAAGGCTAATATCGGTATGCTGGCTGCGAGTGCGGATACTACGGCGATATTCTTTCTCCCATATCTATTGACCAAGCGTCCACTAATCAGCCCACCCACTGTGAAGAACAAGGCGCCTGTGAGAGTTATGATGGATACTACACCAGTAGACAGCAGAAACCTTTGCCTATAGAAAGACGCGCTGTAGAGTAGAATCGATTGATACGCGGCTGTTGCGAAAGCGAATCCGAGCAAGCAACCGATGGCTGAGCGGCTGGAGAATACTCCCTTGAAGCCGTCGAGGTAACCATGGGACGCGACAGCTCGATAGTTATCACCTTCTGGAAATGACTTATATGATAATGCAAGTGTCGCGACGAATAATGGAAGGGCGTATATTAGGAAGACTGTACGCCACCCATAGAGGCTTGATATCGCTCCTATTAGGGGAGCGCCTACCACGTTTGCAAGGGACATTCCTGCGACGAGCCAGCCCATGGCGTGTGATCTACTCTCTATAGGAAATCGTTCACCTACGAGTGTAGCAGTCATTGGCGTTATGATTGCGTTGCCTAAGCCTGATAGTGAGAAGATGAGGAGCATTGCTGGGAGATTTGGGGTGAGGTAGGAGCCTAGAGCTGATGCGGTTAGCAGGGTTAGACCAATCAAGATTAGTGAGGTGCTTTTATACCTGACACTTATTGCTGCGAGTATAAGGGCTCCCGCTAAGCCAGCGAGTGATGAAGCAGTTTGAAGCTGCCCTGCGACGCCAACGGGGCACTCGAATGTAGCTGCGATATCAACTAGGAGTAATCCAATTATCAGGGTAGGGGTGATTGTAGCGAACCTGGAGAGAACCAAGGAGGGGAGGACTAGTTTGCTTCTTTTCTTGGTGGAGCTAGAGTCTTTTTCAGTGTCGGTCATCGAGATATGACGCTCCTGATGTTCATGCTGTTTTCTAAATTTCTATTTTAGTCATCGAATCATCTTTTTAGAGTTCGCTTGAGCAGAACCTTAAGTATCGGATGGTACAATCTGTTATTAATAATTATCTGTTAAAACAATTAGTCTATTATACATTGTTTAAATAAGAAACACTTAGTATATGCAAAAATGATAAATATTGAGTTAAACCACCTAAATTTAAGGCTCTACTGTTTGATGAAACTGGCAGTAGAACCTTAGCTCCGAGGCGAGGAGCTATACAAGTATCAATGATGAGGTGTTAGAAGAAGTGAAGTATCTAGTCCATTATGAGTTTAACCCTGAGGATTTTGATAAGGTTATTCCACTGTTCCAGAAAATGCAGGAGCTTAGGCAAAAAGGGTCAAACGATTACCCTAAGTCGCTTACTCCAACATATGGCATAGTGGGAGGAACAACTGGTTTCTTCATCGCTGAAGTCGAAAACTCTACACAGATGACGAATCACTACTTGCATTATCATCCAATTATTCAGTTTACTTGGGAGCCTATTGAGGAGTCTGCTACGGTCATAACGGCGTATATGAAGAAGAAGAAATAACCTGAACCCTTATCACAATAGTTTCCTTTTTTTTAATTATTTTGGGTTTGGTGAAAAGATTATGGAGTTGAAGATCTAGACTACATAACATCTTTACTCGCAAACTCCGGATGCTGCTTAAAAGCAACACTAGATATCTCATTATAACGATACTCAAACCACTCAGCGTTCGCAGGATTATTGAACTTCATGCGGCAATACAGCTCCACATCCCTATACTTCTGCCAGTAACTGATTACAACAGATGACATCAAGTCATCAACCATCCTGATGCTGATGAGCTTATTATACACGAGGATACCTATGCCCTCTAGAAGCCACGAGAAATACATTATCTGAGTCTTCTTCTCGATGTCGCTCCATATTCTGTTTACGAAGTCTTCGGGGTCTTTCCACTCGTAGCTCATGAGGGTTGCCCACGCTTTTTGTCGTTCAGGGGTATTGAACTGGCTTAGGAGTTGCATGTATAGCTGAGCTTGCCTTGTCTCAAGGTCTCTTTTTCTTGATTCTTCTGCTCGTTTGTTTGCGTTGATGTAGCTTCTAACCGCTATGAACGCTGCTGTGAGGGTTCCGACTACTCCAACTATCTGTGAGATGAACGCTAATGCCTGCAGTTCAGCTAGTTCAACCATATATCAGTCACTGGTTAATGTCAAACATATGTGAAGATAAGATTATGCCGCTATTCTGGTTATTCGGTTGAGATATGACAGAAAACTGTCAATAAACGAGAGCTAATACACATCTCAAAGGACCCCTAGATACTCTTGAGATAATCACCAGAAAGCATTTTAATAATAAAATGAAAGATGATCCGTGAAAATGCAGAGTAATCTAAGAAAATACGCAATATTTTTTCTAATAATATTTTTTCTGGGTTTCTTTGCAGTAAAAATCATTAAACTTAATGACGACACTTTGGTGCTAAGTGTAATTAAAAGTAATCCAGAGGTTTATTACTCAAATATATACGTATATAAAATTGTGACTATGGCAGGTACAAGGGATATTTTACCATACTATCATCCTGAGTATCCGACAACGTTACTGTTACGAGAATTTCAGGCATATGAGTATCCACTGGAATCTGTCCCTTGGTATGAAAACCATTGGATTAATGGGTATGTTGATTGGGACCTTAACGTATGGGTAATCGGGTGGGGAGCTTTACTGTGATGCTTAGGGTGAACAATAGCAAAACTAAGGTAACAACAATGATGTCACGTGTGCGTGATATACCCTAATCCTGGATACTTCTCGACATCTAAACTCTGATTCATTCAGGTATAAGAAAGATGATCCCTGATCTGCACGCATAAAAACACTAATACAGGAAAAATCCAAGTGTATTCGTATTACGAAGAGGTGGCGGCTAGGATATGGAGTTAAAGAGCTCACCAGCGTTTAGGCGTCGAGGCTGGATAATCTTGTTCCTTATTATTGGGGTAACCCTTTCTTACATTTTCATCGGGAACCCTAACCTCTTCATAATAGATAGCAGCTCGGATATCGAGTTAAAGAGGGCCTTAGTCGTCAAAGCACTTCAGATTCTAGAAGTTCCATCCGACGCCATTGTAGGTAGTGACAATATTCGGAAGTACAATGTCACGGGTTATCGGTTGATGAGTTGGGAGCAAATTCAGGATATGGCTGACTCGATGGGAAATATGGAGTACGTTGGTGTAAGCGTTTTTAATCCTTTTACTGAGTCTCAGAATGAAGGTGATTTTAGCCTCGTTGTTGGTAACTGGTTTGTTGGCCCTAGAAACTCAGGGTATGGTAGTACTGGTGGGGAGGGTTTTGAGGTTCGTTTTCACAGGTATTTATTTAATGTGTGGGGTTGGAAAATCGTTGGGACTATAATGTCGTGAATAAATGGTGTAGAATCAAATACTATTAATGTCTACGATGTGTCTCAGGTTAAGCACAGTAGCCCGCTGCTATGCATACGCCTATCGCCGCTACGATGTAAGAAACTGATTGAAGTACACTAACATCAACCATTCAACTAGTCACGTAGAAGAATCAGGTAGTGGCGGGGATAAGATTAGTGATTATGAACTCAGGGTAATTCTCACGTATCTTTCTCACGATGTCGGGGTCATCCTCACTCAGCTTCTTCAAAATCGATTCAGCGGCGTACTCGAGGTCCGAGTAAGTATTCTTTGGATTATGCCTCCTGCGACCCTCCTCGATAATCGGCTTAAACTTAAGCCAGGTCCACACCAAGTTGTACCCATTAAAGGCTCCGATGTCGTCGAATGTAATGAGCCCAGTCCTATACTGTCGCCCCATCATATCGTATCTAGCCAAGACAACAAATCTCTTAGTGGCTAGCTTCGTGTCGACCTCCCAGCCATATTTTCTCTGGAAGTCATCGTAGTCGGTCCACTGCATTTTGCTTGCCTCCAAATAGGCATTGACCCATGCCTCTGAGCAGCTATAAGCGCGAAGATTGCTGGAGAATGTCTCTCTTCTGTTCAGCATCGTCTCTTTCATGTTTGCTTGCTGGACTCGTAGGGTCATCATGTAGTATACCGCTGCGATGCATACGCCGATGGCGGCTGCGATTTGGGATGCGGGTTGTATTAGGCTTACATCAACCATTGATCAGTCACTGGCTATATGTCAGACATATGTGAAGAAAAGATTATGCGGTCTTCTTTGTTATTCGGCTGAGATATGTATAAAGACTGTCAATAAATGAGAGTTAACGCGCGCTGCCCTGTCCCGTTATTCAGCGGTAACTGGTTTTAAATGGTTTTAATTCATATTATTTGATTTAGAGGTAATATACGTCATATTACAAACACTTCGTTTTCCCGCAGAACCCGTCTCCATCAACTTAACAGAACAAGCGATACGTCTAAAAACCGTTGAAACTGCACTCGTAGACGATTTAATACACTTCTCAGAGGCTATCGAGAGCTAAAAGCAGTTGAGCATGATAATCGCGGCTTTCCAGACCCTTAGAAGGTTGTGTATCCTTCATGATTAGGCTTCTTTCCTACAGTTGACTCTCTATTGGTCACTCAAAAGGTTCATGATCCTTCTAACTGAAGGGCTCTATTATTGACTGAAAACTGGAATACGGATTTAAAACCATTTATAACCATCTTGAAATCAATTTCGGGACAGGGCAGCGCGCGAAAATGTGCGTGTAATTAAAAACCGTTAGTCGATAAATATCCCACTGCCTGTGTCATAACTATTTTCTCATGATCCTGTAAATTCAGTTTCTTGCTTAAGATATTTCTATCGATCAACATTAGCGCAACAGTGCCCATGTTAGCTGCTGTGCAATACAAATACACATTCTGGCTTACAAAACCCGTATCCACCCAAGCACTGAAGCGTTTCGCTTCTTCACTCCGCATAAACGGGCTTGTCATCCGCGATAGATCTGCTACAAATACCAATCCCAGTGGTGCAGATTTCATCATTTTTTGCTTACCGATGTTTTCGCGGATATCTTCGGAGTGAATAATTTCTAACGCGTGATCCTCTTCATTGTATAAAAATGCGCCATCGGGTGAAAGGACATAAATTCGGATCTCCTGGGAATTACAGGCGGAAGGAGCTGTTCTTTTGTGCTTTACTTTACCGTATTTTTCCTTTGTCACACCACATGCTGCCCAGAGTAGGTTGGATAGGTCTTCTTGTGAAATGGGGGTGTTCTGCCATTTTCTTATAGATCGCCTCTTTTCGAATGCTTGCATTAGTGGAAATGCAAGGTCCTTTTTTGGTGCGGGTAGCTTGATTGTATTCTCCATTTTCTTACGACCCCTCTATTCTTATCTTATTTCAAGACTTGTATTAATTCTCAATCATAAGGAACTCTATGTCGCGCGCGCGATATGGTGGAAGACTGTCAATAAACGAGGGCTAACGAGCACATCCAATATCAAGAGGAAGTGAGGATAAGGATATTGATTAAAGAAGTTACCTCACAAAGTCAAGATAGCCATCATTAAGTTTCATCGCGCATGTTCTGCTATATCTCCCATTCTCGCCTCAGAAGAGACAACGTTATCAAATCGATAGGCGTCCCGTACTCTATTTCATAGTCGCGGAGCACCCCTTCGCGTTTAAAGCCACGTTTCTCAAGCACCCTTATCGACGGCGGGTTCCTCGGATCCACTAGAGCCTCAACCCTGTTCAGATCCATCACGGTGAAGCCGTGTCGCAGGACCTCGATTAATGCCTCTGACATGTAGCCCTTGTTCCAGTGCCTCTTATCGAGCTTGTAACCAATCTCAGCTCGCCTGTGTTTAGCCTCCCACTTATAGTAGCCGATGTCGCCGATGTAGATATCCGAATCCCGCTCTGTTATCACCCACCTGATTCCCTGCTTCTCACTGAAAATTTTTTTGAACCACTCGATCTCGGACACTGATTGCTGCCGCGTCGCATAAGGGATCTGCCCCCAGTACCTCATAACCTCCTCGTCGCTCCCGACGCTAAACAGTGCGTCGATGTCGTCGTCTTTGGGGGCGCGTAGATTCAGTCTTGTGGTTGTGTAGAAAGGGTATTTCGTTGACATGTAGCAGATTATCCTCGACTGGCATATAACCGTACGCGCGCATAGTTAATCGGCTGAGATATGGTGAAGGACTGTCACTAAAAGAGAGCTAATAAAAAACTTATCAAAACCCGCACACGCCACACAACAAACAGATGATGCGTTAATGAATCTCTTTGAACAGCTTCGCCCGCTTATCATTCACCAGCAGATCAGCAAAAGCCTTCACCATCTGATCATTTTCACCTCTACCCCCAGCGCGAAGCGCATCGAGATACTTTTCACGGTCCTCCCTTCCGAGAAGAATATCCGGGTAGCTAGCCTTCGCCAACATGTATCTAAGCACCTCTCGCCCAACTCTACCGTTTCCATCCCCAAAAGGATGAATCAACTCGAACCTATGATGAAAAATTACAGCCTCCTCAAAGGGGTGTCCCCCAGCCTTCACACCGTCATAGTAGCCGTTTAATGCCTCATTCAACTCTTCCTCGATTTGAATCGCCGGCGTCACCGAGACATCCTCCCCTAAGATCCAGACATCAATCCTTCTGAACTCACCAGGCTGCGCATCTTTGAGGCGATCCATCATAAGCTCATGTAGTTTCAAGATGAAGGATATTGAAACCCGCCCAGTGTAGTCTTTTCGATACTTCCCCGCTTTCTCCGCGTTGAGGACTTCAAGCTGATCCTTCATGGATTTGCCGGCGGGTTCAACTCCTCTCTTGATCAGGTCTTCAACCTGCGATACGCTGAGAGTGTTTCCCTCAATCGCGGTAGTTCCGGCGATGAACTCGGTCTCATGGAGCGTTTCAACTGCTTCATATTCACTGGGGTAGAACATGCTGATTAGTGGGATCCAGAACAGTGTTTCGTCAACCTTGCGCTGCATTTCAGGTGTAAGGTATCTGGCTTTTGCGCGTGGTTTACCTAGGCGTTTCTCCATCGCCTTCAGTTCAAGTTCTCTATTTGGCTTGGTGGTTAGTTCTTCCTTGTTTTCAGGTTTTGTGTACCCAAGCTTCACCCGGACCTTTGATGATGTGTCGCCTATTCTCACATCTTTGATTAGGTAGTATATCTCGGATTTCACGAGGTGCCGGATTTCTATGCGGTACAGACTCACATTATAAGCGGTGACGACATTTGGTTATTAATATTATGCATTTGTCGTCACCGTTTTTAGGTATCA
>JBFYNP010000130.1:0-5340 GCA_041304325.1 Candidatus Bathyarchaeota archaeon
TTCTCAAAGCACTCCTACGGACATCGATAAGAAAGTCACGAGTAAACATACAGCAGCAACCCAATCAACCGATATTAAAGTAGATAGAATCCTCTAAAGAATATTAACTTTACAGCGCGCATGAATGGATGCTGATGAGGATCAATGCTGCCATCGCTCGCGCGCGCGGTTATCGTTTTTTTGGTTTTGATTGTGATCGTTTGGGTTTGGAGAGTATTCTTCCCATCACACACTATGGTATAAGAACCACCTTGTATGTTGATGGTTGATGACGATGCACCTGCACATTGCTGAGGTTCAAACCGGTGAGATCCAACAAACGAAGAATGAACCTCCTCAAACGCCAGGACAATCAGCAGATGAGGATGATTCTAGAACACCTCCAAGAAATGGGGTAAAAATGCCCATAGTATACATCGCCTTAATTCTCGCCATATTTATCTCAGGGTCTTTGATTGGTAACTATATTGGATATGGCAACGGATACCAATCAGGGTATAAAAAGGGGGAAAATGCGGGTATTGAAGAAGGCAATGTAATCGGGTATGAGGTTGGATACAATTTTGGTGATAGCCACGGCTACAATAATGGCTATTCGGAGGGTAACTCAGCCGGGTACCAGTTGGGGTACGATCTCGGAAAAAAGGTGGGGTACACCTCTGGTTTTAAAGTCGGTAACGGAACTGGATACATAAATGGGTTTAACGATAGTTGGAAGTCAGGTTTTCAGGAAGCCGGATATCATATCCGAGACCCAACGTATCAAGAGGTTCTGGACTTTGTAGAAGCGGATCAGACAGATAAGTTACTGTATGATGTGAACTCTTTCAACTGCTTTGACTTTAGTGCCGCTGTAAAGAAGAATGCGTTTGACTTAGGCTACAGGTCATTCTTCGTGTACATCGAGTTTAAGGTAACTAGCCACTCGGTGGTTGCGTTCAACACGACTGATGAAGGCATCGTGTTGATTGAGCCGCAGCATGACAAGGTTCTTAGTCTTGAAGTGGGGGAAAACTATGCTTTAATGAATGGATTTCTCTACGATCCTGACCTAGTTATCGTTCGATACATTTTGATGGTTTGATCAGAATGCTTATGCGTACCCGATATGAGTAAACATCTGCTTCAAAGGTACTATCTTCGACGCATCTGAGTAGGTGCACAAATCTTTTGCTATAGTGATAAATATTTACTTTGTCTTTTTTGTTTTAGGGAAAATAAATGCCAAAATCAAATCTCCTAAGGCAAACACTCAGCGCGCGCGAATGTGGGGAAATCCAGTTTATGCAGTCTAAAGCTGTGCCTTACTTTGGTTCACCTGTGAAAAACGCGTAGATAATCACAGAAATCAAACCAAACACTCCAAGAACAACTGAAAGACTCGCATATCCATATGAAACCAATGTGAATCCGCCTATGCTATTCCCAAAAGTATTTCCAAGAGAAATCACCGAGATAAAAACCGACATCACCGTAGCCCTGTGAGAAGGAATCTGTGCCAGAGCAAGATTGTTTGAAGCAGCATAACACACACCGCCTGAAAAGTACCCAAGGATCAAGCAGATTACCGCGAGGTATAAGTTACCTAGCATGAAAGCGGAGGCGTATAGTAGCGTGAGTAGAAGGGCACTTATCCACGCTGTCCTCCGACCTCCGAGTCTACGTATGAATATGCTTGCGGTTAAGCTGCCGGATATATATGAGAGAGAGTTGAAAACCGTCACTATAGCCGCTGAACCCGTTGGAAGAGACATGACCTGCCTGAGATAGGATGCTCCAAAGGTCAAGGGAACAACCTGAACAGCCATATACGCTGTTGCCCCCAAGAGACAAGCTACAGCAGATTTGCTGGAGATTAGAGCCCTATATCCACTGAAGTAACTGCGACTTTCCCCAGATGAGCTGGATTTAATTGATCCTTTAGAGACGATGAAGAAGACGGCTAGGAATGCCAGAGTTGATGCTGGAAACGCGTAAGCTAGTAGGGGGTATCTCCATCCTCCTATTCCGGAGAGGAGGTTTACCATTGGGGCTCCGATGGTGTAGGATGCAGCTAAAATAGCCACCATTAACCCTACTACTTGGGCTCTTTTCTCGGCGGGGAAGTGATCACCGACCATGGTTAAAGTTATGGGGCTGATCATTGCGAGTCCAACTCCGCTAAGAGCGTAGAACGCCATCAGGGCTGGTAGGTTTTGAGCTAATCCGGAGCCGGCGGAGGATATCATAAGGAATAGTAATCCAGCCATTAAGAGGCTTTTTTGGCTGAATCTTATGGCGAGTGCACCGATCATTAATGCGAATACCATTTCAGCTAGCGCGGCGAAAGTTCTGACTTGACCGATTACTCCTACTGGTGTGTTGAAGCTTGAGGCTATGTCTATGAGTAGTAGTCCTGTTATGATGCTAAGGGGCTGAGTAACGAATCTTGATAGGGATAGAGCTAAGAGTTCCCGCTTTGAGCCAGTTGATGATTGTTTTGGTTCAACTTCAGCCATCGGTTCACCTTTTTTATTCAGGTTCGCGAGAGCGGAGCCTTGAGTACCCGATCGTTTAATCTGTTATAAGTAATTATCTGTTAAAAGAATTCGTCTCTTAAACACTTTGTAAGCACGAAACGTTAGATGTATGCAAAAATGATAAATATTGAGTTAAACAATCTAAATTTAAGGCTCTACTGTTGAATGAAACTGGCAGTAGAACCTTAGCTCCAAGATGCGGAGGTTTAGAATAGGATAAAAAGGAGAAATGAAAAATGAAGTTTGTAGGGTTCTATGAGGTGAAGCCGGAGGATTTTGCGAAAGTCATTCCAAAGTTCAGTGAAGCATATGCTTCTCGAAAAACAGCTCCAAACAAGTTTCCGAAGATTATCTTTGATACACATGCTATGAGCGTTTCTGGTACCCTATGGAAGGGTTTAACGATATACGAAGATCCAACTGAGGAACAATTAAACAATTTAATTATTCACTACCATCCAGAGGTTACGTTCCAGTTTGTGCAGTTGAGCTCAGCTGAAATCTTCATTCCACAGTTCGTGAAAATGAAAAAGTAGCTTAGGACTAGAATGAAGATGATCCTCTCTTTTTTTACAAGGGCGCGCCGATTACAGTAGAGCGTGCAGATGAATACAAACAACTTTTCTCATAAGTTTAGTGGAAAAAAAGGGAAGCTAGTATTAGAACATGATGACCATGTCAGTATTCGTGACGTGTGGACCGACATCTGAGTTTTTAAGAAGAACATCTACGCTATCGGTCTCAATAACCCAAGCACGATTCCAAGGGATTGTAGGAGTGTACATTCCAATGATTTTCACTCCTTTTACCTTAGACCATTTCTCCTTAGCGTCGGTCTCGTACTTCTTTCTTTCTTCGAGCGTCCCCTTCCAGTTGTAGTAGTGTATCACTAACATGTTTTATTCTCCCCTCACAGTTGACCCTGTTTTAACTTATATTTTCAGTTGAACAGAGTCAATTATAAGTCAAAAATACGTTGTATTTAACAATTATTAACAGTTACACTCAGGGTATAAGAACAACGCGCGTTAAGATTAAACCAGAGCCGTACAAAGTATAACTTAGATTTATACATGGATAGGGAGGAGATGAAAGAGGCCCAAAAGGGCAGATAGTCATACCCAACGCAATGAAGCGAGCCCTCAAAATGCGCGCGCGCTTCAGCACTCAAATGCGGGGCTGAAACCATCATTTCAACCGATAAGCACTTTGATAGGATGGAGAAACCGAAAAGAAGAGAATTTAAAGATACTCTCTGACATACATACAGCTGAAAAATAGGCTCCTTAGAAGCAAGTGAAAACGGAGCACACACACGCGTGAGTCACTGCGATTTAACCAGCAATTATCTCAAACAAAAAAACAACAAACAGACACACTAAACCCGATCGCACACACGATAGACTTTAAACAGCCACAAACGAATTTTAGTGTGATCCTGGGTGAAAACAAGGATAATCTTCTCCAAAAAATGTCTAGAATACGGCGTTAAGGAGCACCCAGAAAACTCATCTAGACTCGAAAGACCCCTAGAAATACTCAGGAGTCACGGATACGAGTTCACAGAACCTGAAACCGCAAACGAGAAAGAGCTGGCTAAGGTTCACTCTAAAGAATACCTCGAAAAACTCAGAGAAGGAACAATCCAAGACCTCGACACACCAGCCTACAAAGGAATCTACGAGTACGCGAAACTCTCAGCTGGGGGAGCGATAACCGCCGCAGAGACAAACGGGTTCTCATTGATGAGACCCCCAGGACATCACGTTGGAAAGAACGGCGCAGCGCAGGGCGCCTCAACCAGAGGATTCTGCTACCTGAACAACATAGCCATCGCTGTGAAGCACCTCAACAAATCGACACTCATACTTGACATAGACGGCCACCACGGAAACGGAACACAGGAGATCTATCAAGGCGACAACAGCGTGATCTACGTTTCCTTGCACCGACACCACCTTTACCCTGGAACAGGAGACAGAACAATAGGTAACTGCATTAACTATCCCCTAAGAGGCGATTGCGGCCATGAACTATACATGAGAACGCTGGATAAAGCGCTAGGCGAAGCTAAGAAATTCAGCTTCGAGCAAATCGCTGTATCAGCAGGATTCGACGCTCACTCCGGGGATCTTGCTTCACTCGGTTTAACTGAAGAATCTTACAGTGAGATTGGTAAAAGAATCGCCTCATTGAATAGACCTACTTTCTTCGTCCTCGAAGGCGGCTACTCCCAAAAGGTGGGAGGAGATATCACCTCACTTCTCAGAGGCTTCAAACATCCAGGCTAAGTTACAGATCATTCAGAAGCCCAGTAACCGCGGGCGCGATCCAAATAAAGATGAATCAGTCACCCGAGCAGTTCCCAAAATTTCAAGACTACAACGAGTCGTGATTCAGGAAAACCTACGACTAAAGCCGCGGATTTCCATGAAGCGAGGTCGCGCGCGCGTGTGTACGAGCGCTGGTCAATGAGGTCACAATCAAATACTCGCACGAAAAAATTCTTTTATTCCCATTGGTTCAAGACTACAAGAGGAATTATGAGCAACCTGGATAAACCTCAAGGTACCCCGCTTAAGGAAATGCAGAACAAGACGGGCAAATCGAAGGCTAAATGCGCGCAGGTTGAGAGATCACGAATAAAGTCACGAATAACCTGGATACTAGTGTTAGATTTACTGCTCATTTTCTCATCATCATACTCTACATTTCGCCCGGCGTATGCATTAAACAACAACGACTTTCAATATGATAGCAAATGGAGACTCGATCAAAGCCAGAAGCTTAATAGTCCCGTAGACATCGCTCTGGATACCTC
>JBFYNP010000131.1:0-7193 GCA_041304325.1 Candidatus Bathyarchaeota archaeon
GATTTCTATCGCGCGCAAGGCTGTTTAGAAATTGGATACGTAAATATTTTTCATTTAATTCTGTAAGGATTGAATTAGTAAAAACGAGCTTAACCCCTCTCCTAGAATAGATAACCTGAAAAACAATCGCGCGCTTAGATGCAGTAAAAGTAAATAATATTTTTCTTATTTTCCTATTTGAGAGCTACCTTCCCATACTCCTCGTAACTCACAATTTTCTCCATCGTCTTCCTGGTACGAGCCCTAATTAACTTAGAGGATAGATCTAATCTCTCATGCGAGTAACCCATTGCTAGCAAACAAACTACATCATATTTCTCTGGAATCTTGAAAAGATCATGAACAACCTTATCATCGAAGTCGCCTATCCAGCAGGTGCCCAACCCCTCAACTGTAGCAGATAAAACCATTTGCTGCATCGCGATGCTAACGTCGACTACATGAAACCTCTTTTCCCTATCACCACATCCCACTAACACAATCGGTGATTCAACAAGGAATCTTGCAAACAACCTTTTGGATAAGATGGCACGTTTTTCCAGACTTTTTACAACGATGAAATGCCATGGTTGAGCATTACTCGCCGATGGAGCCACTCTCCCCGCTTCCAGAACACGCATCAGAACATCATCAGGTATTGGCGTTATCTCATAAGAGCGAACTGATTTCCTTTTCTTTATTGCCTCATATAATTCCATATAATAACCAACAGACTGAAAGTTGTTGGGGTAGTTAAATATTCGCGAGCAGGATCACTGGATTTGTGCAAACGCACGTCAATAATATTTCTCTATCCCACCATAACCGAAGATTCTATTCTGCTTAGTCTTTTTAATAAAGTTCTTTAATCTTTTATTGAACTCTTCAACGCGATCCCTAGCATCGTCAATGTAGGCAATACGAATCCTTTTGTAGGGATCGGAGAAAGCTTGATAGTTCTCCCAAACAACGGGATCATTCTTCAATTCGTTCAAAATATCAGAGGGGAAGATGAATTCCCTTTGGATTAAACCCTTAACTGATGCACGAATATTAGGATGCAGCATCCCCTGATTGTCCAACCACCTGAGTCTCTCGATGTTCGTCCATGTATAGTTGCTTTTCTCCCTTCTTGGAGAAAACCTCTGGATCGTATGATGCTCATCATACGGTCTTTGGATCGAGTCGATCCACCCAAAGCAGAGTGCTTCCTCCACCGTATCATTGTAGAGGATCCGTTTCTCACCAGAGTATAGCTTTGGTATTATGAGCCAGATCTCACCCTGCTTATCGAAGTTCTCAGAAAGCCACTTTCTCCAGCCCTTCCTATCCGGGAAATAAACTGTATCAACCATACTAAAGCTACATACATTCACTCATCGCCCCAGATAAAACAGTGGTACCCAATGAACGACGCGCGCGTAATGGTGAACATCAGACCCTTGAGACACTGATAAACGAGGAAGCGCTCTTATTTGCGAAGTATCTAAGAAACGAATGTGAGACATAGTCCCTCGAATAATATCGTCACTGTAAATATCACGTCAAACATCTCGTAAGCGTGTCCTACATTCATTAAACCATAACAAGGCGACACTGAGCAATACGCCAACATTTATGGATACGATTGGGAAACCAGGGATACCTCCACTTGGCTGAGCCTGAAGAGTCGAGGTCAACTCAGTTTGGGAACCCGCCTTCACAACCCCCTTAGCTGAGCCGGACACGTAGCTTCTCTTAGACACCTGCAAAGTATAGTTCCCAACAGCCAACCCAGTGAAAGTCACTGAACCATCATTAGCCGATGTCCCACTCAGCGCCGATTGCCCACTGGGCTGACTGCTAAATGATACACTTACCCCGGAGACTGCGGCGCGCGGGGCTTCACTGTATTTATGCTGTTTAACGTATTCATCAGCTTTGTTTGCGCGCGCGACCTCGCAACGCTTCTAATCCATACAGCATCGCGGAAGATGTGCGACTAGGAACTGTTTAAAAGCTTTATCCCCAGAAACAATGAAACGTGCGCGCGGACTTCCTTCAAGGAATATTTTGGTAAAGAATCTTACCTCCGACAATCGTCATAAGATTCTTTACCTCCTTCAACTGCCCCCTCGGAATCCTAAGCGGATCCCTGTCGATTACGCAAACGTCGGCGAGTTTCCCCACCTCGATGCTTCCCTTAACGCCCTCCTCCCAAGAAGCATAAGCCCCATCTAACGAGTATGCTCTAATCGCGCGCGCGTAGGCAGCTAGTAGCCTGCGGCGTAGATAAATCCACGGCGAGGGAACTAGCCCGGTGCTATCCTAAGATTGACTCGACGTTTTTGAAGTCGGAGTAGTTTTCCATGGTGTCGAGTCAAATCAAAGAAGAACGTAAAAGCGCAAGCATCGATGATTTTTACCCGCGCGTGCGGTTATGGTTTATAATTTTGATGTCTTGGCTAGATAATTTCTAAATAGCCAAACGTGAGCACGTGTGCATGCGAAAAGCTGTGGATCCAAGAAATCCACAACAACTATATATTACAACAAACATATCATGTAATACAGAGATGTCTGAGAATATAAGCCTCCGACTACCCCACGAGATCCTAGAAAAACTCGACGACCTCGCCCAGAAAGAACATAAAGACCGATCCACCCTAATACGAGAAATACTCGACGAAGGAATAAAGGACAAACGAATAAACCTCGCAGTAGACCTATACAAAAAGAGCGAAGCAACCGGCTGGCAAGCAGCGAAGCTAGCAGGGGTCAGCCTCCGCAGATTCTACGAAGCCCTCCAGAGAAAAGGCATCCTCATCCAGATCAGCGAGAGGGACCTAGAGCAGGACCTCAAAGCACTGAGAGGCGAATAACCCACGCCCGCAGTAGCCGACTCCAGCGTACTCATCTGGCTAGCCAAAGCCGGAAGACTAGAATTGCTGAAGACTCAGTGCCAGAAGATACTCATCCCCATGGAGGTCTACTCTGAGGTTGTCGAGGAGGGCCTAAGGGAAGGTTACCCGGACTCTTACGTCGTGAAGGAAGCCATCGAGCAAGGCTGGATAACCGTTGAAGCAGATCCAGCCGGGGAGATGAGGAGGCGACTCACGGCTGATCTTCGCGAGATCCATGTGGGAGAAGCCGCAGCTATAGTTCTCACATATAACGGAGGCCTCCCAATCCTCATAGATGAGTCGAGCGGAAGAGCCGTCGCTGAGGCTCTAGGGCTTAAGGTTAAAGGATCACTGTATGTGGTTCTCAGAGCTCTTCACGATGGTAAGTTAACCGCCATTGAGGCTCGGGACACTGTAGCTTCGATGGTTTCCTCAGGTTTCCGGTTAGAGCCTGCTCTACTTGAACGAGTACTTAGAGAGATTAGTCAATTTAAGCTCAATTAACTTTCCTAACAGTCCAAGCGATTCGCTTTTCCCCCCATAACTATGAAGGTCCTCTCCGCTATGGTGACACGCGCGCGTCTCGAGGTAGCTTAATAACTTCATCTCTCCTATCGCGCGCGACATACCGATACAATAAATATGGCAAAAACTAAGTATCAGAGATTATTTATGTCGAGTGCTGACTCAATAATATTATTTCTAGCATCAGCCATTTTCGGGTTTGCACTCGTCCTTTTTCTACCAATTATCCCATACATCTACAAAGAGGCGTATGATGTACCAGTCATCCACGAGGAACAGGAACAATACATCGAGAAAACACCCTACACCGTCGAAGCCACAGTAACTAAAATCCATCAACTATACACACACTCAACCAATCTAGGCGCCATCACCTTCGAATACAAAGACGTAACCATACCCAGCGCGCAAAACGTGAAAATCACGTGGGCTAGCTCAACAAAGCTTGTTCTATTTTTAGTAATGACCAACAGCGCGTGGGATTCATTCTACCGGAACCTCGTGTTAACGATGGGACTTCCTGCAGCGCGCGCGACTCCCTGAAAACGTTCAAGAGGCTTCTCCGATTGGTACCTGAACTAACGGAGGCTATCAAATGATTGAGAATGAGGAACTGAGGAAGAGATACGGGATACCCCAAGAAACCAAAGTGCACATAACCGAATACTCGTCGATACCGACCCGAGACCTGCTGGAGAGGATCAGCAAGAATAAGAAAAGAATTGAAGACTTCAAAGATGAGACTCTAAACGAAGCCATCGAAGCAAACGAACATAACGCCCTCGAGGAGGAGCTCAACAGAAGAACCCTGCTGGGTGAAGCCGTTCTAGGTCTCAACGACGATCTAGCGTCACTCATGACATCCTCACGTCTGAAACTTTTATCGTTTCTACGACGGTCGGATGCACGCTCGGTTCGGGAGCTAGCAGAGATGTTGAAGAGGCCTGAGAAAATCGTCTCACGAGATGTAGAGGTTTTAGCGAGGTATGGCTTAGTCAACACGAAGGAGGTAGAAGATGGGAGGTGCGTGTCGGTGCGACGAAGCTGATACTAGTTTCAGAGGACCTGAATACTCGGAAAGCAGAGTCATGACTCACGACTAAAGTCATAGGCTTTCTTGAACCACGAATCGTAAAGTTGGCGTTACCTGTATCGGGTATAGCATGGAGTGCCAGTGAAAATAACTTCGGTTATATCGGACACATTCCTATTATCAGAATCAGAATGCCTTTCAAGGATCTAATCATCGAAAAAGAAGACGGAATCACCATAGTCAAGCTGAACAGACCTGATGTACTCAACTCCCTTCGAGGAGGCACTTTCAATGAACTTGAGCGGGCTTTAGATGATCTAACAAGCGAGGAAGATGAGAGAGCTATGATAATCACGGGAGAAGGAGATCGAGCGTTCTCAGCAGGCGGAGACGTTAAAGCACTCCTAAATATGACAAGCATCGAAGCAGCTTCCTTCTCCAATATGACGCATAGAATTCTCGACAAGATGGAGAACACCCCTAAACCCATAATCGCTGCGGTTAATGGCCTCGCTTTGGGGGCGGGATGTGACCTCGCAGTCGCTTGTGACTTGATCGTAGCCTCGGAGAAAGCAGTTTTCGGGGAGCCTCCAACGGGGTTGGGTATAACAACCCCTTTCGGCGGCACACAGAGACTGCCCAGGATCATCGGTCCGAAGAGAGCTAAGCAGCTTTTCTTCACAGGTGAGAGCATTGACGCTGAAACTGCGTTAAGTTTTGGGCTTGTCAACAAAGTGGTTAAACATGAGGACCTCTTGGTGGAGGCTAGGAAATTGGCGGGGAAGATTCTTGGACGTGCACCAATAGCTGTAGGTTACTGTAAGCGACTCATTAATTTCAGTTCTTACGGGGGTCTTAAAGAAGGGGATATGTTGGAAGCTGTGCTTTATACGAGGTGCTTCGAGACTGAGGATAGGATTGAGGGCATGAACGCTTTCCTGGAGAAGAGGTCGCCAATCTTTAAAGGTAGATAATCTACCCCACATGCTTTAGGATTCAATCCCTGCAAAAGATAAGGCGCAGCGCGCACCGGGTCGAAGGATCGTAATAGCCTGGTTGACTTCAGCCAGCACCATGCGCTATTCATGGTCTCTAAGGTGATATGTCTCGCGGAGCGAGCGAGAGTCATCGCACGCCGTTCGCGCGCGCTACACCAAGGAAAAAGGTGGCATATATTATCCGCACTTCCATCTTCTTCATATCAGTGAGTACAGGTCTTAACTTTTATAGATCGTGTAGTTGAGGAGGAGGTATTTTATCAAGCTCTCTATCAATCCATTGTTTTAAACACTGAGCCCCGCAGAAACATTTCACCATCTTCTTACCCACTTCATAGTAACTTATGCAAAATTGAAAGTCCTTTGTTACTGGTTGAAGACAAATGTTACACCTAGTAATTTTTTTTAAACTCATTTTCAATGTTTCAATGTAACGCTTAGTTTAATAATTTAACGTTAGTGCACGCTGGCATCAGGTATCGCTGCGAAATACCTAGCTGATTATACTTCCCTTTTTTTAGGAACGCACTGTGAACTACCCACCTCTAAAGAGGCAGGCTTCCTGACTCACAGAGGCGACTTGCCCAGCTCCACCGAGCCGGGTAGCGGCCACCCCTCCTACAGGCATAAAAATCGGCTTGCCCCAAACCTAACCCAAACCCGTCATGACCCACGACTTAAGTCGTGGGCTTGCAGTTCAAACTCCAACCCCACGGGCTGGCAGACCACAATAGGCTGATTGACAGCAGCCCTCCAACGAATATTCCTCGCCGTGCGCGAGAGTCGGTTCAACGGCTGTTTGATTTGAGCCTTTTTCAACTGCCGTTCAGCTTGGAGGTTGGCTTGTTTTAACGACCTCTTTACTAGTTCAAAGAGCTGCTTCCTCTGGTTAAGCAGATTAAAAGATGGCTGGTCGGTTGCTGCTACGGTTGCTGTGGTAGGGGTTGGCTTGTCGTGGCGCGCGCGTCGGCCTGATCCAGAAAACATCAAGAAACACGATTTACGCAACCCACAACAGACTCGACGAGATTTATACATACATCGACAAACATCTTAAAGACTAATCGCGCGCGTGATTGCGGTGAACTACAAAGAACTCGTAAGCATAGAAGCTCGAGTATTTACGATGCATCTCAGGCTCCTGCGCCAGTTGACGAAGCAAAACAAGCGCCTCAGAATCATCAGCATACTTATAGCACAGTTCCTGAATGCGGCTCTCCATAGGGATGTAAAAGTCATCCCACCATGCTTCATCCGGCAAAGTGAAATGATCGACGAGAGACCACCCGGATCTCTCTATCGTAGCAAGCACATCGCTAACCATACCCATAGTCGGGTAGTCGAAGCTCGCTTTAACCTCAGGCGGGGGGTTCTCCTTACGCCACACGGCGTCGGTGAAGGCAAGGTAACCGTCAGGACGAAGCATCTTATGGCAAACTCGGAGAGCGTTCTCGATGCCGATATTATACAGCGCGCCTTCGGACCATATGAGAACAAAACTCTCGGATGGAAACTCAAGATGAGCCATATCATCTACAATAGGCTTCACTCGCTCTGCGAGCCCGCGAGCATTCACAGTTGCCTGTAGCCGCTCGATGCTTGGGGCATGGTTATCAATGGCGACGATGGAGCCACAGGTGAGCTCGGTGAGATAGAGCGTTTGCTTACCAACGCCGCATCCGAGGTCAAGCACTGAAAGCGTCTTCGGTAATTCTCGGCACATACTTAGTGCACGCGCAGTGCATGCACGGTTACCTGGGCCTTGTCGGGGTAGAG
>JBFYNP010000132.1:0-4078 GCA_041304325.1 Candidatus Bathyarchaeota archaeon
CGACCATCTTTAGGTAATAGAAGCGTTGATTTTAAGTAAAACCGGCCAAACAGTTCAGGGCCCTTCTGTAAACGACGATTTGATATTCGGGTTTTGACGGATTCAAACCTCTCTAGAAACCTTTTGCGTTTACCATCGTCAGCAACGAAGCTAACATGTTCATCAAGGTTCACCGTCTTTTCGCTTTCCTCACGTATTCTCTCAAGGTCTCTAAGAATATCGTCATCAGACAAGAGCTATCCATCCAGGTACCTTTGAAGTGCATTGATAAGCCAATCAATACTTTGACCTAGACTGGTCTTCATCTTCGCGGAGTCTTCTGGGTGGATCCTCTGATACTCCTTCAACCCGCTCAGGATCAACATGACTGTTCTCGACAGTTCCTCAGGTGATGAGCGGACGCCTTTCGGGTTCATTATCAGGCTTGAGACGTCTTGAAGCCTTGAACTCGCCTCATGTTTTGCTCTGATCTCTCCGATAATCTGATTTCTAGATGCGATCTTTTCATCTAAATCTCGTAAGGTAACGTTTCGCTCCGAGATCTCGCCTTCAAGATTCTTCTTTGTTACATTATCCTCCGCGAGTTTATCCTCAATAGCTTTTAGGCTACCATAGTCATTGACGGCGCTCATAACTTCAAGGGGGTTTCCGTGCTTCTTCGCTAACTCGTAGAGGGTTCTGAAGCTGCTTTTGTCGAAGTGGTAGTCAAGCATTAACATCTTAACGATGTCAACCCAAGTTTTAATCGTAAGAGTTTCAGCGACAACTCCCTCTTTCTCCGCATTTATTCGTTTAAGCTCGGTGAGAGCATCGGTACACATCTTCTCCGTCTCGTTTAATTCGCTCTGCAACCTACCTAAGGTTCCATAAGCATTCAACGCCTGAAGAACCGTAGCCGGGGCGCCGTATTTCGCTGCAGCTCCTCTTATCTCGACCAATACTTCTTTAGTGAACCCCTTTTTACCTAACTCAGTATTTAGATCAAAATCCCGCTTAATCTCGGGGACAGTCAAGGGTTGATTCGCTATCTCCTTACTCAGTTTATCGAGCTCCCCTATGGTAGAATCAATCTTCTGAAGATTCGTTCCGAAGAGTACAACAGTTTCAAACGACAAATCATTGGAATCAAGAAGAGCCTTCGCTTTTTTGTATTCCTCGTAATCCTCCAGGGCATACCCCTTTGATGCAAAATCAGAGAAAACCCCAAGCGCCTTATCATGTTCAACTGTGTCCAAAGCAACGACTCCTCTCGTGTATTTCCTGATCGTCGGCTCGGCCCAGTACCCGCCTGTAATGGCGCAGAGCTCCACGCTCGTAAAACCCAGCTCTCTAAGCCCCTTCAGCAATTCAACGGATCGTGTGTGCTGAAGGTCGCTGTGCTTTTTGGTCTTACAGAGCTCGATAAGCTCCTGGGCGAGATCGATGATCAAACTATTAGCAAATTGATCTCCAATGTTTAAAAAACCTACCAGTTCATTGACTGAGAGATCCCTCAGAGATGCGCTTGAAGCAGAACGATCCTGCATAAGCTCCATTAATGAAAAACATCATCTGTATACACCTCTCATTAGCTTACTAAGCCATAGATAATACGTATACTACCAGTACGTCCTACCATGGTGAGCTGGCCAGCGCAGGTTAAAAAATCGCCCAGGATCATTTCAGTCCTCGTCCAGCGCTATACAAGGATCAACTGAAGATCATTCACATATAGCGTAATCCAGCATTGAAAACAGAGGATCACATAAGGATCTTTGAAGGATCAAACAGTAACATTCACTCAAGTGGTCTATTTTTTGGTTGATGTTCATGTTCACACCTACTTCCATTGGAGCCTTCTGGATAACATGGACTGATTATGTAGTCATATGGTCAAGGTTAGGTTTTAGTCATATGATCCACAGACAAAGAAGAGTAAGTCGAAGCAGTAAGCGATACCATTAAACGCATAAAAAAATGGTATTAAATATTATATAAATTAAGAAGTTCGGTGACATTAACACATTATGAATTTAAAAAGTAAATCTTTAACCTCTTTAGAATTAAAATGAAATAACAACCGTTCATACAGCTAGAACAGTAACTGCTTGTTGTTCTAAACTCTAGGATTATAACCTATTCTCCTACATTATATATGATGATATGTCTCCTCCCCCAACGATATTTTCAGGAAATAGAAAACGTGTAAGTTATGCGTTATTTACTCTAGGCCTAATCGCCCTAGCTGGATATGGCGCTTTTTTCGCGTTACCAAAGTACCAACAGGGTCTCGCGTACGCTGCTGCTGATGAAAAGGCCAAAGCTGCAGATAAAAACCTCGTAGCGGCTAATACCCGATTCGCCATTAAACTATTCAAAGAACTCATCGCAGATGATGATGGAAAAAACATCTTCATCTCACCTCTGAGCATCTCCACAGCCCTCACGATGGTGTACAACGGGGCGGAAGGCTCAACAAAGGAAGCTATGGCTAAAACCCTGGAAATCACGGGAATGAGCAACGACGCGGTAAACCAGAACTACCTGAACCTCATCGAAAGCCTTGAAAACGCCGACTCGGGAGTGCAGCTCAACATCGCTGACTCTGTCTGGATAAGAAAAGAATTCGCCGCATCCGTTAAGCAGGCCTTCATTAAACAGCTTAGTACCTACTTCAAAAGCGACTTATACACGAGAGACTTCGATGACCCTAAAACCGTTAGTGAGATAAACAGCTGGATCAGCGGAAAAACGAATAACAAGATCAACAAAATGATCGACAAAATTGACGATCAGATCGTTATGTTCCTCATCAACGCCATCTACTTCAAAGGGGACTGGACTAACCCCTTCGAAGAAAAAGCAACCCACACAGGAGACTTCACCACCCAGGATAACGCGAAAGTCACAGTCAACTACATGTCAAAAATGGATGACTACAACTACTATGCGGGAAGCAACTACGAATCCGTACGGCTGCCTTATGGGCGAGATAAGATGGCAATGTACGTGCTTCTCCCGAATGAAGGAGTTGACATCGACTCATTCATCAAAGGGTTAAACCAAGCCGAACTTGATGCCAGCTTCACCAGCTACTCTAAAACCAAAGTCCAGATCGACCTGCCAAAATTCAAGCTAGAGTATGGAATAAAGCGTCTAAACCAAGCTTTGAAGAACATGGGGATGGGTGTCGCTTTCAGCCCAGGTGAAGCTAACTTTGAAGGAATAGCTCCAGTATCCTCCTCAAATAACCTCTACATCGACTTTGTAGACCACAAAGCATTCGTAGAAGTCAACGAGAAAGGCACCGAAGCAGCAGCGGCAACTGTAGTTGGAGTCGGTCTCACAAGCATGCCGACATATAAAACATTCAACGCTGACCGACCATTCGTCTTCATGATAAGAGACGACCGCTCGGGGTCAATACTATTCATGGGGAAGATAACCAACCCACTAGAAACAAAATCACCCTAACTCTCAGTTTAGCTAATCTATATTCTAATTCACCATTTCTCTGCGTGCACACGTTCCTGTTTGTATCTGTTTGCGGGCGGCTTCTCCTCTGCAGGAACCCCAACAGCTATGACGCCTAATGGATAGACCTGCTTTGGAATCCCCAGAATCTCCCGTATTTTCCATACAACATCATCGTTAGGATATAATCCACACCAGGTTGCTCCATATCCTAAAGCATGAGTTGCTAACAGCAGGTTTTCGATAGCAGCCGAGCAATCCTGCACCCAATAACCGGGGCAGGTCTGAAGCTCTGGATCCCCGCAGACAATAATTGCGAGAGATGCATCCTTCAGCATCTGTGTGTAGGGTTGAGCTTCCGTTATCTTGCGGAAGGTCTCTTTATCCCTAGCCACAACGTAGTGCCATGGTTGCTGGTTGCACGCTGAGGGAGCCGCCATAGCGGCTTCAAGGAGCAGTTTTGTGTCTTTTTCTGATATTTGTTCGCCGGTGAATTTTCTTATGCTTCTTCTTCCAAGTATGGCTTGAATTGCATCCAAAGTGATCGACGCTATTACTCTGTTACGGTTATTAAATTAGTTGTAGTTACGGGTTTCTGCATCGCTTTACCCAAAAAAATAGATCC
>JBFYNP010000133.1:0-3609 GCA_041304325.1 Candidatus Bathyarchaeota archaeon
CGAGGACCCCGCTGTCCCCGCGTATAACCCGGTGAACCCACCTGCTGGACGAACAGTCCAGCGTCTCCCAGTGGGACAAGAAGACCCCGTAGAGCTTTACTGCAGTCAGTCGCTGGGGTGAGGTTGCGTTTGCAGAGCGTATGTAGGAGCCAATGAATGCGAGTCTCTGGGTTCGCAGGAGGCAACAATGGAACACTACACATTCACGACCTCCCCCCTGACCGAGGCCATGTAGCCCGGAACAACGGCTGATGGGCAGTTCGGCTGGGGCGGCACCCCCATGAAAAGGAATCGTGGGGGCCCAAAGACTAGCTCAGGAGGGACAGAAACCCTCCGTAGAGGGTAAAGCCAAAAGCTAGTTTGACCGGATTCATCCACACTAAGTGATCCGGACGTGAAAGCGGGGCTTAACGAGCTATCGTGTCCTTCTTAATGAGGGCCGGTAGTGACAGAAAAGTTACCTCGGGGATAACAGGCTTGTCGCGGGCGAGAGTTCGCATCGACCTCGCGGTTCGGTACCTCGATGTCGGCTCTTCCTATCCTGGCGTAGCACAATGCGCCAAGGGTGAGGCTGCTCGCCTATCAAAAGGGATCGTGAGCTGGGTTTAGACCGTCGCGAGACAGGTCGGTTTTTATCTACTGGGAGTGCAGGATGTCTGAGGGGAAAGGACCTTCAGTACGAGAGGAACGAGGTGCTGGTGCCACTAGTTTACCGGTTGTCTGACAAGGCATGCCGGGCAGCCACGCACCGTCGGATAAGGGCTGAATGCATCTAAGCCCGAAGCCGCTCCCAAAAATAGACATCCATCCAGACTAGATCTGGTGAAGAGCACCCGTAAAAGACGGGTTCGATGGAGAGGCGGTGTACGTATCAAGACTTCGGTCGAGATACTCAGCTGGCCTCCCCCAATAGCTCAAAAGATCAGCATTCAAAACTCGATCCTACAGGAGAAATCGGAACCTATGCATGGCTTCAAATAATATTTTTTGAATACATGATTTCCTAATAAGAAATTTGTTATTTTCAGAATTAATTAATCAAATTATTCGAAGTATAATTTGGAATTAGTCATAAGAAAAACTGATAATTGTTTTATTTGGTGTTACTTTTTGATGATTTGGACTATTCCTTGAGGGATCCAGTATTTTACTAAACCGCTTGCAAGGCAGAAAGAGGAAATTTTCTCTACGGTCTGTTTATCTGCTCCAAGTTGCGCAACCAATGCATCTATTGTCCATAGTTTACCGTCTTGAAGAAGTTTAATAAAGTTCGGAAGAGTTTCATCAAGCAAATTTGTGGTGTTAAAATCTAAATCTTTAATTTTCTGAGCAATGAATTTCAGTAACTCTTCTGGTCTTATAGGTTTCATAATATATGCCTGAGCTCCCTGATTAATACTCTCAGCTGCAGTATCTAGAGTTGGATAACCTGTAATCATGATTATTATAGTTCGGGGCGTTTGTTTACGGATTTTTTGTAGAACCTCCAAGCCTGGAATATCTGGAAGCTTTACATCTAGTAATACAAGTGTATACATTGTATCTATTGCTTTTCGTACCGCTATATCCCCTGTGCTTGCGGTATCAACATTATAGCCTTCAGTTTCAAGGATATCTTTTAACGTATCGCAAATGTTTTCGTCATCGTCCACGACTAAAATATTCTTTTTTTGAGACAGAACAGACACCCTCTTGCTTCAACTAGTATCCTCTAGGTGATTTAAAAAACTTCGTTCACTTATTTCCATGACCTATTTGTTGTAAGAATAGATATAATTTTTATGGATTATTTCGTTTTCATTTTTACTAAGTTTTGAGTTTAAGATTCTTTTGGAAAGAGCTGTAATCATTTAGTTGATTACTAATCCAGTTGTTTTTTAAGTATGCATGATAAGTCTTATTGAAGAAATAGAGAGAGGGTTGAAAAGTGGCTAATTTACCTCTAAACAGATTTGATTACTACAAGTTACCTGAAGTTGAAGCCCTCTTTTTGGGGGTCTTGGCTAAGGCTGAGGAGATTAAACCTGTCTTTGATCTTAAGCAAGGTTACAGGTTTCCTGATGTAGAGCAGTCAACTGGTCTAGATCCGCAGGCTTCTAGTAAGTTGATGACTCTATTATTCGATGGGCAGGTTTTCACTCGACAGGTTTATGATATGGAGATAAGGTGTCCTTACTGCAATAGCCCTAACATATCTACCTTCTATATTTGCCCAGCTTGTGATAGTCTTAACATTAAGAAAAATCTTCTAATTGAGCACATTACCTGTGGATACCTTGGCCCCCTTGAAAGTGTAGGTTCAGGTTTCAACTGCCCAAAATGTGGTGAGAAGATTCAGGAGGGAGAGTACAGAAATATAGGTAGTATTTACGATTGCGCTGACTGTGGAGAACAAATTGAAACGCCCTTTATCAGCCATTGGTGTCGTGAATGCGATAAACGGTTTAATTTTGATAATGGTATTTATCAGTCAGCTTACAAATACTCCCCATCCGAAGCTACCCGCCACGATATTGCGGCAGGGATACTGTACCTTAGAAATATCACGGAAGCTCTAGCTGAATTCGGGTATACCAAAATTCCGAATGCAAAAATTCTAGGAGAAAGCGGAATTGAAAGAACATTCGATATTGGTTTTGAAAATAAAGGAGAGGTAATCTATGTTGATCTTCTCGCCTCTTCAGAACCTATCGGTGAAATTGAGTTTGTTAAAGAATACGGAAAAATTGTAGACTCAAAGAAAACCATATACCTCATCGTCATGCCTAAACTAGACGAAAAGGCAACGCTCGTAGCTCAGGTGTATAAAAGTAATACTGTAGAGGCTTCTACACCTAGTGAAGCATTAGATAAGCTACGGACGTTGATTATGCAGAAAGTACCCGGTGTTAAACAAGCGCTAAAGCCGGCGACTAAAGAAAAGAAAGGCGCATTCCGATAAGATCATTTAATCTATTTTTTTAAGCTTATTTTTTTATCCGATTAAGAGAAGAAATGCGACGGTGTTAATCGTCATCATTATGATGCTATGTTTAAGACCTGGATAAATTGTGCCATCCGCAAGTTTTGAGGCGATTAGGCCTCCGAAGAAACCCTCAAAGATGGCTAGGTCGTAAAGGAGTATTTTTAATTGTTCTTTCGTAATTTTAATTTTCATCATTGGGCTTTGAATACTTAGAAGTTGACCCAGACTGCTATATAGCATAACCATCATGACTATGAAGACGATTAGAGTAACGTAGATTATGCTTACAAACGTGCGGAGTTGATCGTTTCTATCAGCTTTTGCATCGATCATTTTGCGGAGGAAAGTACTTGTGTTCGCGAAAACAGTTGTTAAGTCGCCTCCTAGCTCCATTGAAGCAAGGATAAGGCGTGTTGTTTTCTTTGCCATATCTGTTCCCATACTTTTACTGAAGTTCTCAAAGGCAGTGTGAATTGGGATGCCCCAACTCATTTGAGCGACAAGAAGCTTGAGTTCTTTTGTGATGAAGCCATAGTTGCGTTTACTTGACTCTTCTAGAGATTCAATTAGAGTCATGCCCGCTTGTAGCCCTTCAGCTATGTCGTCTAATACGCGTGGCAGCATTATGTCAATCTCATTTCTTC
>JBFYNP010000134.1:0-11565 GCA_041304325.1 Candidatus Bathyarchaeota archaeon
CAACTCGAAAGTGGGCGATTCCGCCGAGTCCAAAAGAGGTTGAAGAGTTTAATGTTATCAAGATCCCGTATATAGTTGTTCTAACCCAAGAAGGTGAGATTCTCGGAGAGATCGTGGAAAATCCTCCTCCGGGAAAAACCCTTGAACAGACATTACTCGAAATCATAAGTAAATAACCCCATTTTTAATACCAGTTGAATTTTCATCCCTGACTTCCTGTACTTCATTAACAGCCTTGTGGAAGAGAAGGCACTGATCCTAATGAATGAAAAGCAGTCTAGTTAAGATAGGAGCGGAGATCGTTGAGTTAGAAGTTTATTCCATCAACCCTCGCGCAGTTCATGTCTATGAGAGGGTCGGCTATAAAATAACAGGTCGCTTACCAAACTCTATCAATCGTGTGGAATAATACATGACTACCCTTTTGATGATCAAGCAGCTACCATCAGCCCTGTAAGCTTTTTAAACCGGTTGAAGAGTGTTTACTTCGTCTGGGATCGATGATGAGTGTGCATCAGCTGGACTGGGTTCAATCCTCCTGAGGGAGGACCAGCAGGTCGAGTACCTAGACGAATTTGTTGGTTCTCAAGTCATAGTCTTGGGAATAGGTTCTGGTGTAGATGAATTTGAGTAGTACCAATGAAAAGAAGGAAATGGTTGTCACCCCTTGGGAGGTTAGTGGTGAGATTGATTACACTAAACTGATTCAGCAGTTCGGGACCCAACGCCTAACAGACGACCTGAAAGAGCGGATTGCGCGTCATGCTGGATTCATGCATATGCAGCTCCGGAGAGATGTGTTTTTCAGTCATAGGGATCTTGACTTGTGGCTGAAAGAATATGAAGAGGGGCGTCCAGTTGGACTCTATACTGGTCGTGGTCCATCAGGTAATGTTCACCTTGGGCACCTTCTCCCGTGGTTTTTCTGTAAATATCTGCAGGACGCCTTTGGTGCTCACCTCTATTTTCAGATGACAGATGATGAAAAATTTCTTCTTAGAGATGAACTTACTCTAGAACAGACAGTAGGTTATACATATGAAAATGCCTTAGATGTTGTGGCTTGTGGTCTAAAACCAGAACTAACTCATATTTTCAGTGATACAGAAAATATTGCGCAGATCTATAAACTAGGTTTGAAGGTTTCAAAAAGGATTACGTTTAGCACTGTGAAGGCAGTATTCGGTTTTAATGACTCGGATAATATTGGCCTCACGTGGTATCCTGCCCTCCAAGCAATGACTTGTTTTCTACAGAGCTACCGTGAAGGCCGAAACGTTGCCTGCCTCATTCCCGCTGCAATCGATCAAGATAACTATTGGAGAATGACTAGGGACATAGCCGAGAAGATGGGTTACTATAAGCCAATGCAAATCCACGCAAAGTTCCTTCCGGGACTCGCTCAAGGTGGAAAAATGAGTGCAAGCCAGCCAGAAACAGCGATCTTTACCACCGATGATCCCGAGAAGGCTTCAACAAAGGTGAAGCGCGCTTTTACGGGTGGACGAGAAACAATCGCAATACAAAAGGAGCTCGGAGGAAACCCTATGATCTGTAACATCTACGCGTACTATTATTTTCTCTTTGAGTCGGACGATACCAAGCTAAAGGAAACTGAGACTGAGTGCCGAAGTGGAATTCTAATGTGTGGTGATTGTAAGGCACGTTTAGCTCGTATGGTCAAAGTTTTCCTTGTAGATTTCCAGAAAAAGCGGGAGTCTGCGCGTGACGTATTAGATGATTATTGGATAAAGTAAACGCTATTTTCAGGTAAATGATAAACACTCCATTTAACACGTTTATATCATGTCGATTTTTTCTAAGTCATATGACAGGCTTCTTGAGCGTACTAAGCAGCTTGTGGTTTTGAATTCTACTGGTGCTATCGTTCAGTGGGATATGGAGACGAAGATGCCTCCTAAGGCGATCAATCTTCGAAGTCAGCAGCTTGCTCTTCTTGGAGTTATTGGCCATCGAATGCTAACCGATCCGGAGATGGGAATTATCATATCGGAAGCAGAGAAGTCTCTTATATCAAGTAACACTGTCGCTGTAGAGAAGCGAAATATATTATTGGTTAAAAAAGCGTATATTGAGGCAACAAAAATTCCTGAGAGTCTTGTATTTGAGACCGAGAAGCAACGTACAGTGAGTGTAAGCGCGTGGAAAAAGGCGAAGACTGTAAACGATTGGAAGAGTTTCAAACCTGAGCTTGAGAAGATTATAATACTCCGTGCTAAGGCAGCAGAGATGCTTATGGATGTGAAAGATGCGAAAAACCCCTATGACGCCCTCATCGACGATTTTGAACCGAAGATGAAAGCAGACAGGATCAGTGTTGTATTCGATGCCATGAAGAAAGGACTTATTAGCATACTGAAAAAGATCGATAAAAGTGAAGTAAAACCTGACAATGCTCTGCTTAGCCGTCCCATCCCCATCGAAAGTCAAAGGCTAATTAGCGAAGCTGCGATGGAATTTGTTGGATACGATACACATAGCCCGGGGGCGGGTGGACGTCTAGATGAAACAGAGCACCCTTTCACGACAGGTTATTATGATGATGTCCGCATCACCACACATTACCACGAGAATTTGTGGCCATCCAGTCTTTTTTGTGTCCTCCATGAAGCGGGGCACGCAATATATGAACAGAATCTTCCCCAGATCTGGATGTATCAACCAATCGGTGCAAGTTCAAGCAGTGGGATCCATGAGAGTCAGAGCCGTTTTGTCGAGAACATGATCGGACGGAGTTCCGAGTTCTGGAGCTACTTTACTCCCAAAATCAGAAAGATTGTAGGAAAACCACTTAGAGGGGTCAAGAAAAGCGAATTACTTCTCGCGGTTAACCTTGTAGCTCCTAGTAAGATAAGGATCGAAGCGGATGAAGTCACATATGGGCTCCACATTATAATCCGTTTTGAGTTGGAAAGGGACCTTTTCAACGGAAAGCTCACTGCTGATGAACTTCCTAATGCTTGGAATCAAAAGTATAAGGACTATCTTGACGTAAAAATTAATGATGATTCAGAAGGAGTTATGCAGGATACGCATTGGGCTTCGGGGCTCTTCGGTTATTTCCCAAGTTACGCTCTGGGCAATATCTATGGTGGGATGTTTCTTAAGAAAATGAAGAGAGAAATTCCCGAATACCAGAAGAACCTTACAATGGGGGATTTTAAATCGGTGAAAACGTGGCTTATTGATAATATTCATCAACAAGGTAATCTATATGATCCTGAAGATCTGGTAAAGAGAATAACTGGTTCCAATCTTGATGTTGAGCCTTTCCTCAGCTATCTTGAATTAAAGTATAAAAAGCTCTACAAATTTTAACTCGATTTTTTAGTTTTCTTATTAAGCATCAGCGTGGAACAGTCTAACAATGAGCCTCCCCGAAGAGCTCTTGAAGAGCTACAACAGACAGAAGTACCGCATAGTAGGAGCTCACAGCGCTGTGAAAACGTGTATGTGGGTTAGCAAATCACTTAACACCTCTGGGATGGAACACTGCTACAAACAACGTTTCTATGGAATTCCTACCCACAGATGTATGCAGATGACCCCTAGTCTCGGCCACTGCACTCAAGCATGTGTCTTCTGTTGGAGGGCTACACCTGAAAACATCGGTGTTGGATGGGATCAAGCAAGCTCCATTATCGATAACGATGATCCGACTACGATTATTGACGGGTGTCTCAAGTACCATCGGAAGCTCATATACGGTTTTGGAGGGAACGGGAACGTCGCTCCCGAATTTTTAAAGGAGGCGTTGAACCCAATTCACGCTGCAATTAGTTTGGAGGGAGAGCCTACACTCTATCCAAGACTGGGAGAGCTTGTCTCCGAGTTCAAAAAAAGGGGGTTCAAGTCAATCTTTATAGTTACTAATGGTACAAATCCAGAGGTACTAAAAAAATTAGGTGAGGAGCCAACCCAGCTCTACATATCAGTGTGCGCTCCAGATGAAGAGACATATACGAAAACGTGCCGCCCATTATCATCTGGCTCCTGGGATAAACTCCAAGAGAGCCTTGAACTCCTACAATCCTTCAACTGCCCAACAGTGCTCAGATATACCCTCGTACCCAAACTCAATATGCACAATCCTAAAGGATATGCAAGCCTCGTCGAAAAAGCCAATCCAACCTATCAAGAGCCGAAAGCTGCGATGAGTGTTGGATACGCTCGTCAACGTTTTGGCTATTTAGAAATGGCTCGCCATAAGGATATCCAAACATTCGCAATGCGCCTCTCAGAGGAAACAGGTTACAAGATCATTGATGAACAGTGGCAAAGCAGTATCGTACTTCTTAGCCGTCTCGATAAAGCGATCAAGCTCTACTAAGCGTTTTTAGGCATAAGTAATGTATTCAATCATCATGAATACACTGAGAGTAGGTATCGCTAAACTCATTCATGATGGCAATTTTGGGCGCAAAGAATTCGATGAAGGCCCTGACGTAATGGAAAACGGGGGACTATACCCTCTACTGGAGAGCCTCGGCGTCACTGTCACGGAAACTAAGACTGCTAAGCTAACGCCAGAGGAGGAAAGCCAGTATGGTACTATAAACCGCTTTGGGTTAGCTGGCCACCACCTAGCTGAAATAATCTCAACTCAGATAAGGCAAGGTAACTTTAGTCTTGGCTTACTCTCTAATTGCGTAGGGTTAACTCCTATGCTTGCGGGGGTTCAGCTAGCAGGTGAGGGCCGGCCTCTAAAAGTTGGGCTCGTTTATTTTGATGCACATGGCGACATGAACACGCCCGAAACTACGATGAGTATGATGATGGGTGGAATGCCTGTTGCTATTAGTTGTGGCTTATGTCTTAATAGACTTCGCCATCAAATAGGACTTGAGATACCACTTCCTTCAAAATATGTTACTTTTGCTGGAGTCAGAGATACGGACCCGCTTGAGCAAGAGATAATTGATAACAGCAACGCTGAACTGATATCTGTAAAAGATATTGCACAATTAACATCCAAAATCGATGAGCAAATGGCTCGCCTTAGCGGTCTCTGCGACCACATATATATCCATGTAGATACCGATGTTCTCAACCCCGATGAAGTCCCCGGCCACAACACTCAGGTAGAAGGAGGAGTCACAAGTCGAGAACTCGCCGACTGCCTTGAAAAGATGTTTAAGTATCCAAAGACCAGGGCTTTTGGTGTCGCAAGCTTACCTACGTCGGGTGATCCTGAGAGGCTTGCGCTTAAGGCAGTTTACAGGATGATAGAGGGCGTAATAAAGGGAGTAAAGGCAAGGTAACTTCTAGTCGAACTACCTATAATTATCTTAAGTTATATTGTTTTGAGAGTCTTGTCGATCAATATTTTTGATAAAAATATCGAGGCCGGGAAAAAGGTTACATTCCCGGTAAAGGTTGAGGAATTTGCTGATGGTACACCCATATCCTTGACCATACGAGTCGCAACTGGAGTTCTAAATGGTCCCCGCGTAGCGATGTTGGGGGTTCAACACGGTGACGAGTATAGCGGTATGGAGATCATAAATCGGATCATTGATACGATCGATTGCAAAGAATTCGCGGGTACGATTATTTCAATCCCCGTATCTAACCCACTGGCATTTAACGCAGCGGAGAGAGCAGCGCCTCCACCTATGGGGTATGAGAATCTAAATATGAATCGAGTTTGGCCTGGTGATTCAAAGGGTTTGCTGATTGAGCGGATAGCAGCACAAGTCTGGGATCAGCTTATTTCTGGCTCAGATATCGCCATCGATTTACATGAGGGCGGAAAGGCGTTTATGGCTAAGTATATTCACGCCCGTGGAACTCCAGAGACCAATAAGCTTGTTGGGGAGAAAGTCAAAGAGATGTACCGCCAGTTTGGCCAAGGCATACCTGTGCTCGGAGGCGTAAACACTCGCCCAGCTATGATGGGGACCCTACAATACAGGCTGGATTAATCGGTATTCCAGTGCTTAGCCCAGAGTTAGGTGGAGGGGTCGACTATGGGAGAACCTTGTTGTCATCGGCGTACAAGGGATCAGAAACGTACTTATCGGTTTAGAGATGATCCAAGCAGAACCAATAGGGAGGGGTGTCTATCAGCATATTTCTGATGGTAGTAGTTGGCCCAAGTCAGAACATGGCGGTATTTTGTACAACAAATGTGAACTCGGGGCAGTCGTTGAGAAGGGGGAGGGTCTTGGGGTTCTGAAAGATACTGCTGGTCGGACATTGGAAGAGCTTTACGCCCCGTATCATTCCATAATTTTTGATACGAGGTGGCAACCAACTATCTATCCCGGTGATTGGACCTACCACTGTGGAAAACTTCCCTGAACCTCTGGAAATAGTTAAAAACCGCGGTCCCAGAATAGCCCCCAATGATAATAAAGATAGGTGTCAAGACCACTGAACCTGAATTGGTTGCTTATCGGACTGTCAAACCCGATGAGAGTGAAGCTGTAGCTCTCGCTCAACTCTCTGCCTTCGTTCATGAAAAAGGCGGAAAGCATCTCGACCCAAGTATGATCGTATACCTCGATCCTAAGGATAAGCCTGGATGCGCCAAAGAAGTGATGATCCGTCTTGATAAAGAACTATCCGGTGTTCAATCGAAAATTTTTCCTTCAATGAGAATGGGGTTCATAGTCTTCACAGATGCCGAGAAGCCTTCTGCTTACTATTACTCTGAGCTACTCAAATATCTTAACGCTAGAGGATTTAAGGTAAAAACAAAAGCGATCTGTAGTAGCCTTGAGGGGATATTCGAGCCCGAGCAGTTCGGGTACGGAAATATGAGTCTCGTGGATGAGGACAAACCGGAAGTCTATGAGACTGAGATCGATATCCCTATAGAGGGTTAAGATTTTATCTTAGATACTGTAACTTTCTGCTGGGCGACTGTAGTCTAGTGGTAGGATTCAGGCCTTCCAAGTCTGTAACCCGGGTTCAATCCCCGGCGGTCGCACCATTCTTAAGAATATTATTGAAACCGTTCATTGACTTACTCGAACGTTAATGTGGGCTGGATCGTAATTTACATTGAACCCGGCAGCTGAAAGTTCGCCCGAGGCAAGGCGAAGCCAAGACCCAAAAGATTTTTCCACAGTATTGTCAGGGTCAATGAATGTGGGATCTTCATTATTTACGTTCTTCGCTGTTTCGCAGAGTATGTTTTTACTTGCCCAGTAATCAAGGGCTATTGGATCTATGGATGCTGCAATTATGTTTGTCTCGGTTGAAGCATCATAAGTGGTTCCAGGGCCTTTTCCAGGATGGGCGTTAATATAAATTGCATCTAGAATGTTCAAAGTGGGGAACCGGGTAGTAGCCATTAATGTCCCCATGCCACCTTTGCCTACGGTTGGGTGTGTTTGGTATCCTAAACGTGCTGTGAGTTTGTCGCTTGGAATTCCCATGTAATGTTTAACTGCGCCTGTGACACCGAAGATAAAGTGACTTTTTAACACGGGGACATTCAGTACTTTCAGCTGATCGACATTATAGCGGGCGGTCTTGGGGTTCCAGACGCCGTGTCTGAAGCTAATTCTAGTACCAAAGTTAGTTTGAAACTTGGGGTAACTCGTGATGACGCCGGTTAATGGGTTCACGCGTGTTGATACGATATAACCATCGTTATCATCTCCGTCAATGTACTCGCTAACGACGTTCTCTGTGATTGTATCCCAGAGATAGCCGCTCACCTTTGCGCCTTTCAACACTTGACTTTCGATGATTCTCTTTATGGACTGGGTTTTGTCCTGGGCATTATTATTCTGGTAGTCTAGACTACCCCCGGCTCTGGTAGTACCATACTGGGCTTGACCGTTGTCTGCAATAATAATTTCTCCTTTAAAACCGTCTGGGTGGTCGAGAATTACGTTAATCAAGGAATTTATTAGGTCTGTATTTGTACCGCCCCGTTCGTCCCATTGGCAATTGATCTTAATTAGTACGATGTCATCCAACGCAATGAGGCCTTCGTTGCTTGAGCGATTGCTTTTCTTACTTGATCTGTAGAAGTACAGGTTTTCTTCACCCATCAAATCGATCAGTTGTTCTATGCCTTTGTCGTTTCCCTTTGTTCCAGTTACAGCAAATATGTCCGATGACGGTGTTTTGGAAGCCTTCTGCTCGATAAGTTGTGTCATGAGTTTGCTTCCGTATTGAGATTGAATAACCTTAGGGTTGAATGCTCTTTATTCCACTGGTAACAAGAATATAGAGTGCACCTAGGTTACTGGCTAAACCCGTAGAGGCTGCTGCTTGTCCTAATTCGGCAGCGTTCTTTATTCCTAGGATCCTGAGGCTAAGTTTAGCGACGGGGTGAGCATTTATTATTCCTCCAATGGTTCCCACGCTCATTGGCATCTTTAAGTCACCGATGAGATCACCCGATTTATCTATGTTCCATTCTGTAAGGGGACGGTAAACTCCAGAGAGCGAGGCATATGCGTGTGCTCCTGCCTCAACTGCACGCGTATCATTCCCAGTTGCAAGAAGCACTGCACTCACTCCATTCATAACGCCTTTATTATGAGTTGTAGCTCGGTATGGATCAATAGATGCAAATGCGGAAGCTTTCACTATTCTTTCAATGATTGCTTCTCCAAGGGTCTCTTTTTTTACTTTCGTAGTTACATGAACCATTCGACTTGTGGCTAGGTTACTAAGTATCCGCATGTTGACACGACCACCGGTAATCTCTTCTATCGTGGGGGCAATGAGCTCACACATAGAATCTACAAGGTTAGCCCCCATGGAGTCTTTGACATCTACGTAAAGCTCTATTATAAGCATGGGTCCAACGACAGTATCGATACAACGAGCTGTGAGATCGATGGGTTTTCGAGTCGAGGATATAGCACTCGCATCTTCTAGAAGACTTGTTTTTTCAGAAAGAACACGCTTTTTCGCTAAATTTAGATTAGAAACATTAACGACTTGAAGTTGACCGATCATTATCTGTTCAGAGCTCTCAGAGTGAAAGCCTTCATCAACGAGTCCAGCACCCCTTTCAGCCTGTAAAACTATGCTACGCTCCTCAGTAGCTAGAGGAATTAGTAATTCTTTACTGTTCACCATAAAGCCATCTGCGATACATAACGGGATTTGGATTGTACCAATCACGTTTTCGCGAAGTTGATTAGCAAGTTCAATGTTCAACCCACCGTGAATAAGAAGATTTAATTCATCTTCCGTGAGGATTTTTCTCAATTTTCCTAGGATCCGATTCCTAAAAAAAGTACTCCGGTAGGACATGCACTCTTTCCATATGGTGGATTTACAAAAACGTTTCCAAAAGTTAATTGTACTTACTCTGTATTTTAAGGAGATAGGATGCCCGAGAAACAGAGGCGAGGATATCCGGTTGCTCTCCTTATCGGTTTTAGTCAGCAACAAACTAGTGTTTGGAAAATATATAGCGAAAAAGCACATTTAGAAAAAACAATTATCATAAATCAAGATAACGCTAGAAATTTTTATAGTCTAATTGAAGAAATTATTGACTTAATTAGACCGACAATAAAATCGGGTATCACAAGTGTTATTATCGCTTCTCCATCAAGATCTAAGTTTTCAAATGAGTTTTTAGATCACATTAGGAAGCGACATAAATGGCTAATTGAAGGCAAAAATAGTGTAGTTTTTGGTAATGTTACCGGTATAGCTGATACAACTAAAAGTGCTTTTGAATTGTTTAAGGGAACAGATTTCAAAAATGTATTAATAGAGATCACTTCTCGAGATTCAGATCATTTAAAAGAGAATTTAGAAAGAGGTTTAAAAGAAAATGAGGTATTTTATACTATTGATGAGATACATAATCAAATTAAAAAGGAAGAGAAACCTAGCCTAATTTTAATCACTAATGTGTTTTATGAATCTCATAAAAGGGATCGTAGGTTACAGAGTTTATTTCAGCTTGCTCAAAATAATTTAATTAAAACAAGGATATTAACAGCAGATTCTTCTTTAGGTAGCCGAGTTCAGCAGTTTGGTGGTTTGATTGCTTTACTTTGATTAACTAAAAATATGGTAAAATCATTTCGAATGTGATTACGTCTATTTCTTGTGTTATGAGAGCAACTCGCTTATTAATTAATTAAACGAAGAGAGTTATTTACATAACACGAGAACAATAACTGAAACGGCTTCACATAGAAAAAATTTAAGTTATTCTCAATTAAATAGATTAAAATGATTAAACCTCTTCTATGAATTGATGGGCCGCATCTAGAAATTTAGTAGGCCAATAAGTTTCAGACATTTTAACACCCATCTTTCGAAGTTTATCTACGGCGTTTACTGAATACGGTCTAAAAATTTCTTTACGCGCTAACGGTGAAATCCCTGCAAAAACACGGATACCATCGTCAATCATTCTCTGTATAACCTGAAAATTCTTCTTAACATCCTCTGACTCTTTTCCTGGTTCACTTATCACAAAGTCACTGAATATGAAGCATAACCTATCATTGCGATTCCCCGCGTTCATGAGTTCTTCGTAAGCCCATTCTAAACTTTTACCAGGTACTGTGCCTCCCCAGGTTATACCGTCTATGGAGCCACGGAACTTGTATTCCATTTGCGTTGTTGTGGCTGTAAGCATTCCCATCATATCTTCAAGGATAGGTTCCAGATCTTTTTCATCTGTTAAATCTTTTATTATATGGCTATTAGATTCGTAAAGTATCAATCCCCACTTTTCTTTTCGTAAGCCCCACATTAATGGAACAAGGCTTAGAATACTGTAATTAATTGAATTAATTCCTTCATAATCATAAAACATAGTATTACTGATATCCTGTATGAAGAGAATGTTTCTGTTTCGTTTCTTCTTTTTTATCATCAGAAAGTCGTCATGTCTAATTTCATCAAGTTTTCTACCTGTATCAATGATGTTTTCGATGCTCCTATCTTCGTCGATTGTATCCGTATCTTCTCCTGGTTGGTATGGTCTAATCGTAGACACACGACTCCAATCATCTCGACGCTCAAATTCTCGTCCTAATTTCAGAAGTTTTTCCTTAAGTAGCCTTGCTAGGAGTTTACGTTTCCGTTCGTTATCTTCATCTCTCATCATTTTAGCTGCGACTTTTACAATCTGATTTTCTCCCGGACCGACACCAATGTCAGGCTTGTTTTCATGTTTTAGAAACTGTTCAGCATCCATAGAACGACCCGTATTATGATACGTTTGTTCGAGACCGTGGCCATGGGGAGTTATGAAAATCTCCTGTGATTTCTTAGCAATCAAACCTAGAAGCTGATCTGCCTCCCAATCCTCCTCACCACCTCCTATTTCATCATATTCTTCTACGTTGGTTAGTATTTCTAGGGCAATTTTCTCGGCAGTTTTTTGGGAGTCTACTAAACTTGTGATTACCGCAGCTTTTAGAAGATCTTCAAGCATTAGACATCCGTTTCTCATGTACATGGGAAGAAGTATTTTTCCTAGGTTGATACTTTGTCGAGGACTAGGCTTCTCAATTACATCCTTATGACGCCTCATTCGGCTTATGAACTCGGGTATGAAGTAGTTTGCGTATGAGAAGGGGTACTCCAACCCGGTTC
>JBFYNP010000135.1:0-22638 GCA_041304325.1 Candidatus Bathyarchaeota archaeon
TAACGATAACACCGCCAAGAATCCCTGCAAAGAGACTAGGTGCAGTTGCAAAGACGTTTACAAGGCCATAGACCGTCCCACGCCTCTCGTCTCTGACACTATTAGCATAGATAGCGGTAAAGGCAGGCTGCACTACACCGTCGGAAAAACCTACAAAAATGAAAGCTGGGAGAACCCACATCCAACTAGGGGCTATGGTGTAAATTATTGGGACAAGAGCCCCCACTGAAGCACCGATTAGAAATATTCTCTTTCTATCACGTCGATCACTTATCCAACCGGTAAGAAATGCGAATAGGCTACTCATCGCGAGGCTAACTGAGTTTAGGATCCCTAGTTCAGTTCCCGATGCCCCGAGAGCAACGATATAGATACTACCATACTGGTTGAGACTCCAAACGAACTGCATAACGCCATAACGGGCTATAATCACCTTTAGGTTACTTGGAAGTCCAATAAAAAAGCCCCAAAGCCCCGATTTACCCCAACTAACCCCCAAGAACTTTGCCTCGAGTACCTCTCAGCTAACATGGAGTACTCATACATAAAAACTGAGTCATAAACATGCAGACGATAAGAAATAAAAAACATTTGAGATAATTCCCAATATTAATAACTGGAAAATAATTCTCACTGATAGCTATCAAAAATATGTTACACAAAAAATCTGCCATAAAAAAGAAATGTCGACACAAAGTATCCTATTAGAGCCCCACTGCAGAGAAAAGGAAGACCTGCTTGGGGTTTTCCACCAGCTGCTAACCTCAAAAGTAAAATATATCCAAGAAGAGTCCCCGCCATCACGGAGAACGCGACAGTTAAGCCATTGCTAGGGATGTTATTGAATACGGACACAACCAGGATCCCGGGAAAAACAATATCGCCCAACCCGAGAAAGAATGCCGCTCTTCTTCCCCCTTGCTTAGGTTCACTCTTGAGACTCTGCGTGTCAGACATGAATGAGTACCCTTTGCTATTTGGCACAACAAGCATAGCAGGTATCCTGAGAGCAACAAACGTATCAGCTAACGCAATCATGTGCCGCGTTTTATAGACGCTGACTGCGTCATATACAGCCATAACCGTTAGAAGTATGATGACCAGCGGTACATTCAAAGAAATTCCGAACAGCGCAGCCGAGCCTACCCCCAAAATAATGCTGGTGATATCAACTATGTACCATTCAGGGTGCTTAACAAGGAGCGTTATCAAGCCAATTGTTAACAGGCTTGAAAGGATCGTTGCCCACGGATCTGCTATGACTCCGATCGTGAGAAAGTAGACGACAAGCATAATCAATGACCCGGTGGAGAAAAGGAAAACAACTTTGAGAATACGAACTAATCGAAGTTTCGCGAACACAAGTATTGCGCCTGAGAACACAAGAGTAGTTGTTATGATAGATAGGAGGTTGAATGGGTCGTTGGGGTCCTCAAAAAGTATAGCACCGTTAGCGTTGAAAGTGGTTGTTAAGTATAAGGCTAAGAGATCGACTAGCACGAAGAAGCCCCCCATGGTGAGAAAGGGAAGATATGACGATATTCGGTCGCTTAGGTTACTCAATATGCTCAACCGAATCTCTTGCTGCTCTTATTAATGTTCAGATTAGAAATTTATTCGCGTCGCTGGTCAATGATTGAGTTTTGCTTCTAAATATGCCAAACAATTACATACTAAATAGACAACTCAGATTCATGAAGTTTCTAGAGACAAACGTGTTCGATGCAATTGAATCTGGTCGAGATCGAATGATCAAACTCCTCCAGCAGATGATAACGATCGACACCCAGGTTCCACCCGGCCACAATTACGATAAGATATGTGACATCCTCGCAAACAGATACAACGATCTTGGCTACAAAACCACCACTCACGAGGCTTCAGAGAAGTATATGAAGCTCTCAGGCACTACACATATCGGCCTTGAAGGCCCACGCACGAACCTTGTAGCCCGTCTTAATGGCACGGGTGGAGGCCCAACCCTCCATATAAGCGCCCACACAGATACAGCTGCTATCCAGAAGCAGGGGTGGAGTATCAATCCCCTGGGAGGAGAGATTACTAAGACCAGCAAATATGGCAGAAGCACTTATGATAAAGGTGGAGGCTACATCTGGGGTCGTGGAGTCGGCGACGACAAAGGCGAGACAGCAGCACTTCTCCTAGCCCTTGAAGCCATAAAAGAGACAGGAATCAGACTCCGAGGAGACCTCATAGTTACCGCTAACTGTGATGAAGAAATCGGCGGCGTAGCTGGTCTGGGCTACTTAATACGGGAAGGTATCGTGAAAGCCGATTATGGAATACAGCTCGACGGATCCTTGACCGGAATAGGCCTAAGCGCTATGGGTAGAACCCGATTCCTCGTCAGAACGAGAGGAAAATCATATCATGGCCAGGTCCCAATCCTAGGAGTAAACGCAATCGAGAAGATGAGCAAACTTAACGTTGCCCTAAACGACTATTGGAGAAATGTTCTTCTTCAACGGAGGTATCCGACGCCAGGTATCGATTTCGGTGAGGCATTAAAGTTCAGAGGTATTGAATGCCCTACAGGGATGTTGAACATCGGCACCATAAAAGGAGGTGTTCAGGGAGCAACTGTCCCAGACTTGTGTGAAGAGGAGATTCTCCGAGGCATGATCCCGGGAGAAACATATGAAGGAACCCTCTCCGAAGTTAGATCGGTTCTAAATGGTGTTAAGGCGACAGATCCTGATCTTACCTACGAGTTGGAGACAATCAACTTCCGAGAAGGCTATGTCGTGCCTGCCAACGACCCTTACGCTTTGGAGTGCCAAACCTTAATCCAAGAAGCTGTTGGAGTAAAACTGCCTTTCACCGGCACACTTGCCAGCACTGATATGAATTATCAGGTCGTTGACGGCGGTATGCCTTGCATAAACTTCGGGGTAGGCGGCGCTTACAGTAACGGCCATAGCCAGGACGAGAACGCGAGCATAGACGAGATCGTTGAATGTGCCAAGGCAGTTGCTCTCATAACTATGCGCAAACTCGGTGTTAACTAAGTTTACTTTAATGCGCTTATTCACGACGCAAGCGTGCTGTGTTAATGAAAAACGTAATTATTAAGCAAGTTTTACAAGTTGCATCTCGCATAGACGTCTGTATAACTCGTTTTTCCGAATAAGCTGTAAGTGAGTTCCCTCTGCCTGAACTTCACCTTGATTAAGTACGATTATTCGATCCGCGTCTCTTACGGTGCTAACGCGATGCGTGACTATGATAATTGTTCTGTGCTCCATCTCGACCTTTAGGGCATTCTGGATTAGTTGTTCGGTATATGGGTCGACGCTGCTTGTAGCCTCGTCAAGTATGAGTATCTTTGGATCAACGATGAGGGCACGGGCTAGGCATACTAGTTGACGTTGGCCGAAGCTTAGGTTACTTCCTCTCTCACGTACTTCCTCATCATATTCTTTAGGAAGTTTCATAATTGGTTCATGAATACCCACTAATTTAGTAACCCTAAACATCTCTTCATCAGAAGCCTCTGGTCTACCAAACTTGAGGTTATACCGAAGTGTCCCTTGGAAAAGGTAGGGTTCTTGGAGTACTATACCGACTCTTTGATGGAGCGATTTTAACTTCACTTTCCTGAGATCAAGTCCATCTATCAGAACTTCACCTGCGTCTGGGTCGTAGAAGCGTCCAACAAGGTTGATTATACTGGATTTCCCTGAGCCGGTGGGACCAAAAATTGCTAAGCGCTCTCCAGGCCTGGTTTTTATTGTAATTCCCTTTAGAACAGGTTGCTCCTTAACATAGCTAAATTTTACGTCTTTTAACTCAATGATCCCTTCTCCCTGGGGGAACTCGACAGCGTCAGGTGCTTCCTGTACTTCAGGATTGATATCGAGGACAACGAAGATCCTCTCAGCACCGGCTAATGCATTCTGTATGCCACCATAAAAGGTACTGATATTGTTAATGGGGGTAAGGAAGCCATCACTATACTGAACAAAAGCTACTAAGTCACCGAGGCTTCTGATCATAGCGACTACCTGTTGACCTCCAACGAACCATACTAGGCTACTGATAAGTGCAGTGAAGAAACCGACAGTAGCCTCATAGATGTTTGCAGTTACCTCGGCTTTGATTTGAGCTTCAGCATTCGCCTCATTCACCTTGTTAAAATCGGTGAGACTTCGCTCCTCCTGAGCCATAGCCTTAGTTACTTTGGCGCCGTACATTAGATCCTGAACTTTAGATGTCATGGAGGCGATTTTCTGTCGCGCATCTCTCCACCTGTCGCGCACGAATTTATTTAGGGTTCTTGTCACGATTGCTATGATGGGTGCCATGATTATGGCGACGATGGCGAGTTGAACGTCTAAGAGGAACATTGTTGCTAATATAGCTACAGCTGTCAACAAGTCTGCTACTACACCGATCATGCCTGAGGATACAAGTGTCCTCATAGCCTCTGCATCGTTCGTGACCCTTGAAACTAGCTTACCGGTGTTACCATACTCGAAAAAGGTCTGACTTAGTTTCTCCAAATGTTTGAAGAAATCTGATCTAATGTCAGCTATCATGTGGAACCCGAGTTTGTTTATGTAATATTCCTGTAGACTCAAGGTCAACCAAAGAAGAATCCCTATACTTACGTAAACCAGACCAGCAGATGAAATATTTGTCCAAGAGGTTGGTGAACCACCGCTGATGATTGCTGAGATTTCTAATATTATTTTAACGAGCCATTGCTCGTTTGCCTGTGGTTGGTTGCTGATGAAATTATCTAGAGTGACTTTGTAAATAAATGGTCCAGCCAATACAAGAGCTGTCTTTAAGATAAGGATGAGACCAACGCCAGCAACTAGAGGCTTGTGACGGAACATGTATTCCCTGACTATTCTCTTAACAAGCTGCCAATCAGTGAATTTTCTCTGGGTAGACTCGAGGGAACCTACGTCGTATCTACCTGAATATTCTGCCATCAGTTATCAGCCTCCTGATCCATGGTGAGGGTCTGTGACTCTATCAACCTACGATACTTATCACTGGTCTTCAGAAGCTCATCGTGCTTACCAATTGCCGCAATATGACCCTCATCGACTACAACTACCTTGTCAGCATTCTCACAGGTGGAGGCACGCTGGGTGATTATCAAAGCGGTTCGACTCTCAAGTAGCGTGTCGATGGCTTTGCGGATGAGAACTTCTGTCTCAGCGTCAACGTTGCTTGTCGAGTCGTCGAGTATGAGAATTGTCGGATTCATAAGTAACACTCTAGCGATGGCTACTCTTTGCCTCTGACCTCCGCTGAGGGTGACTCCTCTCTCTCCAACCTCGGTATCGTATCCCTTCGGTAAAGAGGCTATGTGCTCATGGATATTCGCAGCTTTTGCGGCTTCGATGACATCTTCATCTGTTGCATCCGGTTTTCCGAATGTGATATTTTCTTTGATAGTGGTGGAAAATATGTAGATGTCCTGTAGAACGATTCCAATTTGGCTTCTAAGAGACTTGAGCGATGCTTCGCGGACGTCATGACCATCGATCAAGACTTGTCCGGCGGTCGCATCATAGAAGCGGGGGACAAGCTCTGTCAAGGCACTCTTGCCTGAACCGACCAATCCAATGATTGCGACTTTTTCTCCAGATTTGACTTGGAGATTCACATCCTTTAGAGTCGCTGCTGTTCCATAGCTGAAAGATACTTTTCTGAATTCTATGTCACCCTTCAAGCGAGGCAGTGTTACTGGGTGTTCTCCCTCAGGTACATCCCTACCTACGTCTACGATTTCGTAAACACGGCGAGCGCTAACCAATCCATCTTGATACCAATCAATAAGTCGAGCATACATCCTAACTGGCCCAACTAGTTGGGTGAAGTAGGTTCCGAATAGAACTAGTTCACCTAAGGTAAGGCTGCCTTCAAATACCATTATGCCACCGTACACAAGGATTAGGGCAATACCTATTGCACTGATTACAGTGCCTGAGGGTGTGTAAGCGGCCTGTATCTTTAGAGTGCGTAGGCTTTTCTCGACGTATCCTTGATTCTCTTTCTCAAATTTATTAGCAAAATTATCCTCCTGACCGTATCCTTTGATGAGTTTTTGGGCTGTGATTCCTTCAACTAGGACGCTGTTAAGTGTGTCAAACTGAGATTTTGTGGCGAGCATACGGCTCCTAACCCTCGACATGTAGAGTCGAGTTACAAGGAAAATTATCGGGAGTGGGATTAAAGTGATGAGTGTTAAACTCGTTTTGATTGACAGAAGTACGGTAACAGCAATCACCAACTGAAGAGTCATTCTGAAGGTCTCTCTGACGGTTTCTGAGTAAAAGAGATCAATAGCGTTCATGTCGCTAGTAACTCGACTTATGATCTGCCCTGTTCTGACGTTGCTTAGGTAGCTGAACGACTTGTTGATGAGTGCGTTGTAGAGTTGTCTACGTAGATCGCGGAGGATATTTTGGCTTAGAACCCCGCGATAGTATCTATGGATGACGAAGAAAGTTGCTCTGATAACTGCAAGAAGAATGATCAGGCCTACAAGAATAGTCAATAAGCCATACCTATCTGTGACACCTGTCCATTGTTTTATGAGTTCGAAAAACCAGTTTGTATCCCCGGGAACTGGTATCAAAACGTAATCTATGATGAGCATAACAAGAAGTGGAGCGAGTAGGCTGTAGATGCCCTCTCTTCCGAATGCTGTAAGGTTGATCAAAATGTATGTGCTTATGTAGGGTTTGATCTGTCCAAGTAGGCGCTTTGTTAAGTTCCAGTTACCTGGGTTATATTCCGTCAAACTGATTAAGCCTGCCTCTAGATAGATATATTAGTAATATATGTAGATTTTCATACTAGTGTGTGAAGCAGTTTGACGACGATCCTTCCTAGAGAACCAGGGATCAGTCCTGTGCAGATGTGGCTCCTTTTAATTCTATCTGATGGACCGGATTATGGCTACAATTTGATTCAGCGTCTGGATAAGATGTTTACAGGTCACTGGAAGCCGAAGGCTGGAACCATCTATCCGGCTTTGGAAAAGCTTACGATTGAAGGTTTTGTTTTGAGAAGCCATGAACATAGGGAGGAGGGACTGGATAGAATGTATTATACAATAACACAACGAGGAGAGGAAACTCTGAAAGTTGGAATGGACCGCTGGAGCCAAGCTATGGAATACGTTGAGCTCTACGGGGAGAAACATCGGTCACTGAGGAAGATGAAGAGCGAGATGACTCGAAGTGAGCTAGTTGACGTTATAGTTAGACTAGGTGAATCGATGAAAAAAGCTTCTTTTGACATTTCAGAGGCACTACCTGCTTTAGAGTCGATGGAAATTGAGTTACCCGAACAATTAATGTTCAAATTCCTTTACGCTCCCGAAGGCGATGGAATGGAGATAGAGATCGAGGTAGAGTGGCTGAATAAACAGAACCATAAAGAATAGGGGGTTATACCTCTAGCTTTTTCTCTCACTTCATTACCGTGTTTAATAATCTTATAACGAGATTAGAGATAACTCATTAGATCTTCGCGAAAATTAATTGAGTTATTCTCTGACGCAAGTCTAGAAGTGAATTTAGGTTGTTCAGTTTTATAGGTAAGTGAGCCGGCCTTCAATAGATCTACCAATGTTTTGGTTATTACGCAGCCACTCTTCAAGGACTTCTTGGCTCGCTGTTGAGATAACCTTCGTCTTAATCGCTGAAATCTCCTCTTTAGAGACGCTGAGATATTTTTCAGCGTTATTTGAGTGATAGGATTGTAAGCAGATTGTGAATTTTTTGTCATCCACAACTTCATCGCCGGCGACTCGTAGGCTCACAAGTTGCCCTGATGCATCATCGTAGATTGCTTTTACTTTGCTGTTGACTTGATAGCACTCACCCTCTCCGTTTCTGTTGTCTTTACGCATAATAAAGGAGAATATTTTTCTGAGTTGCTTGCCGTTTACCGTGAATCGGGAGATTGGGTCGTTGTAGGGGTAGCAGGTCACAATGTCTTTAAGAGTCACTAGGGGACCGATTTCTTTTACTCTGATCGAGCCACTGGCTAGTAGCATCACGTCGCATTCAGCGATATCTGCGAATGCATCTGCGAATAGGTTTCCAAGCGACGTCTCTATTTCTCTTTGAGGATGAGTATGTGTTCTGGTTAGTTTGCATACTATGCTGTTGTATTTAGAGTCAACCTGGTTCTGGTAAGTCTTAATGTATTCCCCAAGTCCCGCATCTGGTTGAACCATCTCATCATCGATTGTGACGAGTTGCCACTTGTATTCAACAATAGAATTGGTATCATCATCGATCAAGCAGTCTAATCTACCAATTTGGTTGGTACCTGCATAAGCTTGAACAATCATTACACCGTTTTCTATCTTCGGTTCTTTGAGCAAGGTGTGGGAGTGACCTCCTATTATGATGTCAATTCCCCATTCTGGCCGTAACAACTTGGCTAATTCGACGTCAGAATCAAAACCTATATGGGTTAAAACTATAGTGAGATCGATATCATCGTTCTTGTACGCGTCGGTTATTTTTCCAACTTCTCTACTAGCTTCCTCCAAGGTTACGAAGCTGCTGATTAGATTGTCACCTTTAAGGGAGTCCATGACTTTGTCCGTGATTATACCCGTGACTAGAATGTCTAATCCAGCTTTTTTCAAAATAACGAAGGGTCTCATCAGCCTCTTATTGTAAGGTTTAATGTAGAGATTAGCGTTAACAACTGGGAAGTTAGCAACTTTCTCAAGAAATAGTAGGTGGGGAAGCCCATAATCGAACTCGTGGTTACCCAGGCAGATCACGTCAGGTGAGAGATAATTCATTATAGCCATTGATGAGAGGCCTTTATACTCTGTATCGATTAAGGAACCCTGAACAATATCTCCAGCTATGACATAGAGAACGTTTTCTTCCTCACTTCTCACTTTGTTTACGTATGCTGAGAGTAATGCCAAGCCTCCAATTTGTTTCTTTGATCCTTCTACATCTTCTGGTAGAAAATCGCCGTGCATGTCGTTCGAGTGTAGAATTGTGAATTTCTTTGTGTTCAAAGGGTAACGCCTTAGCTACTATATTTAGATAGTAATATGTAAAATTGATGAGTTTACGAACAGGAAATAGATATCAAAGACGCGGTATATTTCGCACTAGCAAATTATGCTTGCAATTTTTATTCTAATTTATATGGCTTTTCGTGTTCAACTAGCATCACTTTGTCTCCAAATAACTCCCTGAAGATCTCTTGGTGTGTTGTGTGAACAGGGATTATTTTTCGCGGGTTTAAAAGCTTTACAAGTTCAAGTAATTCTGGCTGTGAGAGGTGTCCTGAGACGTGTCTAGCCTGAAAGGTTTTCTCGCCTTTATCTGTGAGTTCATGGTTGAACTGGATGTTGAAGTGCTCTAGCCAGTTCACGAATTTTTTCTCGTCGATCTTCATCTCATCGTTGAAGGGTTCGGTTGAAGCTCGAATATACTTAGTTTTATGTTCAGCTGTTTCCGGTATAAGATCGAAGAGCTCATTTGCATCCCAATAAGAGAACATTAAAACGTAGTTGCTTGGGTCGCTACGTATCTCGTATGCCTTGATGCCGTGCTCTAGATGGTGGGTGGCTAAGTCGTAGACTTCCTGATACTCGTATGTTTGGCCGGGAACTTGGTCTGGTAGAGGGTTTTTTGGGTTGTCTACTTCTCCTCCTTTTCCTAATTTCTCGGCTATGCGTATAATATTCTTATCAGTTTTAGAGGTGTTTCTCCCATGGTGGTCCAAGTACCCCATCTTATATTTTTCATAGTCTGCTTTTGAGTAAAGGAGACTGCCCTCTCTTTTCAAGTAAATTTTGAGGTTTGGCATAGTTCTGGGATCGGAGTATTCGGTAGGGAAGTTAGTGTACATCTCGTAGAGTAAGTAGGCTACTTTAGGCGAGACCACGAATATACGGTTGTTATTTTTCACGGCTTCATAGATTACGTTAAACCTCGATAGGTCTTTCCAACCGAAATCAATTAGCACAAGCCCCTTGGAGCTTTTTATATCGTTTTCAATTTCGCGTTGTACATCATGTTCCGTTAAGATTTTTTGGCTATCAACTCTAGTTCCTTCAACTATAAGGTAATCCACCGGCTCGCCTACATCTTTTACGTATTGTTCTTTGGTTACTCCAGTTGATCCATGAAATCTTATATCTCCTGTATATAATATTCGAATTTTATCGGGAGTAGTTAACAATACGGAGCATGCCCCTGGAATGGAGTGCCCCACAGGTATGAGCCTAAAATCTATTCCTTTGATTTTTCCCTCAAGTTTTGTATTATAGTTCCTATACTCACATGTGTATTCTCTGCAGAAAGTAAATCCTGTTTTCACATCAAGGATATCAGGTTTCTCGTTCTCAACTTCATCCTTATAGTCAAGCTCACCAGGAAACAAGGTCTTATAACTTGTTGATTTAGAGATAATTTTCGCGGGTCGCCTGAGTTCATAGAACTGCTGGTCTATACTGGACGATGACAGGTCGCAAATTGATTTTGAGAGGATCTCTGTTTCTTTTGTACAATAAATAGAGATAGCGGGGTCTAGAAAACTTAGGTCTTGTATATGGTCAAAGTGAGCGTGGGAAATAAAAACACCATCAACTCTAGGTGCATCTGGATTGTAAGGGTCAATTCCCTCTGCTACCCAGTATTCTTTGGCGGCTTTTATGGGTATTTTGACAATGTCAGCCGGGTTTTCAAGTAACGACGTTGTATCCAAGTACTGCTTATCGTAGACTCCATTAATCTTCGGCAAGACTCCCAATCTTAAGAGGTCACGTAAAGCGTTCTTTGAACGTGTTTGAAGAAACTCGGAGTAATAGGATCCAGTTATACCCATTCTTCTCCCAAAATCGAGTAGAATATTTCCCGACTCGGTTTCGACGAGTATCTTGTTCCCACCGATCTCCCCGACGCCTCCGTAGAAGGTGAGTGAAGTCAAGTTGTTTTAATTGAAGAAGTGTTCACTATTTATCGTATTGGTGAATATTATAGAGATACAACAGTTTGAATTATGGATTCGATTTGAATTCTATTAAAATAGTTACACCGGGAGGTAACTATATACTAAGACATTCAGCGCAATTTTAAATCTCGAGATAAGCCAATCTCTGTTAGTGGCTTGTATGCCGAGAAGACTTGAAATTGAGGATCTGGATAATTTCGTTATGGCTTCCCACCTCGCACGCGGTTAAATGGTTCAACTAGCATCTAAAGTAACCAGATTATTATACTTCCATGATTTCTCATCTGTTCGCGGTTTTACAAGTCGCTTAATCTTGAGAGAAGAGCGGGTTTATTGCTCAGAAGCGTCCTGATCTGAGATTTGAAGTAAGGGTAGTTGATTGAGATCAACATCTTCCCAGTTTATTCGCCCAAAAGGTGGCTCTGGATCGTACTCTAGACCTAATTGCACACTTCGTGCTGTGGCTTCGTCAGTTAGTTTTGATGCCAAGTAGAGCGCCGAATCGATACCTGCTGAAACCCCCGCAGAAGTGATGACTTTACCGTCCTGAACCCAGCGTTTTCTCGTGTACTTTGCGCCAAGTGCCTCAAGAATCTTATAGCAACCCCAATGAGTCGTTGCTTCGCGGCTTTCGAGGAGACCTGCAGCAGCTAGCAGTAGAGACCCTGTGCAGACTGAGCAGACGAAATCTGCGGATTCAGCTGTTTCTATAAGATACTTGGTTATTTCATCGTCTCCCATCGCCTTTATAGTGGACGCTTCTCCTCCAGGTACGACGACAACAGACGGATTTCGCACATCTTGAAAGATTCCGCTCGGTGTTAACCTTAACGGGACATCTACTTCAACAGCGTTAAAATCTTTAGCAACAATTACGGTTCTGAAATCGTGGCTTCTCTCACATATACTATTCAATACCTGTAGAGGACCAACGAGATCGAGAAGGGTTAACCCGGGATAGAGAATAAATGCGATGGTCTTCATACATTATTTAGAAATGACTCTTAGATTAAATAGTTCGAGAACGAAATCGGCAAAAACTTTGATACAATTTAACCAGTTTATCGCAATACGAGCACTTTTCGTATGATTATTCATAAAGCTTCAGAATCGGTGTTTATTGAAGAATCTTCAACACTTCTGAGAGGTCTCCTATTGTTTTTATTACTGCATCAGAATTTCTTAAATGCTCCTGAGGTGCACCGTAGAGATCAATCAGAACCCCGCGTACACCAACTCCGTGTGCGCCAACAATGTCAGCAGCGTATGTATCACCAACCATAAGGGCATTCTCAGGCCTCGTATCCAGCTCTTGGAGCGCCTTCTCGAACATTATTGGTGCTGGCTTCATGTATCCGACCTCTGCTGAGACAACGAGGCTGTCGAATATGTTATTGTAGTCTAAGTCATCAAATACTCTTCGTGCAACGGGACCATCCATGAAGTTCGTTACAACTCCGAGCTTGTACTGACCCTTCAGTTTATCAAGGAGTTTGGGTGTTTCCGGATAGAACTGGGTCTGTTTCGGCCACTCAGCCATATAATCGTTCCAAGTGGATAAAGCTAGTCGACTCCTTAGTGGCTCTTTAACGCCTAATCCTTCTATGGTGAGAGATAGACGCTTAATGTAGTCGAACTCTGTCCAGCCGTTCGCTTCTGATTCAGCCGCCTGCTCGCGGGATATCCTCCGATAAATCTCTGTGAACCTCTCTAAATCGTATTTGAGACCCTCTTGTCTTAGACTCTGTTGAAATATCTCAACAGATGCTCCAGCTCTCATCAATTTAGGAGCTTGTACAAGGGTGTTCCAATTGTCAAATAGAATGGTATTGATCAATGTATAAATCCGCTCTAGTTTAATCGATTCTTTAATTCTGGTCAATTATATCAATTATCTAAATGGGAACAAAAAAGGTAGAGATGAATTGATCACTTCGCGGATTCTTTCTCTTTACGCTTTTTTCTTTTTTCCTCTCGTTCTTTCTTAGTCATTGGTTTATTTTTAGCTGAATGCATACCCAACTCGATTGCCTCATAGATTAAGCGTAATGGATTACACATAAATCTATCAATCGAATGTGTTGTGTTTACTCCATGGAGCCATTCGTGAAACCTCGAAAACTTGAATCTGGTGACCATGTCGCCACAGTCTCATTATCATGGGGAGGCCCAGCAGTGTTTCCTCATATTTATGAGGCTGGAATAAAGTTTCTCAAAGAGAACGGTCTCAAAGTCAAGGAATACCCCTCAGCCCGATGCAACCCAAAGATGCTATATGAAAAGCCTAAAATGAGGGCAGATGACTTAAACCAAGCTTATCGAGATCCAGAGATTAAGGCAATATTTTCAAGCATCGGTGGTGACGACTCGATTAGGATACTTCCATATCTAGATGAGAAAGTGATTAAGGCAAATCCTAAAATCATTATGGGTTACTCCGACTCAACCACCTATCTAACCTACATAAACCAGTTGGGGCATGTAACATTCAATGGACCAGCTGTAATGGCTGGAATGGGTCAAATGCATAATTATCCAGAAGCAGCTAAGCATTTTAGACAACTACTGTTCAAAGTCAATTCCTCGTATAATTACAAACCTTACGGGGTATATTCTGAAGGTTATCCCGACTGGTCAAACTTGAAAAACACGGGTATGATAAACAAAAACATTAATGATGAAAATGGTTGGAATTGGTTACAAGGGCATGAACCTGTTGAAGGGATTTTATTTGGTGGTTGCCTCGACGTACTCGAAATAATTAAGGGAACGGATTTCTGGCCAAAGAAGTCGTTCTGGGATGATAAGATCCTGCTCCTTGAGACTTCCGAGGAGTGTATGCCTCCAAGTCATGTGAAGTGGGCTTTGAGAAACTTTGGGATGATGGGTGTCTTCGATAAGGTTTCCGGAGTCCTAGTTGGAAGATCTAGAGGTTACACTGTTGAACAAAAGATTGAGCTTAGTAAGGCGATTACCGATGTCATTGTAACAGAATTTGGTAAACCTGATTTACCGGTTGTGTCAAATGTTGACTTCGGCCATACTGATCCTCAATTGATTATGCCGCTCGGGATAAGGATGGAGATTAATCCTTCGAGAAAAACTTTAAAATTAGTCGAGTCACCAGTCGTTGGTTAAAATATTAGTATTAAGGAACTCCTCAATTTTTACGGCGCGCGGTAATATTATACGGGAATAACTATTTTTCGGTGCGCTACCCGCAAATTATGTATTCATTTTTTTTCAAGAAAAATGCGTACTTAGTAGCCATCAGCTTTCCCGAGTCTGCGTGGGTCAGCTGCGCCTCCAAGTTCTCCACTATTGAGGTTCCTCCAAACCAGTTGAATCGATCCCATCCTCCAATCATACTCTCCAGCAGGCTTAACTACAACTCCAAGACGAAGTAGATTTTCTATAACCCTTTTAGGAATCCGGTTCTCCACTTCTAGGCTGCCATCCTCCCCAAGCGGCCAGAATCTAGGTGCGTCAATAGCTGCTTGTGGGCTCATTTTATACTCAAGGATGTTGAGGAGTGTGACAGGTACATTGAAGATGCAATCACCTGGACTACCGAGAGACATCCAGGGTACAGTATCTCTTAACACCATTGTACTAGCAATTGCATGTCGTGTCCTAGCTCCAGGTTCAACAACGGTTCCAAATCTACCTGTACCTGTTACATCACCAGTACTGATCGCGGTTCCACCACAATTTACACCATCGATGACTATTCCAGGTATACCTCCGCCGTTCCCCGTATTCATCATTTGAACCCAGTTTCCCTCAGAGTCCACCACACTTAGCTCGCAGCTATCATGTGTCTGTTTATCACCGATTGGTAGTCCAGCTTCCAAGCTAGCTTTGCTGAGGTTCAGTTTGAGCCATTTTGATAGATCTAGTTTAGGTTTTCCTTTGTACAGAGAGGCGATCAGCTTATGATAATCCTTCGAGAGGAGAGTATCAACGGGTATATCGTAAAACTGAGGGTCATGCATCAACCCCTTCTCCATGTGGGCTCTAGCTAGTGTCCAAGCGATCAGCTTCAAAGCTTCAGCAGAGTTAGTATAGTGACCCATCTCTCTTAGCTCAAATTCTTCGAGTACCCCCATAATAAGTCCCGAATATAATGCCCCTCTTTGAGGTGGAGGCATTCCTATGATTTCATCTTCACCATACTTGAATCCAATGGGTTTATGCCACATCGCCTCATAGGAGGCTAAATGCTCCATTGTTATCCCCCAGCCAAGCTTGTTACCTTCCTCGACAAACCTCTTAGCCCAACCGCCTGTTGTAAAAAATTCGGGGCCTTCGTCTCTTAGCTTCTCCAGAGTTCTATATAGCTCAGGTACCAGCCACCTCTCACCAACTGGAACAAGAAAACCGTTCGGGCAAAAGAATCTCCGACCCGATGGAAAATAGGTCCTGTATGGGAGAGAAGCGTGGAAGTAGCCGTACTGCCAAGATGTAATTATACTTCCTTCTTTAGCAGCTTTAACTGCTGGCTCACAAAGCTCACGCCATGACATAGACCCGAACTTATCAAGCATTGAAACGAGTCCAGACATGAACCCGGGGATACATGCTGCGCTTGACGACGAGTATGGATTTGGGTTGAATGGCTTGAGGTCATTGGGTAGCTCCGCACAGGCATCCACGAAATGAGCTTTCCCCTCAGTGCTAGACCATACAAGTGCCGCCACGGTTCCTGCATGATTTGTCATATGAGGCTCATAAACTGGTTGAGCGAGGCTACCCGCAACTGCTGCGTCCACTGAGTTACCTCCACTACGCATAACCTCAATCATGATCCTGGTAACCGCAGGGTGACTGCTACTTACCATTATCTTACTTCCATGGGCTACAGTTTTTGGCCCCTGGCTTGGCATCGAAGTTGACATAAGTTACTCTGGATTGATTAGAAATATAAAAGGAGAGAAGAGGAGAATGAGATTACATCTAACTATATGATTTCGTGGGTTGATTAAAGCAAAGTTCCAGGTTTGATCGCTCCGAAAGCAGCGTAGCAGAGATTTTTATGCAAAATAACTGCATCTACAAAACCGATTTTACGAATCAAGTCCACCTGGAATAGAAGTGATCTTGGAGTATCCTCTTGAATAATATAGCCATAAACAAGATCACGAAACGTCTCATTCTTAAAATCAACTAAGTATTCGCCATAACGCGTCCATATCAACTCCTGAACCACTGGAAGCGAGTCTTCCACCAAGTCAAAAACCCAGAAACTACCCCCGGGTCTCAGAGCAACATAAATTTTCTTAAAGACAGCCTCCCACTCTTCTTCATCTCTAAGATGATGCAACACAGCCGCGGCAAGGACAATGTCAAACTGGCCTATTCCCAGATCAATTTCTCTAATATCCCCTTGTTTAGCAATGATCTCGCCAGAAGAAACCGCTTCTATTCTCTTAATAGCTCGTTCAAGCATAGGTTTGCTCAAATCAACAAGGGTAACATTGATGTTAGGTCGTCTTTGTAGAATTTTTAGAGTATAATTACCAGCTCCGCACCCAACATCAAGTACATGAGATGCCTGAGGCGTCGTTAGAACCGCTGCCTGAGTTATTAGATCCATCGCCAAAACTGCGTCAACGGTAGTGGTCTGACCGATATCTAGGCTTGAGAAGCGTTCTACATCGTTATCAAAACGTTCCTTGATTTGTTTAACCGAAGACTTTTCCAAAATAATACTCAACTTCTATATTTAGTATATACGCGCGTATTCTTTGGATAAATGGCTAACCTTTTCGCGCCGATATTAAGAATCTATCAGCGCATGTAAGCTGATACGAGTTTTAGGATCTTTCCAGGTGACCTTTTTACTATTTTGGCTAGAGTTCTCTTAACATCTGTGCCGTTGACCAGGTTAAAGATATCCTCACTGTTTACTACTCCAGCGAGTGTGTTAAGATCATCATCACTAAATTTATCGATCATTTCAACTACTTTTCTACTGTCGCTGATCATCTTCCCCCAATCTTTTTCAAAGGATTTGCGGTAGACGGAAAGCCTTGCTGCAGATAGATCTCCTTCTTCTATTGCCTCAGCTGCTACGATACCTGCAATTTTACCGGCATCAATACTGCTGTGTATTCCAGCACCACTCATAGGGAGTATTTGCCCCGCTGCGTCACCAATAAGCATCAGTCGATCGTCCACGATCTTATCAAGCATTCCCGAGACAGGTGTGACGCCTCCACTCTGTCTCAGTATTTTAGCACCCTTGAATCTAGAATCAGAATCGATAAACCTTCTCAGATATTCTATCGCAGGTTCTGTATGTATGCGGCGCACACCTAACCCAACGTTCGCCACTTCCCCTGACTTCGGGAACACCCAAGCATACCCCCCTGGCGCATAGTTTGAACCAATGTATAACTCAGCCATCTCCGGATCATCTAAATGAAGACCACCGAGCTGGTACTGTGCACAGATACCAACATCTGAGTACCATCTAGAAAGACCCGCAGACCTCCTTATGATGGAACTACATCCATCCGCACCAATAACCACCTTCGCTCTGATCTCTAGAGGCTCGCCATTCTGCTCGGCTCTCACACCAACGATATTTATATCATCCTTAAGAACTGTCTTTGCCATAGTACTAGTGAGTAGCTCTGCACCAGCTTTTACTGCGTTTTCTCCTAGAATCCTGTCGAACACATGTCTATTCAAGCTGTATCCGGTCTCTCCAGGGCTCTTTAGTGTAACGAAGCTCCTATTCGGGGCAAAGACTCTCGCATTTGAGAGCTCTTGGCTCACTATCGGTTTTACAGCTTCTAAGCCAGCTGCTTTTATACCGTTTATGCTGATGCCTTCAGCGCAGTGTACTGGGGTCCCTATCACTGTGTGTTCCTCAAGAAGAACAACGTGTACGCCTTTTGATGCAGCGGTCTTTGCCGCGAGACACCCTGCTGGGCCTGCCCCGACGACGACTACGTCAGAGTCGATGAAACGCATTATTAGTCAAATAATAGTCGGTGGCTTGGATATATTAAGAAAACTCGGATTAAATTTTTGGTGATTAGTTATAACTTTGTTTTGCGTAGCTACCCTTTGTAGGTTTTTTGCCGAGGAACATGACGTTAAAGTCATTTTTCATGATCATCCATGTGTACTTTAGTATGCCAAGCTTTTGTATGCGGCGGATGGAGTAGTCAACTTGTATTTGACCATTCATTGCCATTTTGCCGTGTTGACTCAGTCTTTTAGCTATCTCGACATCGTCGGAGTAGGCTAAGTCACTGTAGCCATTCACCTGAATGAATGAGTCACGCCGGAATGCGGTGTTGGCGCCGCAGAGATGGTAATATCCAACTTTTGAGCCTGCGTTGCGCAGGCCGTTTACCACCTTGAAGGCGTATTTGTAAACGCCAGCCTCTATTCTATGCATTTCTTTAGGGATCATTGGTGTTAGATAGCCTGTGACCGCGACTATCTTGTCGTCTGTGAAGTCGGTCTGGATTGTGTGGAGCCAGTCCTCGTCGGGGCAGCAATCAGCATCTGTTGTTGCTACAATGTTTCCGCTTGCGATCATAAAACCGTCGTTTCTAGCGCCGCCAACTCCGTGACTGACTTGCTGAATGACTCGGTCAGCATACTTGGATGCGATTTCAGCTGTTCTATCTTTGCTGTTTCCATCAACTACGATTATCTCATAAGAGTTTCGAGGGATGTTCTGCTTCGTTAGGGATATTAGACACCTCTCAATGTTCCTCTCCTCATTATAAGTCGGTATAACTACTGTTATCATTTTATTAGTTCCTCCTCAGCTGCCCGCTTCCCCGAGAGAATGGATTTATCCATATTCAGGTACTCCCACTCACCGAATCGCCCCATCGAGGTTATTCTGAGCGAATTCAGGTATGTTTGAATAATATTAACGTTTCTCCGGTGTTGTTGATTGTAGATTACGTATGCATATTTGAAATCTAAGGCGTCAAAGACCTCTACTTTATCATTGTCTCGTAGTATATCTGTGTTGATGAGACCTTCTCTGACCTTCTCCTTGGTCTCCTCGATATCCAATTTGGCTCCTCTATAAGTGACCTCGACGAGTATGCTGCTTTTACCATCTGGTACGGTCATCGGTGAGAGGTTCATTGGGAAGCTGATCCTGTTGAAAAGGTACTCTTTCTCCGGGAAGTAGAGCCAATGCTTGTCAGATATCGCTCTACGGTCAACTCCTATGTTGAAGCAGGCTAAGCTGTTATAGACGAGCCCCTCGGAAGCTTTTATGACCTCCTCCGGAGCAGACCTGATCATCTTAACTAGCTCAGGTAAAGGAACAGATGATAAAACTCTATCAGCCACCTCCATCTTTTGCTTACCGTTTAGGGTGTAAACCACTTCAAGGTGTTTCGTTTTAGAGCGTATCTCTGTGACGTTTGAGTTTATTGAGATTTCTTCAACTCTTTTAGCGAATGCGTTGGGTATTGTACCGATCCCGCCGAGGCGAGGATAAAGGAAGTAAGCGTTGGGACCATACTCTCTATCAACCTTACCCTCGGAGCCCTTAACCATCTCCTCTAGACTAGGAGAAGGTATCCTACCAGCCACCCAGTCGATGCTCATATCCTCGAGAGGGTACTTCCATATCTTTTCGTTGTATGGGATCATGTAGTGCTTAGCTACACCCTCACCCATCGTTGTTTTCATCCAATCCATGAAGTTTCTGGGATGAATCTCAAGCCTTTTACGAGCGCCTTCGATGCACTCTTCAATGACATCCTGTGGAAGACCGTGCAGGTTGACCTCAAAAGGGTACTCGACGTAGGTGCCATGTAGGTAGATATAGGCGCGTCGTCTCTGCCTGATGAGCTCACCTTTGAGTAGTTCATATACAAGGCTATTGACGTACTGATTTCCTGTAAAGAAAATGTGGGGGGCGAGGTCAAAGACATATCCGTTTGATGTCACGCTCCGACATAGGCCACCGATCTTTTCATCTCTCTCAAGGACCCTGTAGTCTTTACCTAAATGGTAGGCTGCGCTCAGCCCGGATAAACCCGAGCCGATTATTATCTTCATTAATGTCAACTCACTTAGAGTTAACTATTGGTGGTGTGAGAGTTCTTAAACTTGGTGAGTGCTCACCATACTCGAGTAAATTATGTATTTTATTATAGAGTATAAATTATCAGTTCCATTTCTATAAGCCTCTTTTCTTATATTATTCAATTATCGCTTAAGCGGCTACCTGTCTAGCAGAATTTAACGTTTTTTGAGCCTGCGAGTAATTTGATTGTGTTGTTGCGTGATATGAATTCATATGGGAGGAGTGATGGTAATTCCATACAGTGAGTCATCTTGGTTTACGATTTTGATACATTGATAGACAGACTCCCGACGAGCTCTTCTAAGTGGAGCTACAGAAAGCAAGCTACAGGTGTAGAGGACATTCTACCTCTCTGGGTTGCGGACATGGATTTTGCGTGCCCACCGGAGATTGTAGAGGCTGTAAAAGCCCGAGCTGCCCACCCCATTTACGGGTACACTACAAAGAACGACGGGTACTACAATGGACTCATCAAATGGATGGAGAAGCGTCATGAGTGGAGCGGTATTCAGCGTGACTGGATCTTATCGACACCAGGGGTAGTAAACGGGTTCAATACTGCCATCCAAGCCTTCACCCATCCAGGTGACAAAGTCATCATTCAGCCTCCGGTTTATTACCCAATGAAGAATGCTATTTACAACAACGGCAGACAGCTTGTTGAGAATCCCCTAAAACTTGTTAAAGGATACTATGAGATGGATTACGAGGATCTTGAGAAAAAGATCGATGCAAGGACTAAAATGATCGTATTCTGCAGTCCCCATAACCCGGTTGGACGTGTCTGGAAGCGAGCAGAACTTGAAAAGCTTGTTGAAGTCTGTGAGAAGAAAGACATTGTAATTGTGTCCGATGAGATTCACTGCGACCTTATCCTCGGTAAGATCAAGCACACATGCACTGCATCTATCTCAGATATAGCGCGAAATAGAACAGTGACACTCTTTGCTCCCAGTAAGACCTTCAACGTTGCAGGCTTAACTAATTCAACGGCCGTTATACCTAATAAAAAGCTTAGAGATGCGTTCCAAGCGGTTACGATTAATAATAGTGTCGGTAGCGTCAACCTTTTCGGAATGATCGCGCAGGAAGCAGCTTATACGAAGGGTGAGGCGTGGTTGGATGAACTTCTCGTCTACCTTAAGGGAAACCTCAAGTTCCTTGAAAAATTCATCAAGGATAAAATTCCTGGACTAATAGTTTACCCGCTTGAAGGTACATACCTAGTTTGGGTGGACTGTACTTCTTTTGGCATGGATGACGCAGCGTTAAAGGAATTCATGAGGACGAAGGCAAAGCTATGGCTCGACGAGGGAACCATGTTCGGTAGCGGTGGATCCATGTTCATGAGAATCAACATTGCATGCCCTAGAAGTATACTAAAGCAAGCCCTTGAGAGGCTCGAAAAAGCAGCTAAGGCACTTCATCGTTAAAAACGATAAATATCTGAGCAGCGACTTTTTGGGGCAGTATATAGGCTCATTTTGTCAGCTGGGTTTCGAAGTGTTTGTTTGCTTGTTCTCTCATCATATTTTTCATTTCAGGGCTGAATTCGACAACGAGTCTCTTTTTAGTTTCCTCATCCACTATTCCGTATTGGATTAATTGTTTCGCTGAGCTTGTCACTGCGTCTATGAAATCTTTCATCAGGGTAACACCCACTGGATCTTGGAGGATTTGGCTACTGGGAAGTAAGATTTGTAGCGAATTTGGGGACATGGCTTTAACGATGTTGAAAGCTTGGTAATCAGGAAACCCAGCTACCGCCACTAAAACCATTTTTTGTGGTTTTTTCTTGTGCCGTGAGGGATGTTGCGTGATTTCTCCTTGCTCTTCCATCCAAGGGAGTTGAGTAGGCAGAAGGCGTTCTGTCATCCGCTGCAGATAATGGATTATGTTACCATTATAGATGGGCGTACCAAGAACGATTACATCAGCGTCTTGGGACTCGGGAATAAGCCAATCCATATCGTCTCGGTGTATGCATTTTCCCGGGGTTTTTGTCCAGCATGTGAAGCAGCCGATGCATCCATTGATTTCCAAGTCTGTGACGTAGTATCTCTTGGTGGATGCTCCTGCTTGTCGTGCTCCTTCGAGAAAGTGACTCAGGATGATATCTGTGGTACCAAATTGTTTTCTTGGACTGGCGTTGAATGCAAGTACTTTCATGGATCCCCGGGAGGCATGTGAGTATTAAGAATTAACTCACATTCTGTGATCACTTCGTATGATTAGTCTATTTTACCTAGGTTCAAGGATTTTAGGAACTCGTTGATTTTTTCATCAAACTTTCCTGAGTCGACATCCAGCTTCTTATTTAGGCTAAGGAAGCCGACGGGTTTCTTTCCCAAGATCGCCTCTACATCAAGTACCAATTTACTATTATCTGAGGCATCTCCGGTGATGAAGATAGATGTATTCCCTAGAGCGTGCTTGTTCTCGGTCATGTAGGTTCTGATGGGTGTTGAGATCGATCCATTCCAGATAGGTGAGCCTAGAATTACATGGTTATAAGGCTCTGGATCTTTTTTCGGCTTCTCAATTTTTGTCAGGCTCTTATTTCCAGCGTCTCT
>JBFYNP010000136.1:0-2666 GCA_041304325.1 Candidatus Bathyarchaeota archaeon
GTCGTACATGCGAAACAGGTACCTGCCGCCCAACATTTCTGATGTAGCATTGTTTAATGTTGGTAGCCCGGCTGAGATTCGAACTCAGGTCAAAGGGTCCAAAGCCCTCTATCCTTGTCCACTAGACGACCGGGCTACGTCACCAGAAAGGACTACACGGAGATATAAAATGTATCGGGGATATCCTTTTACGTTACGCCCACTCTAACCCAGCGGAAAGCTGATTAACGTTGAATAGCAAACAACGCCAATATCTCAAGGGTCTCGCCCATGAACTCAGCCCCATGATCCATATCGGTAAGAAAGGTGTCGAAGGCTCTAATATCGCCACCATAGAGAAAGCCCTCAACGACCATGAGCTCATCAAAATAAAGTTCCTAGAGTTCAGAGAAGAGCGGCTAAAGCTTGCAGAGGAGATTTCTGAAAAAACTAAAGCAGAATTAATTGAAGTCATTGGTAACATTGCTATACTCTATCGACCTAGCACCGAAATCGGAAAACGGATAATTGAGCTTCCTTAGAATTATAGTTTATAAACTCTGTACGATTCATTAAGACTAGAAAAAACTTGAGGTTTGATGATACTGATTTAAGGATGATCCGAAACCTTCAACGTGATGCCAGAACAAATTTTGCTTCTATTGCGAAGGAATGCGGAGTCTCCGTAGACACAATCATCAAACGTTTAGAAAGACTTCAACGATTCGGGGTTGTTAAAGGCACAACCGTTCTCATTAACCCTAGGATGACTGGATACGACGGGCTGGCTAGTATGGAGATAAACGCAGAACCCGTTCATGTAAATGAAGTCATTAGCCAGATGAAGAAAATATCTGGAGTAACCTTCTGCACACCAACGATGGGTGCTCACAACATCTTTGCGGTGGCTATCTGTCCTTCAGTGAAGGAACTTAACAGTCTCCGCGAGTCTGTGAAAATACTTCCAAACGTTCGAGATGTGAAGACCAGCATCTGGATTGAAGATATCCTGCTATGCCCCGAAAACTTTGAGCTAGACCAACTCCTAAAAAGGTGAATTTCATAGACGAATTAGACACAAAAATTATAGAAACTCTTGTCGAAGATGCACGAACAAGCTTTAGGATGATGGCTAAAGAATACAATAAATCCCCAGACACTATAATAAACCACTATAAACGCCTCTGCGAAGAAGGGGTAATTCGCGGTTCCACTGTCATTGTGGATCCTCGTGAGATAGGCTATGAAGGCACCGCAGCTTTTCATATAGATGTATCCTCAAGCGGTGAAACAAAAGCCGAATTAGGTACAATACTCAACACCCTCATCAAGATGCCGAGCATAATTGTAGCGACAAAGACTATGGGAGATCATGACCTCCTCGCTCTCGGCGTCATTCACGATTTCGATCATCTTATGAGGCTTGGCCAGGAAATAGCGAGGATCCCAGGCATAAAGAATATTCAGACGGTATTATGGGCTTCTAAGGGAGAAGTTTGCCACAAATACTTCATAATCTAACTTAACCCGAAGTATGAAGAATTAATATAGAACTCTGATCTATGTTAACCCTCCACAAGCCCCTTTTATTAAGAATATAGTTTAGTAAACTAGATTAGGCATGCAAGCATTGCAAACAAGCCGAATAAAACAATCGAAGGAACCGGAGAAGCTGACCGTCGAGCGAGACAACTTTACGGACCTGGACCCAGATCTACTTCAATTCGCAAGAACCTTCGCACCTAAAGAGAGCGGTGAGCATGAAGACGGCCTCAAAGCGTTAAGATCCATAAACAACGCGTTAAAGAGATTCAAGCTATCAAAAAACGAGGTTAAGGTCTACCTATACCTAGCTCAGGTTGGCGCTCAGAAAGCTCAGAAGATCGCGGTAAACCTGGGGATACACAGAACCGAGGCATATAAGATACTTCGAGCTCTAGAGAGTAACGGTGTGGTAACCCGTATCCTTGAGAGACCCATGAAATTCGCAGCCGTGTCGTTTGAAGAGGTTTTGAATAACGAGATCGAAGAGCGACGTCAAATCATTCATAAACTCGAGAAGAGAAAATCTGAGCTTTTACGGCAATGGGAAGTATTGCCGAAGATCGCGGAGTCAAACGCTGAGAAAGAGACTCTTCAGGTTCTTGAAGGAAAACGTCAGATAAGCATAAAGATCAACGACCTAACGAAACAAACTGCGCGTAGACTTCAGGCCGTTGTAAGCGATAAGCACCTTATTTGGCTCTATAACTCTCCGTTCTTCGATGATCTTGAAATAATTATGAAGAAGAAGGAAATGGATATAAAAGTTATGACCACATATTCCCCGACCAGCACATACGTTATCGAGCAGTTAAACACATGCGACTGCGATTTTTCTTTCCTCCAAATACACGACCAACCTAGCTTCATTCTAAGTGATAATGGAACATTAATTCTGTTGATAGACAGTGAAGACAGGTTCTACGCCATGGAGACTAACTACGAGTCAATGGTCAAATCCTACCAAAACCTTTTCGATCTGCTCTGGAGGAATCAACCAAAGAAGAAATAACAGAAAGATTACTGCTAAGAAAGCTCAATTCTTAGGGAGGCTCATAGTAGCCTTCCGGAAATACGTCAACACATTCAACCCAGACTCCGTAATACGGTACCTCTTAACATCTCGACCATCACCACCCTCCTCA